>NZ_JBHIQN010000015.1:0-28407 GCF_042196525.1 Bartonella sp. AC62GZZY
ACCCTTTGAGAACACCTTTAAAACTCTTTGAAAAAAAATGAATTGGTACAAAACCTAGTGGCAAAATATACAAAACCTGCTGGCAAGCTACAGGCAAGCTACACTAGCTACAACCTGCTGGCTGGGGAACTTGGATTCGAACCAAGATTGACGGAGTCAGAGTCCGCTGTTCTACCATTAAACTATTCCCCAATAAGCCAATTTTACCATTTCTAGCAGATTCTATAGTGTAGGCAAGTGCAAAAAATCTTTAGATTATCAATAATAAAGAGCGATAGGGATATCATTATAATCCCAGTGGTGGCGGCCTCGATATTTTAGCATATAGCAATAAGTGAGTAAAAACATATAAATAGAGCACACCGCGAATGGAAGCATCACAAACTCTTATTGAAATATCCTCTATATAGGGGCAGTTTCTACTAAATCATGGAGAATTAATGAGTAATATTTCCACTTATCCTGTTACCCCAAACCTACAGTTGGTATATGTCTCAAACATAGAGTATTCTACAGCTTTTTATAAATTCATCTTCAAGAAAGAGCCTGTGTTTACTTCGCCACGCTATGTTGCATTTGCTTCTTCGGGGGATGCACTCTTTGCTCTCTGGTCAGGGGGCGATACGCCTGAGGAGAATGTGCCTCGTTTTTCAGAAATCGGCATTATGTTGCCAACAGGAGAGGACGTAGATAAGCTATATGCGGAATGGCAAGAGCAAACCACTGTTGAGATAAATGTTTTGAAGGAACCGTATACTGATGTATTTGGACGTACCTTCCTAATCAAAGATCCGGACGGACACATTATTCGTGTTTGTCCACTGGATTAAAAAGTTTGAGATCCGATCTTTAATCGCCTAAATTATAGTACCTCAATTATAATAATTATCTGTTTCCAAAACCTATAAGCTATGCACGCTAAGAGGCTTACTTGCGGCGCGTGGCTTATTCGTTCGGTGCTGTTCCATTTATATTCAGCCCCACAGCCTGCCTGTTTCCACAGGTGGTCTAATTGGTTTGGAGATCAGTCGGCGTTATTGCATGGCCAGTGATCAGTACTTGTAAAATCATAAAAGCTATCCCTCATCGCACTTATATTGAGCCTTTTATTGGAATGGGAGGAATATTCTTTACAAGGAAATTGATATCTTTATGAAGTTAAAAAGGCATTGTACAAAAACTAATAAAATAAATATATTAAGTGCAATTATTTTATATGAATCCACTTAAGAATCCATACTTTTATGCATGTTTGAATTGATCATTTTTTATATAGGATTGCCATGGATGTATAGATTATAAAAAGCAAATCATGATGCAAATACTATAACGCATGGGTGCATTCAAATGAAATGAAAAGCGGTTATTATTCATAACGTGTCATAAATTTTATGATACGTTTTTAAAAACGCTTGCTAAAAATTTAGTAAATGATAGGCAGGCATTATATAGATACTATCATCACAATGTTATGTCTTATCAAACCGAAAGCATTTCAATGATATAACGCAAGCAAGCGAGAAAAAACGTTTTAAAAGTTACAGTTTAAAAATACAAAACCAAATGAGCTCTCTCAAAATTTGGGGGCACCTATTGAAAAAAAGATGAGGCAGAAAAATTCAAAACCATTGTAACATCTAAGGCATGGGATTTTACTCAATTTTGTGTCAAAAGCTATAATGTTTAAAGATGGCTATTCCAAAGATAATGCTTCCAAAATTGAATTGATTGATTTTGCCAACTCAAATTTGAGCTGGTTAATTTGCAAAGAAGTTACATTTGAGTGCAAAATGAAAAGATACTTATGAAAGCCTTATTGAGAAGACATTCATTTAAGATGCATTTTCTTTTGATAAGTTTTCATATTTCTAAATAGAGCCCTTGCAATATGATACGTTTTGTATATATGCATTCATTACTCCATTGTGGATGATTCATTTGAATCTTATAATCAATATCTGAAAGCCGCGTCATGTCATTTGGCTCGGCTTTCTTTTTTGAATTCTCTCTTTAGATAGGTTTATAGCTATTAGATAAGGCTTTCCCATAAACAGAGACAGATATACGTGTATTATTATGGAAAGGATTTATTTGCGAGAGGATTACCAGACGATGTTTGCTTTGCTTGTGCAATTAAAGGGAAAGTTTCTTCTCTCTCAATTATGTGCTTCAGATCCGAAAAATCTTTAGCCAATTTAAGATAAAAGGGGTTGGCACATCTTATACATGTGGTTCAAAGAATCCGCACCGGCTCAAGAGCTTATCATCTCAAATTGCAATTTTTAGAGGAAGAGAAAATATGCATTAAAGGGATTTTAAATAACCCTTGAAAGTTTTTGAAGATCCTTTGAAAAAAATAAATTGATGCAAAATCTACTTTCAAATTATACAAAACCCGATGACAAGCTACAATCATTAAATACGGGCTGGGGAACTTGGATTCGAACCAAGATTGACGAAGTCAAAGTCAGCTGTTACACCATTAAACTATTCCCCAATAAGCCAATTTTACTATCCCTAGCAGATTCTACGGTGCATGTAAGCGAAAAAAATTTTATGATTATCGATAATAAAGAGCGATAGGGATGTCATTAATTGTTTTGATTTGAATATCGACATCATAAATGTCTTTAAGAATTTTTGGTTGCATGATTTCTTTTGGAGTCCCACAATAGGCTGCTTTCCCATTTTTCAGTGCAACAATCATATCTGAGTAAGATGAGGCAAAATTAATATCGTGCATAACAATAAGAATGGTTTTTTTCAGTTCATCAGCTGTGCGGCGTAATTGCTTCATCATAGAAACGGCATGTTTCATATCCAGATTGTTTAATGGCTCATCTAAGAGAAGATAATCAGTGTCTTGGCAGATAACCATTGCTATAAAAGCGCGTTGACGCTGACCGCCAGAAAGTTCATCTAAAAAACGGTCTTGTAAATCTTGTAAGCCGAGATAGCGTAGTGCACTGTCGATAAATTGTTTATCTTCATGTGTATACCAGCCTTTTGAATAAGGATAGCGCCCAAAACTTACTAAATCATACACGGTTAAACGGAAGGATAAAGGATTATCTTGACGTAAAATTGAGAGTTTTTGAGCCAAAATATCGTGAGGAATTTTATCAATATCAAAGCCGTCAATGTTAATTGTCCCTTGATGGTGCGGTAAAAGACGTCTTATCAGCATTAAAAGAGTTGATTTTCCCGAACCATTGGGCCCAATGAGAGAAATAATCCCCCCTTTTGGAAGATGAAGGCATAAATTATCGATAATCAATCGTGCTCCGTACGCCTTGGAAAGATGATTGATCTCAATCATTTTAATTTTCCCTTCATCAATAACATTAAGAAGACGATACCTCCACAAAACTCAATGATAAAACTTAAACGCCCTGCCATATGAAAAATTTGCTCTAAAATAAATTGTCCCCCCACCAAACAAATAATCGCTAATAATATTGCAATAGGGACAACAACACTGTGTTTTGTTTGAGGAGAAAGTTCATAGGAAAGATTGGCAACTAACAGTCCAAAAAAAGTGACGGGGCCTACCAATGCGGTGGAAATGGATACAAGAATGGAAACAAAAATAAGGACAGCTGTCGCACTTTTGTGGTAATTAACGCCAAGATTGAGAGCATTTTCACGTCCCAAAGCCAAAATATCAAGAAGATGACGTGAACGCCATCCAATCAAACTTACAATGAAGACAATGATTGTGGCAAAGCTTATTAATGACGTATTGAATTTATTAAAATTTGCAAACATGATGTCCGTTAAATTCATCATTTGGTCTGGATTTAATTGCAATTGCATAAACATGCGTAAACTGAAAAAAAAGCCGCCTAAAACAACACCAATTAAAAGCGTCAAGTGAAGCCCTTTTAAGCTTCCTGAAAAGAGCCAGCGAAAAAGACTTGTTGAAAAGATAATGAGAATGAGGGCTTCGAGAATGAGCTGCCCTTCTTCATTCAAAAAGGGCAAAGAAAGAGAGCCTACAAAATACAGCAGGATAGTCTTTATTAAAATATAAAGCTGATCAAATCCCATAAGTGAAGGGGTAAGAAGATGATTGTTAACAATTGTTTGAAACAAAACCGTAGAAACGCTTATTGCATAGGCAATAAGGAGCAGAGAGATAAGTTTTGTAAGGCGAAATGTCCATGTATAAACATTGATATTCCACGCCATGTAAAGACTAATGACAGTACATGCCATGATGATAAGCGTCGTTAATACACATATTGTTGTTTTTTTTCTATCCAAGATGCTTTCTCCAGCGTAAAAGGAGTATTATAAAAATAAAACTACCGATCACGCCCATCATGGTACTGATGGGAATTTCAAAAGAAGGTTGAATGATTCGTCCTAAAAGATCACAAATCAAGACCAATCCTGCGCCGCTGATTGCTACCCAAGGAGCGGTATAGCGCATATTATCTCCCATGAAACTTGAAACAATATTTGGAATAATCAACCCAACAAAAGGAATACGGCCAATGGTACAGACGACAACAGCGGTAATTGAGGCGACAATAAAAAGGCCAAAAAACATGACAACACGATAATTCAATCCAAGGTTATTGGTTAAATCTTCTCCCAAACTTGCAACCGTAAAGCGATCAGCCGTACAATAGGCCAGAATACAAAGGGGAAGGGATAACCATAAAAGCTCATATTTTCCTTCAAGAATCATCGCAAAACTGCCAAATAAGTAAGCTTGAAGAGAAGGAAGTAACATTTCATAATCTGCAATGGCATTGGTTAAAGAGCCAATAATATAACTTAGCATAATCCCTGTAAGGGGGACAATGAGAGCAGATTTTAGAGGAATGCGTTGCAATAAAAACATAAAAAGTAAAGTGCCTGCCATGGCAAAGATTGTCGCAACGACCATTTTTCCTAAAACAGGAACATCGGGCAAAAAAATCATAATAAAAAGAATGCCAAGGGAAGCAGATTCAACGGTTCCGACGGTTGATGGCTCGACAAAGCGATTGCGTGTTAATAGTTGCATAATCATACCTGAAAGTGCAAGTGCTGCGCCTACTAAAATGATTGCAATGGTACGAGGAAGACGCGTTTGCCAAAAAATAAGCCACGCATGGGGATCGGCTGCGAAAAGGTTAGAAGGTGAGACATCAGAATAACCAACAAAAATGCTGAGGATAGACAGGAAAATTAGAAGTGTTATGGTTATCCAGTAATTCTTCACGTTAAATCATTTTCTAACAAAATTTAATAAAAAAACAAAGGTTATTTTATAAACAACCTCTGCTTTTAAATTTTATTTATATAGCAAGCAAGCTCTTTCGTGCGCTTATTTGCTCTTTGTAAAGGCTTCATTGATTTGCTGTGCGGTTTCAATGAGTGCCGTTAAACCACCATTTGCACGATACCAGCTCCAAGAGTCCAAATAAATAATTTGGTTTTGTTTGCTTGCTGTTGTGCGGTGAACAAGCTCATTGTTGAGCAATTGTGCTGCGGATTGTCCTTCCCGCCCAATGGCTGCATCGCGATCAATCACTAACAACCAATCAGGATTGGTTTCAAGAATGAATTCAGGAGAAATGAGTTGTCCATGTTTTTGCACGGTAAGTTTATCGGTTGCAGGGGCAATTCCAAAAGCGGAGTGAAAAATATCGAAACGTGATTTTGGTCCGAAAGCACTGATTTTTCCACCAGAGGTCATGAGTATGAGCCCGGTGCCTTTTCCTTGGGTATTTTTATGGACTTCAGCAAAAGCTTCATTGAGTTTTGCAATTTCCTTTTCTGCTTCTTGTGTTTTGCCAAAAATTTTTCCAAGGATAGACACATTTCGTTTAATATCTTCAAGAGAATTTTCATTTTCTACTGTTAGATCAATTGTTGGAGCTATTTTGGATAAGTCTTTATATTTTGCTTGGGTTCTGGAGGAAATAATAATCAAATTGGGTTGAAGAGTGGCAATTTTTTCATAATCGGGCTCAAAAACGGTCCCTATTCTTTCATATCTTGCATCGTCAAATTGTTGCAGATAGGAAGGTTTTTTTCCTTCAGGAACGCCGATAACTGCTTGGATACCAAGGCGATTCATATTATCTAGCGAGGCAAGATCAAACACAACAACCTTTTGCGGAGAAGTGGGAACAGAAGTCGTGCCTGAAACATGATCAATTGTTATATTTGTCTGGGTACTCGTATTTGCAATACTCGTATGCGTCCACAAAATCGTTGCAAAACTAATTGCAACCAGTAAAACACAAGTCATCCATTTCATATATTTTATCATCGTGATTTTATCCTTTTATCTAATATTACAAAGGTTTGCGCACTTAAAAACTTAACTTTGGTATTTTTATGCACAAAATGAAGCGTAAATAAATAACACTATGTTGTAAAGTTGACTGACATATGTTACAAATTGTTCACTTACCTCATTTTCACTTAATTCTAGTGTTTTTGCAACATTATTTAGAAAGTTTGACATATGATCAATGTATTTAAAAAGCGTACACGTTTGTACGCACTGACAGCGAGTGCTCTTTTCCTTTTACAAGGTGTTGATGCTTCTATAGCGAGTAGTGGTGTTCCTGGTGGTGTTCCTGGTGGTGTTCCTGGTGGTGTTGGTGCCAATGCATGTAATGTAGTGAGTTATAAAAGTTTTGTTGATCCTTTATCACCTATTGTTTGTAGTGATAGAAAAGAACACTCAATGAAGTATAGTACGGTTATGGTGAAGAAGGAGGGTGCTAATGCTGTAGCAGCGGGAATGGTTGATTTTAATAAAAGAAATGTTGTTGAAGGATCAGCAAAAACTACTAAACAGACGATTATTAAATTGTACTCTTCATCTCTTAGGAATCAACCTGGTTCAGGTGTTAAGGAGGATATAACGCCGCAGTATGGGAGCGCTGTATTTGCATCAGAAGATGGAGTGATTAAATTGGAAAGCTCGTGGATTCGTGATTTTGACACTGGGCTTTACGCTTCATATGGTGGAAAGGTCGTTATGGAAAAAGGGAAAATTCATAATGCAATTATGGGTGCTGAGGCTGTGAATGAATCACTTATTCTGTTGCGTGATACAGAGATTAATGTGTCGGGCCAACAGGGGGGGAGTAGTGAAGAGGAATCTATTGATGATGCAACTGGTTTGCGTGCTAGCACTGGATCAGTAATAGACATGAAATTGGGGAAGGTTATTGTACCGACAGGTGGAACTGTAGTTGTGGCAGAAAACGGAGGAATCATTCAACTAGATACTGTTAGTGTTACAATCAATGGAAGTAAACCTAACGTTGCAGGACAGCAACCTAACGCTGCAGCACAGCAATTGAGTAGCATTTTATCTACAGATGTAGGTTTTATTTCCTTTAAAAATGGAAACATTAGTCATTCAAATTCTGTTGGTATATGGGCCTTTGACAATGATGCTGAAGATTCTGAAAATGATGCAAGAAATTGTAATAGAAAAGTGAAGCGTATTGAAATGGATGACCCCACTGTCGAGTTTCTTTCTTCTTTGGGCTATGCTCGCTATCTTATACCCAAAATTTTAGGACAAAAGACAAGGACAGGAACCGATGCAGAAAGAACCGATGAAAGAACCGATGAAGTGGATTTTAGGATTAGGGCTTCTGTAAAATCTTCAACTATTAACTTGAGTGGCGAAAGGTCTATAGGCGTATATCTTGATAATCAATCCGATGATTCAGAACAGAGCCAAATAAAAAGTGCCCAATTACAAAATAAGCAGTCTTTAGTTCTTTTGCAAAACACTACTTTTAATGTGCCAGATGGTACAGCCATTGTAGGTAATCATATGAGAGGTTCTGTCCTTATAGATAACACATCGAATGTTTCTGGTAATTCATTCTTACAAGCTCTATCTACTTCTGAGGTGTCGGTTTTTGTTAATGATTCTATAGTTAGAGGTGAAGCTTATGTTGAAAAAGGTTCTCAGGGTAAGCTTTTTTTGTTCAATGAATCAAAGTGGCATTTAACGAAAAGTAGATTTGCGAAGCATAATAATGGGAATTGCGAGGATTCATGTATTTCATTTGTAAAACTTGACAATTCTGCTATTTCGTTTTTGCCTTTACAAAATGGTGCTAATTTACAAAACTATAGTTATCAAATGCTTCGCATAGGAAATGGGGAAGGCACAGTTTACACCGCTTCTGGGGATTCTCATATTTATTTCGGTGCATTTGTGCCGGCTGATGCATCAGAGGATTCTCAACTATCTGATAGGCTTTTAATTCATGGTGATGTTTCTGGTCAAACTAAGGTGCATGTGCTTCCAATTAGACAAAATGGTGATGATCAACAAGATCAGAGTGCTCAAGGTTATAAACCTCAGAGTATTTCAATTATTCAGGTTTATGGCGAGGCGAGAAAAGATTCTTTTACGCTGAATGATGCGTATGTTACAATAAGCGGTTCACCTTATCAGTATATCCTTCGTGCTTACGGTCCAACGACTCCTTCGAAGATGAAATATTTCGATAATAAATTGGTAAAAAGTAAACAGATTTGGGATTACCGGTTAGAAAGTAAAATAGAAGCTGCAAATGGTACTAAGGCAGAACCTCCTTTGGCATCAGAAATAGTCTTAGCGGAATACACATGGGCTGTTCCTCGTTTATTTAATACAGTTTTTAATCTTGAGTATTTTGATAATTTTGAGGTTAGCGGAGAAGAAAAGGAAGCCGCTGGTACAAGAGATGTTGTTCCTGCAGGCGCCTCTGGTGTTAACCCAAGAGCAGGCACTTTAGGGAGATCTGATACAGGTGATGTAAGTCATGAAGAGGCTGGAAATGAGCCCTCTACAATATCAGATCCTTTACCTACTGTTCTACATACCTTGACAACTGAGGAGACTGTTGATGGAAATGAAAGAAGGGTATCGAATCCTTATATTCCGGGGGAAACTTTCAGTTATGATGAAGAACTGGTAACAAATGATGAAAGTACAGGTATTTATCTTTTTGCTGTTGATGGAAGTGAAGATCCTAGACAGAATGCAAATGAAGTAGAATATACTATAGTAGGTTACGGTGATTCTGATACAGTTGGTGTGAATTCTGGAGTTCATAGAACAGAGACAGGTGATGAAGATCATACAGACGGTGGATATGAAGGATACTATGATGTTGAGACAGGTGATGAAGATCATACAGACGGTGGATATGAAGGGTACTATAATGTAGAGAGTGAAGCATCTGAAGTTGTAATGTCTATTCCTTCTCCTACTCCATCTCTTGTTGCTTCTACTGTATCTGAGGGGGGCGCATCTACTGTGCAGGGTGGGGCTGGAATATCTGAAGTTGTAACGTCTATTCCTTCTTCTACTACGTCTCCTGTTACTCCTACTGTATCTGAGGAGGGCACATCTACTGATCAGGGTGGGGCTGGAATATCTGAAGCTGTAACGTCTGTTCCTTCTTCTACTACGCCTTCTGTTGCTTCTGCTGTATCTGAGGAGGGCACATCTACTGATCAGGGGAAGGCTAGAACATCTGAAGTTGTAACGTCTATTCCTTCTTCTACTACGTCTCCTGTTACTCCTACTGTATCTGAGGAGAGGGCATCTACTAATCCTGCAAGATCTGGGACATCTGGGCATAACGTATATACTGTTTCGTCCAATTCATCTCCTTCATCTAGAGGTAGAAGTTCGTTAAATTTAATACTTTCAGGAGCTAGTTCACTTGGGAGATCTGATCCAGATAGGGTTTCAGTGATATCGACAGATGGGATTTCTGTATCATCTGGGCATACTATATCGAATAAGCTTCCATCTATAAAATCAGCAGCTTCCATAAAGCCTTCTTCTGCGGTTTCTGAGAAATCTTCTACACCTTCTAATGGACCTGTTGGACGTATTGTTCCGCCTAATAGTATTGGTAAGGAAACGATTTCTTCTACATGTGATGATATGAATAATAATAATGGAGAGAAGGGATCACGGACTATTTATTTGTGTAGAGATGGTAAATCGCGGACAATAACAGGGAAGACACTGAAGGCAAGTGAGAAAACTCAGCATTCTATGCATGCAATAAATCCAAATACAGTTATCAAGCTAGAGGGTACTACTATTAGTGGTGCGGATTCTTCAGATAGTAAAGATAATTTTGGTGTTACTCCATCAAAACTCGTGAGTGCTGTGCTTGCAGAAGAAAAAGCAGAGATTGTTTTGGATAAAAACTCAACAATTCAATCTTCTGTGATTGGGCTTGAAGCTAAAAGTGGCGGGAAGGTTAAGATGATTGGTGGAACAGTAGATGCGCTTTATGTGGGCGCTTTGGCGGGTTCTGGATCATCTGTTGATTTAAAGGATACGAAAATTAACGTAACGGGGGATTTAGCTGTGGCTGGTTTGGCGAGTCAGGCTGGTGAGGTAACTATGGACTCTGGAACGGTTATGCTGACAAATGGAGTGGCTGTGAGATCAGAAGCGGGGGGACGTGTAAGATTAAACAAAGTTAATATTACTGCGAAAAAAGAAGCAGGAAAGTCGAATTCTACAGAGAAATTTGGACGTGCAGCTTTTTTGGTGAGTGATAATGCTTCTGTTGATTTTAAGAACGGAAATGTTGTTACTGATGCTCATGCTTTGTGGATTATAAAGTCTGATGATAATGTAGTTGAGACCGGCTCTTCTAGGAGAAGGAGATCTTCTGACGTTCGTCCTACTATGAATTACGTAAATATCGAGTTTTCTACTGTTAAAGTGGAAGGCGACGGAGTCTACGGCATATATTTTGATGGGGGAACGCAGAAGGAAGCGAGTCAACAAAATCGAAGTCAGAATCTAGAAATTGCGCAAACAGGCGTTGTTAAGCGGAGCGTTGTATCCAAACAGGAGAATACACCTATAGGCGTAACGGGGACAGTTTCGTTGAAAAAAACTGATTTTCAAGTTGCAAATGGTATAGCTATCTATGGTAATAATTCTGGTGGTCATGTTTCATTAGAAAATAAAACAACTCTTGCTGGTGACTTGTTATTAAAAGCCGAGAATGATTCGAACATATTGGTTTCAGTTGATAGTTCTATTGTTACAGGCGGTGTTCGCGTTGATAAAAATTCTTATGCAAAATTAGACTTGGCTAATAATTCACAGTGGATTCTAAAAAGAAGTGCACAGAGGAATTTAGGAACTCTAGATTCAGGATGTGTGGATTCATGCATTGCTTCTGTAAGTCTTGTAAATAGTGCTATTGATTTTGCACCTTCGGAATCTGAAGGCAAATATCAGACTCTCCATATTGGAAATGGGAAAGGAACAGTTTATGCGGCACAGGGTAATGCTGTAATTCATCTCAATGCACGTTTAAATCCTCGTGATCCGAGTGATCAGCAAGTCACTGATCGGCTTGTCATTCATGGTGATGTTTCTGGAAAAACAAAAATACATGTACGAGGTGATGCGGGCAATGTAGGAGATGGTAAAGCGAATGCCAAGATTGCTCATAGTGTTTCAATTATTCAGGTTTATGGTCAAGCGAAGAAAGACTCTTTCCAACTCGATGGCAATTATGTTGCACTGAGAAACTCACCTTACAAATACACCCTTCGTGCTTATGCTCCAGAAGCGACTTCGAAACAGGAGCATGTTCAGCAGAAATTTGTTAAGGATGGTGGAGAATTTTGGAACTTCCGTCTAGAAAATCAGTATGTTAAGTCTGTTGGATCTGCTGCCCTTCCTGCACAATTTGTAAGGTCTGTTGTTCCACAGGTTCCAACTTATCTCAGCTTGCCTAATAGCGTATTCCACGCTGGTTTGATGGATATTAGCAATCAAAATAAGCAATTGGAGACGTTGCGGATGACTTCTACAGGAATGGTAGAGGTTCGTGAAAATCCTGCTTTATACTTGCGCGGCTATGGTGGAAGTTACCGTTATGCTTCAGATCTGTCCGCACTTGAATATGGTTACGGAGGTGATCTTAGTTATAATGGTGTAGAGGCAGGTGTTTTGCTGCAAACTATTGAAAATGCTGATAGTGCTATATCCTTTGGCGTTATGGGAACTTATGGAAAACTTTCTCTGCAGCCTGTGAATGTTGAGCACAGTCAGAAGAGTGCATTTGATAAATGGACTGCTACGGTATATGGTAGCATGCAGCATAATGTTGGCTTCTATGTTGACGGTCTTTTATCCTATGGTCTGTTCAAAGGTGATGTTCTCACCCTTGCACGGGGTAAAACAGCAACATTAAAAGGTAATCCTTTGAGTGTTTCTTTAGCTGGTGGTCAGACAATTATGACAGGATATAAGGGCTTTGTCTTTGATCCGCAGGTTCAGGTTGTGTATCAACATCTCCAGTTTAATAAGGCCCGTGATATCGACAATTTTAATATTGAAATGGGTAACCTTAATCAGTGGGTAGCACGTGTTGGTGGACGTTTAACCAAGATTCCTACAGGTTCTGAAGGCGTGAATGCTGTTGCTTTCTATGGTAAGCTTTATCTTGCTCATGGTTTTGAAGGAAAACAGTCTGTGCATTTCAATGATGCTTTCAAGTTAGGAGCTTTTGGTTCTTCTCTAGAGGCTGGATTAGGTTTTAATGCCAAATTGTTGCCACAGTTCTCTCTGCATGCTGATATTCTCTATCAACATAAGCTTAATAAGGCTGGTTTTTCGGGAACAAGTTTTTCCGGAGGAATACGTTATCAGTTTTAATATAAGGTACACTATGTACCTTTTTAGAAAAGGCAGCACATTGTGCTGCCTTTTTTCTTTGTAACAACTTGTGTTGTCTTTAAAAGATTTTCGTCTTCTTGATTGAGCAAAAAAATATAGTTTATTTTACGCATGAGAGCGTTTTTCTACGCTAAAGTAAATTTTCTTAAAATTTTTGCTGTTGATGGTGCAATAGAGTGACTCATTTTTATGGGCTTTTTAAGAGTGCAGGGGGGGATGCCATGCGTTACATTGTATTTTTAGGTAATGTATTTATTTATATAGATAATTTAATTTATTTTGCATGTTGAATGAGAGTCTTGAATATCGTAAGATTTTTTCATTTCAAATTTCTCTATGTTGAATCAATCAAAACCATTCGTTTGCACGTTACAAGCGAAATTAACATGTGGATATAAATTGTACAAGAAAAGACTAAAGGTGCCTATAATGCACTGTTTCAAAGGTTAATGGTTGTCGTAAAACCCACGAGCTGGCAAAGTGTGTGATGGTGTCGGCTTGCTTCTTCATAAGCATAAAGATGGAGCGGCTCGATGATTTTATCGTTATACCATTTATGGGCGTTGTCGTGAAATGGGCTTGGGAGCATTGAGAGATATCTCTTTAAAACAAGTACATGAATATGCAAAGCAATGGTTTTCTGTTTTGCGTGAGGGACGTGACTCCATAAAGAGCGTGACAAACAAAAGCGTGAGGCAATAAATAATCTTCATTAAGGTACCATATTGATGTTTTCTAAAGCTCGTTTTTGAGAGTTTGTTTTTTACGGATTTAAATCATTGTTTCATTCATCTCCTTGTGGATTAATTTTTAAAGTTCACAAGGCTAGATTGTGTTTTTAATTAATTGCACGCACTGGTTTCATTTTTTCTTTACACGAAATACAGAATGCATTATACACTTATAAATTGTGTTTTGTTATTATTCTCTTATAGATGGTTTTTAGCGTAGAGCTTCTGCCAGGTTTATTGGGATAATTCATTGCACGGTTCAAATGAGCATGAGGCATGTCCTTTTGTTACGCCTTTCATATTTTGAGGGGCAGAAAGGGGTGTTTTGTAAGTGCTTTTGTTTTTAATGAGAGGGGTAGAAAAGTTTCGAGGGAACTATGATTAAAGTTTTTAGAAATCATGTATGTTTATGTGCTTGTACAACAGCTATCCTCTCTTTGTTCCAAAATGGAAGAGAAGTTTATGCGGCTACAGAGGGGAAGGATAGTAAACCTTATGTTATAAAGGTTATCCCAGTTGTCTCTGCTAATTCTTCTCCTCATCTTAGTGGGAGTAATAAGCATAAGCTTCCTCTTAAGGGAGAGAGTGGGGGGAAAGGTTATCCTACTCATCATATCGATATTGACAATGACGATGAGGGTATTCGTGGGGGGAGCGATTATCGTAAGCTGAGTGGAGTGGATGGAGAGAATGAACATCAGAAAAATGTAGATAATACGGTTAAAAATGAGCACTCTGATGAAAGAGGTGTGAATCCTGGGTTTTATTACTATAGTGGATTATATTATATATGCGATAATTGCGGGACAGATCCTAAAATTGATAATAAATCTTATAGGATTACAAATGAAAACGTTTCCCTCTATCCTGATAATCCCACTGCTATAACGGTGAAAGGAATAGGTACAGAAGTTCGCGGGAAGAATGTAACTGTTAGCAGTGAAGTTGCTGATGAGACTTTTCTAGTGGGTGTGCACGTATTAGAAAACGGTAAGGTTGTTTTAAAAGATCCGACTATCAAAAATACAGTTATAGGCCTTCGTGTAAGTAATGGAGTGATTGAGGTAAAAAATGGAAAGATTAAGGAGAGTCATGAAGGTGTTGATGCAGCAGAGAACTCGTTTGTTCTTTTAGAAGATACAGACATTAAGACAGCTGATGGGAATGCAAGTCTTTTAAGTTATGAGCGTTCAGAAGTTTGGATGTCAGGTGGATCAGTTGATTTTATGAACAGTCATGGGGTTTCTTCCATGTTAGGTGGGAAGGTAAATCTCGAGAATGTTAGAATTACTGGGAAAGGTAAAGAAAAAAATTCGGATAATCATGCGGTTTTTCGTACGGATTTAGAGGGGATTGTTAATTTAAAAGGTACGACTGTTCGTGCTGTGGATGTCCATGGCATATTATTAGAAAATACAATCAATCCTATTTCTCAGCAGGAAGTTAAAGATTTATCTAATAAGGATTCTCATTCTGAGTCTGGAATTTCTGCGACTGAGGTTAATATTAAATCCTCTACTATTAATGTAAAGGGTGAGGGATCTTATGGTATCTATTTTCAGGGAGAAAAGCCATGGAGCGAAGATGGGGATAAAAAAGAGGAGATTTCATTAGAGGAAGAAAAAGCTCCACCACGATTGGAAGTTGTTAATTTGGATACAACAGAGTTTTCTGTTGAAGACGATACGGCTCTTTATGGCAGCAATGTTATTTCTGGTGCGGTGAGTTTGATGAAAAGCACTCTTCGTTCAGGGAATTTTTTATTAAAAGCTGAGAAAGGGGCATCTGTGATCGTTTTGGCTGATGGTTCTACGCTTGAAGGTCGCACACACGTTGATAAAGACTCTAATGCCGAACTTTATTTGGGAGGTCGTTCTACATGGATTTTACAACAACAGGTGCAAAAAGATCAACGTAAGGTTGCAAATGATTCTTCTATTTCACTCGTTAGTCTTATGGGTGATAGCTCTATTCATTTTAAAAGACCAGAATCTCCTTCTGTTGATGATTATCAAACTCTTCGTATTGGAAAGGGAAAGGGTGAGGTTTATAGAGCACGGGAAGGTGCCTCTATTTCCCTTAATACATACCTGAATATTGGTGGTGCTCTTAATCATCAAAAGACTGATCGTGTTTTAATTCATGGGGATGTTTCGGGAAAAACAAAGCTCCAAGTGCATGGAGTTGCAGGAAGTCCAGGAGGATATACGGGAAAGGGGGGAAATAATGAAGGTATTTCAGTCATTCAGGTTTCAGGAGAAGCAAAGCAAGATTCTTTTCAGTTGAAAGGTGGTTATGTAGCGTTAAACGAATTACCTTATCAATATAAGCTTTATGGTTATGGTCCAGGGTCTGAGTTTGGAAAAGCAAGCATGGATCAAAGATTAGTGGAAGGGAGCGGAGAATTTTGGGATTTCCGCCTTGAAAGTAGGTCTATAGATTCTGATGTTCAACCTAAACCAGATCCTTCTCCTAAGCCAATTCCGGGACCAGAACCTTCTCCAGAACCAGCTCCGGAGCCCCATCCTCGTCCTAAGCCGGGCGTTAAGGCTGTTGTTCCGCAGGTTCCGACTTATCTCCTTTTGCCTAATGCTTTACGTCATATTGGTTTGATGAATGTTAACAATCAAAATAAGCGGTTAGAAGCTTTGCGAATTACTTCTGGGGGCTTATTAGAAAGTCGTGAAAATCCTCTCTTTTTTGTGAGCGGTTATGGCGGCAATCATCGTTATACTTCAAATCTTTCCGCGCTTGAATATGGTTATGGCGGCGAGTTTAATTATAATGCACTAGAAGCAGGTGTTTTGCTAAAAGCAATCGAAAATATGTATGGTTCCACTTCTTTTGGAATTATCGGGGCTTACGAGAGATTTTCTTTGCAACCTTTGAATGTTGAGCAGAGTCAAAAAAGTACATTTGATAAATGGTCAGTTACGGCATACGGTGGTATGCAGCATGATGCAGGTTTTTACGTTGATGGTCTTGTGTCTTACGGTTTGTTTAAAGGTGATGTTCTAACAACTGCACGGGGCAAGACGGCAACATTAAAGGGAAATCCTTTAAGTGCTTCATTGTCTGCTGGTAAAACATTTATGGTAGGAGAGGACGGTTTTGTTTTTGATCCGCAAGTTCAGGTTGTTTATCAATATCTTCAATTTAATAAGGTACGTGATGTGGACGGCTTTGATATTGATTTAGGAAAACTTCATCAGTGGGTAGGGCGTGTTGGAGGGCGTTTAACAAAGAGGCTGGTTGCTACTGATGAGGCTCAGGTTGTTTCTTTCTATGGCAAACTTCATCTTGCTCATGGTTTTGAAGGAAAACAATTTGTGCATTTTAAAGATGCTTTTCAGTTAGGTGCTTTTGGTTCTTCATTAGAAACTGGATTAGGTTTTAATGCTCAATTATCTCAAAAATTTGCGCTTTACGGTGATTTGGTTTATCAGCACAAACTAACGAAAGCTGGTTTTTCTGGAACGAGTTTTTCAGGTGGATTGCGTTATCATTTCTAGTTTTGTTGCTGTTTTTGATTAATCTTTCAAAAAGCTACAAGTTATACTTGTGGCTTTTTCTCATTATCTATTCATTTTGTGTTATAGCATTTTTACGAGAGTGTGACTTTGCATATCTTTAATATGCTTTTGGGTTGGACTTCTTTCGTTTTTTTTGAAAAATCTGAAGAGTTTGTACGTTATCGTTTCAAAATGCGTATTTCAGAGTGATTATTATATTATTTATAATATTTTGATTTATAAAGATATTTTTTAATTTAGGGCGCTGAAATATTTTCAATGCTCTTATGATGAATCCATAAAAAGCATTCCTTTGTCTATTATATGTAAGATTAGCAAGTGGATAATCGTTTAAGAAAGGAGTCAATATAATTTGGGGGATTATGTTAAGAGGGGAGGATTTACAATATTAGAAATTGGCAAAGACAAAGATGCTACTCAGGCGCAATGAGGGCTGTATCCGATAAACTTGATATTATATCTGCTGTCGTTATGAAATGGGGATGGAAATAATGAGATATATCTGAGAAAATTGGTGGATTAGAAACATAAATAACGTATTATTTTTTTGAAAGTGCGTTTTCTTTAAAGAATGTGATAAATAAAAAGATAAAATTATATGTCATTTTCACCTTTTAGATACGGCTCTGAATATTTTTAAATGTTGAAAAGAGATGGTAAAAATCGGAACAGATTTTAATTTTTACACTTTCCTCCTCTTTCTAAATTAGTTCGTATTTCCATAAACACTGTCTAAAACAGCTGTATGTGATAGCTTTGCTTCCCAATTTTGGCATATATTCAGTTTTGTCTGCTTACGAGTGCCTATTGTTTCAATATAATATTTATCTCGAATATTAATTATACACGCTTTGGGTATTGATTAAACAACAGTTAAAATAGGCATTCTTAATGTACAAAAATCTCTTAAAGCTGCTTTTAAATAACAACTTTAAAGATGATTTTTCTCTCATTTTTCAGTTATATTTTTGCAAATTCCTTATAAAAAAATAGATTTAGTCTGTATTTTTAGTAACTTTTAAATTCCATATTTACATAAAACACAAAAAGAATTAATAAGGTCTGCACAGTTAATCCAAAACGTACTAATTTTTCTCTTTGTTAAGTTTTCTTTGATACATTACGTGTTACTTTTATGGGCAAAATTATGGTGTAATTATGGTCAATCTATTTAAAAATCGTTTTTCCTTATGTACTTTTACAACAGCATTTCTTTTTTTTGCACACAATGTTGATGCTACGGTTCAAGATGGTGCTGTTGTTAATACTGGGGTACAAGGTCGTTCTGGCGTTAATGGTAAGACACAAAATAATCAGGATCAATTTTCATGTATTATGAATAGTGAATTTTATCGGTGTAATGATGGTAAAAAACACTACTTTTACAATAAAAATTATCAAAAAACTGATGAAAATACGAATGAAACTGTTGCTATACAAGCATCTGGAAGAAAAACGCTTCTCTTCGGGAAAAATATAACTGTTAAGGATGCTTCAAGTGCTGTTATTTCAAAAGAAAGTTTTTGGAAGTATGGGGTCGTGGCGAGTGAACATGGACAAGTGATTATAGAAAGAGGAGAGATTAACTTTACAAAGGGTATCGGAGTTGAAGTAAGAAATTGGGGACAGGTCGATTTAAGGAGTAGTTCTATTACCGAACAAGGTAGTCAGGGGATGAGTATAGATGACCATAATGAAAATTCAGCTTTTCATGCGTTTGATGCTGGGAGTATCCATTTTGAGAAAGGTAAAGTTAATCTAGCCAATGCTCATGGTTTTTCAATGCATGGGAATAATATCGATGGGAAGGGTATCTTTATAACTATCGTGGATTCTACGGTTTTGGTAGAAAGTAATACGTCTTATGGGTTGCGTTTTTGGGAGGGACTAGGAGACAGAAATGAGGAAATGAAGGATCACGAGTATCCTCATTATTTTTATATTTTTGCGGGTGAGGAAGAGATGTTCGGAAGTCTTCCAAAAACGAACTTACCCGTACGAGGGATTGTTGGCTTGACAAGAACCTCTTTTACAGTTCCAAAGAGTGCAGCTATTTATAGCAGAGGATCTGGTGGTGTTGTTAGGCTGTTGGATAATTCCAAACTTTCTGGAGATTTATTACTGAAGGTTGAGGATGGCTCTTTTGTGAAGGTTTCAGTGGATGCTTCTACACTTGTAGGGGGGACACATGTTGATGAAAGTTCTTCTGCTGAATTTCGGTTGAGAGGTGATTCAAAATGGATTTTATCACGGCCGAAAAATAAAAATTTACAAGTTTCTAGTTCTATAGGTGTTTCATCAATTTCATTAATACATCTTATTGATAGTTCTATTATTTTTGAACAACCAGAAGCTAACATAGTTGATGGCTATCAAACACTTCGTGTTGGGAGAGGAACAGGTGAAGTTTATAAAGCACAAGGTAATGCACATCTTTATCTCAACACCTATTTGAATAAGGGGGGGGCTCTTCAGAATCAAAAAACGGATCGTCTTTTATTCCATGGTGATATTGAAGGAAAAACAATAATACATGTGCATGGTGTTTCAGGAAGTCCAGGAGGTGGTACGGGGCATTATGGAAATGATAAAGGTATCTCGATTATTCAGGTTTCTGGAACAGCAGAGAAAGATTCTTTCTTGTTGGATGGTGATTATATTGCATTGGACGGTCTACCTTACCAATATAGGCTTCATGCTTATGGCCCAAACTCTGAATTAGGAAGAGCGAGTGCGTCTCAAAGATTAGTCGAAGGTGAAGGAGATTTTTGGGATTTCCGCCTCGAAAATGGATTTGTTGATTCTGATACTACATTTAGATTAACTCAGAGTTCTAAACTTGGTTTAGGTGGTGAGCATCATTCTAGGCAAGGCGTTAAGGTTGTTGTTCCTCAGGTGCCAACTTATCTGCTTTTGCCAAATAGTTTATTCCACGCTGGTTTGATAGATATCAGTAATCAAAACAAGCAGTTAGAGATAGTACGGACTAATTTTAGTGGAATGTTGGAAATTCATGAAAATCCTGCTTCATTTTTGCGTGGCTATGGTGGGAGTTATCGTTATGCCTCAGATTTGTCTGCGCTTGAATATGGTTATGGGGGAGATCTAGGGTACTATGCACTAGAGACAGGTGTTTTGCTACAAACTGTTGAAAATGTTGACAGTGTTATATCCTTTGGGGTGATGGGGTCTTATGGAAAGCTTTCTCTACAACCTCGAGATGTTGCACAAAGCCAAAAAAGTACATTTGATAAATGGACTGCTACAGTTTATGGCAGTATGCAGCATGATGTAGGATTCTATGTTGATGGTTTGTTATCGTATGGTCTGTTTAAGGGAGATGTTCTGACAACTGCACGGGGTAAAACGGCAACATTGAAAGGTAACCCTTTAAGTGTTTCCTTGATGAGTGGTCAGAAAATTGCCACAGGATATGAAGGTGTTGTTTTTGATCCACAGGTTCAGGTTGTTTATCAGCATCTTCAATTTAATGAGGCCCGCGATATTGATAATTTTAATATTGAGATGGATAAACTTGATCAATTGATGGTGCGTATGGGTGGTCGTTTGATAAAGACTCTTACTGCGTCTGAAAAAGATCGTGATGTTTCTTTTTATGGAAAGATTCATTTTGCTCATGATTTTGGCAAAGAAAGAGCTGTGCGTTTTAAAGATTCTTTCCAGTTAGCGGCTTTTGGTTCTTCTCTAGAGGCTGGATTAGGTCTTAATGCTCGCTTGTCTCAAAAATTTGCGCTTCATGGTGATTTGGTTTATCAGCATAAGTTGAGTAAAGGTGGTTTTTCTGGAATCAGTTTTTCTGGTGGATTGCGCTATCGTTTTTAGGTGATCGTCTTGGGGTAAGTTGTTTAAAAAGCCATAAGCATAGCTTGTGGTTTTTTATTATTTGTTTGCAACTTTTTAAACAAGTTTTTTAAAAAAATGTTTTTTTGCATGAGCAAGTTTGTTTCTTTTTAGAAACGAGATAGGGCTTTCTGGTTTGCAGTTTTTGCTTCTTATGCTGTTTTTCTTCCTTTAGTGTATTTTTATTAAATTCTCTTGAAATCACCGCTTTGGGGTAGAGTTTTTATTTCTATCTATATTTTTACGCGTTTTTATAAATAATACAATTTTAAATTGTGATATTTTGGGATTCTGGCTTTACATAAAACATAGGGTGGATATATAAAATCCAAAACGTATTTTAAATTATCACGCGTAACCAAATTTATTAAACAGAATGCGTGTTTTTTGTTTTTAGAGAAGGGGAAGAAAGTTTGTAGAAAATTATGTTTAAAAATCATCTCTCTTTATGTCATTTTACAACGGTTATTTTTTTCTTTGTATACAATACTGATGCAGGTGAGATTTCTTCTGAGAAGAAGCCATATTCATGTAACGAAAGTGCCTCATTTTATCGCTGTAATGATGGTAAAACGCATGAAATTGCCAAGAAAACTTATCAACTTACGGGTGAAAGTTCTGATGCTGCCATAGAGGCATCAGGGAAAAATACAGTCATTGAGGGAGAGGCTATAATCATTAATGGTGTCTCAAATACAAATAGCCATTCAGAAACAAACGCTTGGACAACAGCTGTAAAGTCCTCAAATGGG
Organism: Bartonella sp. AC62GZZY; assembly: GCF_042196525.1. NCBI lineage: Bacteria > Pseudomonadati > Pseudomonadota > Alphaproteobacteria > Hyphomicrobiales > Bartonellaceae > Bartonella > Bartonella sp. AC62GZZY. Next base: position 21,575 of record NZ_JBHIQN010000015.1, read on the forward strand.
GGAGGCGTTGCTCTATTTGATTCCATGTTAAATAACGTGTCGATAGGGGCCGATATTAATGATGAGGGAGCTTTTGAGATGCAGAATGGGGTGATTAAAGCAACCAGAATGGGGATCAGTGTTGGGGGTAAAGGGTCGTTTGTTTCTTTGACCAAGACAGAGATTAAGACATCTTCTGATGCGATAGGTCTTTTGAGTCATAATGGTGCAAAAATTTATATGAAAGGAGGAAAAATTAATTTTGCTGATGGTATTGGTGTTCAAACAGGAGGAGATGGAGAAATTAATTTAGAGGGCGTTTCTATTAGTGGGAGGGGGAAACTGGGAACAAATACAGATAATTATCGTGAAGGTTCTGCTTTTAGTATGCTTCAGGGGAAAGGCTCTCTTAATTTCCAGAAAGGAAACGTTAATGTCGACAATGTTCATGGTATTGTAGTGCAGGGGAATAACCATAATGCTGCTCATATAAAATATTCCAATATTTTTGTGAGAGGGAATGGATTTAATGGCATGCACTTTTTTTGGGAAGCTGTCTTAAATGATAAAAAAACAATTATACCTGGAAAAGGGACTGTCCATTTGACAAAGACAACTTTTATGGCTCCAGAAAGTACGGCTATTTATAATCGAGAATTTGAAAGTTCTGTTAAACTCTCACAACATTCAAAAATTTCTGGAGATTCACTCCTGAAAGCTGTTGAGCGTTCTACTGTAAAGATTGAGGCTGATGCTTCTACCCTTGTAGGAGGCGCACATGTTGATGAAAGTTCTACAGCTAAGATAGATTTAAAAAATGGTTCAAAGTGGATTTTATCGCGACCAAAATATGACAAATTGCAAAATTCTAATGCTTTTGGTTCTAATTTAGGGGACTATTCCTTCATTTCATCGGTCAATCTTACGGATAGTTCTCTTGTTTTTGAAGAATTAAAATCTAAAACAACAGATGGTTATCAGACACTTCTCATCGGAAAAGGATCGGGGACTGTCTATCGTGCACAAGGCGATGCGCGTCTTTATCTTAATGCATATTTGGATAAAGGCGGAGCTCTGCAAGAGCAAAAAACTGACCGGCTTTTAATCAATGGTGATCTTGAAGGAAAAACGACAGTCCATGTGTATAGTGTTCCTGGAAGCTCAGGGGCATTGACGGGAGAGGGCGGTAATAATCAGGGGATTTCCATTATTCAGGTTTATGGAAAAGCCATGGAAGATTCTTTTCAGTTAAATGGGGGGTATGTCACACTTGAAGCCTCCCCCTATCAGTATCATCTTAAGAGTTATGGTCCAGGCTCTGCTTTAGGGACTGCAGATTCCAATCAAAGAGTGCTTAAAAATACTGGAACATTTTGGGATTTCCGACTTGAAAGTCAATTTGTTGATTCCACTAAAGTTTTTCCTGTTCTTGATTTGGTTGTCCCCCCTTCTTCTGATGATATTCCTTCTGTTCTTAAAATTCATCCTAATATTACTGGAGGTGAGGATGGTTCTATTGATTCTAACTCTCAGCAAAAACCTCAGGAGCCAAGTCTTTCTTCTCCTGTAGATTCTCCTGATAGGGATTCCCATCTTACGACCACACCTAATGTATCTGATGTTTTTGTACTTGAGATCCCCAATCCTCTTTCCTCTCTTGCACCTGTTGTTCCCGCTATTGCTGAATCTAATCCAGTTGCTCCACCTGCATCTGGTTCACTTGTTCCGCCATCTGTTCCACCCACTCCTTCTGTTGTTTCCCCAGTTGCATCTGTTTCTCCTGTTCTGTCATCTGTTTCACCCACTCCTTTTGTTGTTACTCCACCTGCGTCTGGTTCTTCTGTTCCGGCATCTGTTTTTGAGCCTTCTTCTTATTTTGAGCCAAATGTGAGAGTCGTTGTTCCACAGGTTTTGACTTATATTCTTGTGCCAAATACCTTATTTTATGCTGGATTGATGGATATCAGTAATCAAAGCAAGCAGTTGCAAGCGCTGCGAACTGTTTCTGGTCGGTTGTTAAAAAATGATGAAAATCCCGCTTTGTTTTTGCGCGGTTACGGTGGACATCATCATTATACTTCAAATTTGTCTGCATTTAAATATGGTGATTATGGCGGTGAGCTTGATTATAATGCACTAGAGGCAGGTCTTTTACTCAAGAAAATCGAAAGTGCATACAGTACGACATCTTTTGGGATTATGGGAAATTATGGCAAACTTTCGTTGCAGCCTCGAAAGGTTAAACAAAGTCAAGAAAGTATATTTGATAAATGGACAATCACAGCATATGGAAGCATGCAGCATGATACGGGTCTCTATATGGATGGTCTCTTCTCTTATGGTTTGTTTAATGGAAATGTTCTCACACTTGAGCGAGGTAAAACGGCTGCATTGAGAGGGAAGCCCCTAAGTGTTTCCTTAACTGCTGGTAAAACGTTTATGATAGGCAGCCGATATTTTATTTTTGAACCACAGGTTCAGTTTGTTTATCAAAATCTTCAGTTTCATAAGACTCGTGATATTGATAATTTTAATATTGATATGCGAAGCCCAGATCATTGGGGGATGCGTATTGGTGGGTATTTAACGAAGACACTTACATTTACTAAAGATAAAGATGCACATGTTCTTTCATTCTATGGTAAGCTTCATTTCATTCGTAGTTTTGATGATAAACAATTTGTATATTTTAAAGATGCTTTCCAGCTTGGTTCCTTTGGGACTTCTTTAGAAGCTGGATTTGGTGTTTTTTCGCAATTATCTCCAAAAATTATTTTTCATAGCGATCTGATTTATCAGCATAAATTTACGAGTGACGGCTTTTCCGGAACGCATTTTTCTGGTGGATTAAGTTATCGTTTTTAATTGTATTTTTCTTTAATACATCCTTTGTGAAAGACATAAACACAAAACATGGTTTTATTGTGTTGTTTTTCTGATTTTTGACTTTACATACAACACAAAACAAATTATATATAACGGTACATAATAAGAATAATGAGTAGATGAACTAGGTGTGTCTTTATCAGTTTTTTATGAAGATAAAATAAAGAAAGTTTAGACTAAATTATGATTAAAGTACTAAAACGTCATGTGTGTGTGTTCTCTTACGACCTCTATTTCTTTCTTCGCGCACAATATAGATGTGAGTGCAGAAGATTATAATCCCTCGTGTAATTCTCTTTTTAAGTCGTATTCGTGTGATACAGTTGATGCTTCTCGTACTTTTGGAAGTCGTAATAAGTTATATATGAGTGGATTGGATAGGAGGACTACAGGTGTTATTTTTACAATACGAACTCATAACATAGTTATTAAACCGCAAAAAAGTAAAGGGGAAAAAGGCTTTCAGGAACTGATGGAATTTTAGAATTAAAGAGATCTGAGAAGATTACATCAGCAGTGGTTGTGTTAAAAGACAATAAAACTTCTTTTAAAAAAAGTTCTATTACAGGAAATGGCGAAAAGAAAAGTAGAAATGATACGTTATCTCAATCTGTGTTTGGTGTGAAGCAGGGCGGTTTTTCCTTTGATGAAGGTAAGATTCAGGTTTCTAATGTTCATGGTATAGAGGCAAGTGTCTTGCTCAATGCGATTGAGGATACACATCACACTTCGAGCTTTGGAAAAATGGAGAATAATGGGAAAAAACTCTCTACAGCCTCAAGATGTTAAAGAAAGCAAAAAAGTACATTTGATAAATGGTCTATTACAGCATATGGCAGCATGCAGCATGATACAGGCTTTTATATCGATGGACTTTTTTTCTACGGGTTATTTAAAGGGGATGTTCTCACGCAAGCAAGAGGTAAGACAACAACATTGAAGGGGACACTTTTGAGTGCTTCATTGGCTGCCGGTAAGCCATTTATGACAGGACATAAGGGGCTTATTTTTGATACGCAAGTTCAGGTCGTTTATCAAAATATACGGTTTGATAAGACCTCTGATAACGATGGATTTGATGTCGAAATGGGAAAGCTTGATTTGTGGGTGATGCGTGTTGGCGGGAATTTAAGCAAGACGCTTGCTGCTTCTGAAGAAGGGCATGTTGTTTCTTTCAATGGGAAACTTCATCTTACCAATAGTTTTGGCGAAAAACAACGTGTGCAGTTTGGAGATGAATTTCAATTAGGAGCTTTTGGTTCTTCTTTAGAAACTGGAGTAGGGCTGAAGGCTCAGTTGTCTTCAAACTTTGCGTTGCATGGAGATGTGACCGATCAGTATCGTCTTAGCAAAGTTGGCTTTTCTGGGACGATTTTTTCAGGTGGTTTACGCTATCATTTTTAGATGCCTATGAAATATAGAGTAATTTTTACATAAGTTATAAAGTGTTTTGAGAAGTATAAAATGAATATTAAGTTTTATACTTCTCATTGTTTGTGTGTTTAACTTAATATTATGGGGAATATTTTTTATTTTTAACTAACAGGGGGAGAAAGGCAAATTGGGAATAAAGTTATGGTTAATGTATTAAGCGGGTATAAATTTTTATTTATTACAACAGCTATTGTTTCTTTTTTGCCAATCGTGAGTGTTAATGCGAATCCTAATAATTTAGGAACTTCCTGTAATGTATCAGGGAGTTTTTTTACGTATAGCGATAGTAAAAAACATACGATAAGTAATAAAAATTATATTCCTTCTGTCTCTTCTCTAGATGATTTTATTGCTGTCTTCTCTATAGAAAAAGAGGGAACTGTTTTAAATTTATTAGAGACAAATATTATCTTGCATAGGCCAAAGCAGTCATTTTTATATAGTGCATCTGTAAAAGATGATGGCAAGCTTGTTCTAACCAATTCAAATATTAAGGATATGTCCGGTTTTCGTGTTCAGAACGGGCAAGTTGTGATGAATAGAGGGAAGATTGAAGGTAGTTTGCAAGCTGTATGTGCAGAAGGAAAAAAAACCGATATTGCTTTAGTGAGCGTAAATATTGATATTGTATCAGATAACTTGAATGCAAAAGGGATTGGATTTGTTAGTAGTTCTGATGCATTCGTTAGGATATCAGGCAGTACTATTACTTTTAATGAGATTGGTGCGTTTTCAACACAATTTGGGGGAAAATATCTTATTGATACAACCAATATTCAGGGCAAAGGTAAGAAACACACGATTGTAGTTGATAATGAAACTATTGATGAATTTCCAAGAGCTTTTGACATATCACAGGGTGGTAATGTTCATTTGCGTGGTGATTCTATTCAGCTGACTGATATGCATGGCTTCTTGATTACGAATTTTGCAGGTTATGCAGATGCTGAAGGTAAGTTGATTCAAGAATACGCTTCATCAAATGCGTTTAAAAAGACAAGTATTAAGATAGAAAAAAACAATATTTCTGTTCAGGGTGAGGGAGTATACGGTCTGTATTTTTATGGATTAGGTCCAGATGTATGGGGTGATATGTTTAAGGTAGGGAGTGAAAAACTTTCAAAAGTAGAAAAAATTGTTTGGGGTGAAGCATCTTTGCATTTGTCACAGACAACTTTTTCAGTTCCTGATGGTATTGCCATTTATAGTACGGGAGATGATATTTATGGAGCTGAAGCTACCATTGAATTAACAGAAAGGACAAAGATCTCTGGTGATTTATTGTTAAAGGCTCAAAATAATTCTTCTCTATTGGTGAAAGCAAAGAATTCTACCCTTACAGGGGGTATTCGTGTTGAGGATGTATCAACTGTTCACTTAGAATTAACACATGGCTCTGCATGGTATCTCACCAAAAGGAAACATACAGATTTGCAGGAATCTCTTCCTGTAGATTCATTACTTTCGTCTATAAGCATTTCTGATAGCACAATTTTTTTTGATAAATTTATATCTCAAGATTATCAAACGCTATATATTGGAAAAGTATATATTGAGAAAGGAAGTAATCTAAATGACATAAATCCAATAGATGGGATACAATATGATAAAGACGCTTATAATGCAAAGGGAAATGTGCAGATTAAGATGAGTGCGTTTGTGAATAATGACGGCTCGTTTAATCCGCAAAAAACTGATCGTATTTTGATCTACGGGAATGTTTTGGGAAGTACACTGCTCATGATGGAGAAATTTTCCAAAACCTTAGAAGGAGAAGCTGGCAATAAAGGGAGTCAAAGTATTTCACTTGTTCAAGTTGCTGGGACAGCAGAGGAAAGTTCTTTTAAGTTAGCCAATAGTTATACTACAGTGAATGGATTTCCTTATCAATATAAACTTCGTGCCTATGGTCCAAGTTCTTCTTCTGGAAATGCAGATCCAAAGAATAGATTGGTTGTTGGAGAAGGGGATTTTTGGGATTTTCGTCTCGAAAGTGTTTACATTGGTCCTGAATTAGATTCTTCTGAAACTGCTTCTAAGCCAACGTCTACAGTTTTACCTCCTCAATCTGAAGAAGAGACGGTTCCTTCTAAACGACCAACAGAGACTATTTCACCTGAACAACCCCCTTCTGTTGAGCCTCCACTTATACCATCTACACCTTCTTTGCCTGAGGGATCTGAACCGTCTGAAACATTTATCCCTACGGATTCGACGCTGACTCCTTCTGCACCAGTTCCGTCTCCCTCTGTACCAACAGTTCCAGAAAGTCCTTCTGCTGTGCCTATGCCTGCACCATTTGTTCCAGTTGAGACTTCTACAGATGAGGCTATGCCATCTAAGCCATCTGTTCCGGTATCTCCTTCATCTCCAGATTCTGTTCCTTCTGCTTCTTCCCCTGTTGAACCAAAGCCTTCTGGGGATTCTGCTCCTATTAATCCTTCGTCTAATCTCCAAATTAGAGCTGTTGTTCCACAGGTTCCAACTTATCTTCTTTTGCCAAATGCCTTATTTCATGCTGGTTTAGTGGATAT
>NZ_JBHIQN010000016.1:0-24614 GCF_042196525.1 Bartonella sp. AC62GZZY
TTATGGCTCCTTTTGAGTCATAATTAATGACATCATTAGTCAAATATTGATTTTTATTCTGTGAAAAATTGATTAGCTGCTTGTCAACAGAAAAAATCATGATCTTATGCTTTTTTACTTTTTACCTAAAGTTGGTGTTTTTAAACATTAAAAGTTGTAGAAAAAATTCAAGTAAGAAATGTTGATAACTTTGCTAAGACTTCGCCCATTACGCGTTACTATATCTAAAGCACGCGGCTGGTCGCAGCGTATCACACCTGTTGTATGCAGCCCTGTTCCCACCAATGAAACAGCAAAGCCTGCTGTTCTAGCAAATGACATAATCAGTTTTCTCATAGACAGAGGTTGGGTCAAGCGATACAAACCAAATTTCACCCCGCTTCATTACAAGAGCTCTCTGTCAACAGGCTTTGCATCAAACCACTCTACATCTTTATCCGCAAAATCGTCCGAAGGATTACATTGGGCTAACAATTCTTCAAGAGTGTAATTTTGCGATTTGTCCATTATCAATAGCCAAACCCACGTGCATATTTTCAGTAAGATGAAGAACATCAAACAATGCAGGAGGTATAGAGAGCATAACGGATCCTCCAACTTTACGTAATTTTGTTGTGCATAAAACGCCCTCTCTAATATTATATAAAAATATAACATAAAGCTCATGATTCAATAGCTTCTTATGCTTTTGTGTAAATGTTTAAGAAGCGCATTTAGAGCAATACGCAATATACTCTGAATTAAAGTCAATATTTTTTATCTCTCTGTTGATCTAGTCTATAAGAGGTTCGTAATTGAGAATGCTTTTCGGAATATCACCTCCGTAAACCATGCTTTTACTTGCGCTTTGGTACTAAAATCCGCATTCTTAGGTGTTTTGTAATACTGACCACCATCAAACTTTTCACATCCTCTTGTGCGGTCTCCATATTCGTAGAGGTTGTAAAAATACTCCTCTGTCCAATCCCCCATGGGGCATACCCACTGCCGTTGCAACAAACCTCTTTCGCATGGGCTTGTTTACGGTTTTTTAAGAGTAGATGTTTTAAAATGAACATGCTTTAATCCTAATTTTACAAATTTGTCTATTTGCCTCAAATTTGACCGTACAGAGCGTTTTATATGATAGGTTTTTTATCATAAAATCTTTAAATCACTCTGTACGGTGCCATTTTGTCGATTTAAATGCACATCCAATCACAAAACGATCAGCAATTTTCTCTAGTTTGCTAACCTGAAATGTTTTTCACTTGCTTTTCAACCAACGTGAGTGGTCTTGAATTCTCTCTCATTGCCTTTTTTCAGCTTTTTTTCATGGGTGTTCAAAACAGCCTTGTGTACAAGATTGGCTTTTGCCAAAAGACTATTTTCCAAATCACGGCATAATCTTACTAACTCACGAGTGCTTGGAAAAAACGTATCTGATAAATCTTCTACCTCATCGCATAAAATCCGTTTAACCATTTTTATCAGTGACTACGTAGAAACACTTTCCAAAATCATTCTCCATAGGTAAGCGCTATACCTTCATGATCGGCCTGTTGCGAAATTTTAAACCACACGAAAGCATCCGAATTTCCTTGGCTATGTCCTCTTTGTTCGCTTTTATTTAAAACAATTCGTGAAATTGATCACATGCTTCTAAGGCAATTGCTTCCTTCTGTTGTGTCAATGCTTGCCATTTTTCAAAACTAAAGGAAACTGCGGAGCTATCATCTCGTGAATGTGTTTCAAAGTGACCTCGAGGCCTGATATCAAGGATGCTGTCTGAGATGCGTTCATCTACACTTTTTTGCCTTTGAGAGTGATTTCCATAGTTTTTTCCGTTCTCTAAATCCTTGATAGCTTTTCACACCCAATTGCGTCATGTTGCTTTCCAATAATCTCGAAATTTTGTCATTTCGACTTTGACACGCTCTGGAGGCAATTCCTCATCGATTGCAAAATTATCAGGGATACGACAGTCACTGTCATTTCTAACCCGTTTAGCTTTTTTCGGAATGTTTTTTTGCTCGTGAATGGAAGGTTGGTTTTCTATACCCGTTTCGATTTGCTCTGATGTGGTCTCAACAGCAGCAATCTTTGTTGGTTCGTCAACTTGTTCGTTTGTTTCTAAATTTTCAGAACCAGTTTTTTTACTAAAATGATGGTTTTAGTATATTATATATATATTCTTATTCTGGTTCTTTATAGCTTGATTTTACTTAGCGTTTACTTCAGCAAGATCATTACAATGTTTTTTATAGCGTTTTTTATTGTGCACTTTTTTCCAGCCTCACTATGAATTTGCGATATGTGCACTTTTTTTATCAGTAAAATCTTTTAGCTCTTCTTCAACGCGCGTATTCGACAAACCATTATCTTTCTCAATAAGTTTATCATTTCTTATTAAGTGTTCGACAAGAGTTGCAAACTTTTTTGCGAGCAATTTCAGTGCGTACAAGCGTTTCAAAGTCTTCTTTAATTGGTGCTTTTTGTCATACATGCGAATGAAAAGCGTTATATAAACTCACCTTTGCTCCAACGTCATTCCATCTATCTCATTGATCCAGTCATTCAAATGGAATCTTATCCATGGCATTGCATTAGACATGCGCATTCCCTTCTTTAACTAAATATAAAATTGCTAAAGCATTTGCTTCGGTGTCATCTTTTGGGTTTTACCCTTTTGCACAACACCGTTTTAATCATCTTTTCTTGTGAAGAGTTGCCTTTATCTGTTGTTATCTTCATTTTTGTAAGTCATTGCTGAAAACGCAAATAGCGCATACCATCGCCTTTAAAACGACAAGATTCAAAATTGACAAGTGCCACTTGTTATACTGCTGTCTACACGAGAAATCGCTCAGCCTGTCTTGGTACCTAGATCAAGGTAGAGAATGATTTGTGTATTTGATGATCATCTTCCCCCATTAAGGCTGTTGTGTATTTATATGTGCGCTATGATAGAGCGTGTTGTGATTGCCTGTCTTGAAAAAATGTTTGTGAGAAAGTACTTGAAACTACTTTTGGGCTAAATTTTTAATTGCCATTCGAGGAAAAATAATTTTAGAAGCAGTTGATTTTCGAATTAACTCTTCTTGTTTTTGAATCACATCTTTTTGTGCACGTATTATTTTAGCTTCTTTATCTATTATTTTGTCTTTTGCATCTATCTCTTTTCTGAGCTTTTGCGTCGTTTTACAAGAGTCATGAAGAGTATAAGCCAATCCCAAATTAGCAATACTAATTGCCTCTCCATCCTATAAAGATGAGGAGGAGGTCAAAGTGCTAAAAAGGTACCTCAAAAAGCAGCAATGATTCGTATTTTAGCATCATCGCGGTGCTGTCTAATAGCGTTATAATAAAGTTACGAAAGGTGGTGTAGAAGGTGCTTTAATTTTTTTTGATTTTTAATAACTCATTGGAAAATAAGAGAGATTAAGATAATTTGGTGCGGACGGCGGGACTTGAACCCGCAAGGTCTTCGACCGGCAGATTTTAAGTCTGCTATGTTTACCGTTTTCATCACGTCCGCGATGTGAGTTCTCTCATAAGCTATATCTTTTATTGAATCAAGAATTAATGACAAAAGAAACATTTTTCATTTTTTAGTGAAATTTTGACTGACAATAGTTTCCTTTATCGATAGAAAAAGCTTTTATAATGTAAATAAAGTATGAAATGATTAGTGTTATGAGTCAATTTATTCAAGACGTCACAAAAGCTATGGTGGGATTGCATCACGTGTTTGCTGAAACACCACTTCAAAGAAATGATTTTCTTAGCCAAAAGTATGATGCAGAAATTTATTTAAAGCGTGAAGATTTAACACCGGTGCGGTCTTATAAGATTCGTGGTGCTTTCAATTTTGTTTCAGAAATGCTTAGCTGTATATCACCAGATTCTGCATTTGTTTGTGCTTCAGCGGGGAATCACGCGCAAGGGGTTTCTTTTGTTTGTCGTTATTTTAAACGTAAAGGCGTGATTTTCATGCCTATGACAACGCCACAACAAAAAATTGAAAAAACACGTATTTTTGGTAAAGAATTCATTGATATTCGTTTGGTTGGTGAAACATTTGATCAATGTTATGAAGCTGCACAATCCTTTGTCGTAGAGAGCGGTGGTGTAATGGCTCCACCTTTCGATGATATTCGCATTATTACGGGGCAGGCAACAGTGCTTTGTGAGGCTGCTTTACAATGGAAAAAACTCAATGGAGAAAGTGAGCCAGATTTGATGATTGTGCCGGTAGGTGGGGGTGGTTTGGCAAGTGGAGTGAGCAAGTTTCTACATGAATATGGTTGGAAAACAAAGCTTCGTTTTGTTGAGCCGCAAAGAGCAGCAAGTTTACTTGCTTGTTTGGAGAGTGGAAAACGCGTCAAGCTTGAAAGCATTGATACTTTTGTAGATGGTGCTGCTGTGGCTGAAATTGGTGCACTAAACTATACAATTCTAAAGCAATTTCCCCCTGATTCTGTCATTACGGTTCCTGAAAATCGCGTTTGTTCTACCATGGTTGAAATGCTTAATGTTGAAGGTGTGGTTCTTGAACCGGCTGGTGCTTTATCGATTGATGCGCTTAACAGTATTCCTCCTCAAGAGTTAAAAGGGAAAAAAATTCTTCTCGTTATTTCAGGAGGTAATTTTGATTTTGAGCGTTTGCCAGAAATTAAAGAGCGTTCTTTACGTTTCCAAGGGTTGAGAAAATATTTTATTTTTAGTTTTCCGCAACATCCTGGTGCATTGCGTCATTTTCTTTCCACATTATCGCCAGATGATGATATCGTACGTTTTGAATATCTTAAAAAATCAGCGAGAAACTTTGGTTCTGTATTGGTTGCGATTGAAACAAAAAAATACGGTAATTTTTGTCTTTTAGAGGAAAAATTTCAAACGTTAGGTTGGCGTTACCGTGATATTACTGATGATCAAACTTTATTTGATTTTGTTATTTGAAAAACTGAAATTTTACTAAAACAAGAAGTATAACGATGAAACCTATTTTTTATTCGGTGCTGAGTCTATTTTTCTTTTTGATTGTTAATCAACAGAGTTTAGCATCTCAGCCAACAATAGTACAAAAAGATGAACTTTCAAGAGTCGTTGTTGATGTCAATAATGCTATAAAAAATGGGGATTTTATGCCTATTTCTCGTTATATGCCTGAGCGGCTTTATAAAGAGATGGCACATCGATTGAATACAACAGAGAGTGCTTTACGTAGTGATTTTCTTCAACAGTTGCATAAGAAGTTTGAGGGGTTGCCTTCTGGTGCTTATTATTTAGATAAAGAAAATATAGAGTATTTACAAACTGATAACGGTACTTTGTATGCTTTAATTCCAACAGTTCTTGAGATGAAAGATCGCATCATTCAATATAAAACTTTGGCGATTTTTGATAAAAACCAATGGTATTTAATTTATGGCGGTCAAAAAACTTTACAAAATCCAGTTTTTCTCGAGATTTATCCTGATTTTATCAAGGTACATTTACCGATGGACACAATCATCAAAAAGTAAACGATCTAAATATTGTTTTTATTCATGATAAATGTATTTCGTAAAGTTCTTGCTTTTTTATCATAATCCAAAGATAATAGAGGTGAAGGCATTTAGGCTGGTTTGTTGGCTTTTTGTAAAGTGAAGTTTATACGCCTTTATCTTGATTTCAAGGTGTTCATGAGTTGCGCAAGCCGCTTTTTAGGCGTTGCTTCATTTAAAATGTCAGGGATTTCTCTTGCGCGGATTCTTGAGTGGAGAGTTCAGATGGTTACTTCATTTTGAGTTCTTCAGCTAAGGAAAGATTTTATTTTGCCTATAAAAGAAGAAAATGTTTTTACAAAGTTAGGTTTGCCTACTCTTTTGATTAAAAATTTACTCATTGCTGGGATGAGTAAACCTAAACCTATACAAGAACAAGCTATTCCAGTGATGTTGAAAGGACACGATATTTTAGGTGTTGCTCAGACAGGTTCTGGAAAAACCTTGGCATTTAGTTTGCCTATTTTAAGTCAGATTTTGGCTTTAGGTGATAAACGATGCTCTAAAACTGCACGCGCTTTGATTTTAGCTCCAACGCGTGAACTTGCTGTTCAGATTGATGAAACGATTCGCACTGCGGCGAAAGGAGCACATCTTTCAACATGTCTTATTTTTGGGGGCGTATCACGTTTAAAACAAATTAAACGTATGGAAGCAGGTGTGGATGTTTTGATAGCGACTCCAGGGCGTTTGAGAGATCTTGTTCGTGAAAAGTGTGTTGATCTTTCCCAATCTCGTTTTTTGATTTTGGATGAAGCAGATCGTATGTTGGATATGGGGTTTATTCATGATGTTAAGCAAATTGCAAAGCTTTTGCATCAAGAGCGTCAGACAGCACTCTTTTCTGCAACAATGCCGAGGGAAATTGCTGTGCTTGCAAAATGTTTACTCAATGATCCGGTTAAAATTGAAGTTGTTCCTCAAGGTACTACGGCTGTAGAGATTTGCCAAAAATTATATTGTGTTCCTACGAATGAAAAAAAGAATGTTTTAAGTAAACTTTTGACAAATCCAGCTTTTGATTCGGTTATTGTTTTTACTCGAACGAAACATGGGGCAGATGCTGTCACGCGTAGTTTAGAAAAGGTAGGATATTTAGTCGCAACAATTCATGGAAATAAATCACAAGGTGCTCGCCAGTCTGCTTTAAAAGCTTTTCGTGAAAGATCTGTGCAGATCCTAGTGGCAACAGATATTGCTGCACGCGGTATTGATATACCAGGGATAAGTCACGTTATTAATTACGACTTACCAGATGAAGCTGAAAGTTATGTACATCGTATTGGTCGTACAGGACGTAATGGTGCATCTGGTGTAGCACTTACGCTTTTTGATGAGAAGATAGAAAGGTCCCGCTTGCGTGCTATAGAGCGCTTGATTCGTATGAAATTGGTGGCTGAGGCTGTTCCAGAACAATTTGCAGCGTTTCCAGAAAAGCCAATTGTACGAGAAAATAAAGAAAACGATAAGGAACGCCGTTTTAAAAAATCTAAACGTCAAAAACAGTTTTTAGGTCGAAAAGATGATGCTGCACAGTTGCAGCGGAAGAATTCTTCACCTCAAAATGAGAGGCAGCAAAAAGCAAAAGCGGTAGTAAAGCGTGCAAAGACTTTTCGTTTTCGGAAATCAGTTAAGAAGGCTGCTTAGATAAAGTCTTGAAAAAAGATCATGTATAGGAGATTTTTTACTTTTGTTGATTTATTCTCAATTGAAAAGAGTTAAAAGTAAGAAGATTCTTCAGAGTTTTTCATTTTTTAGAAATGAAAACTTCTAACCGTTTGGATTTATTTAAAAATCATTATTGTAGAGGCAATTATTTATTTGCTTTATTCCCATTTTTAAAAATGGGAATAAAAGTAGATTTTATTTATATAAAAATTATTTTTATAAAGGATGTGTTTTATCTTTAATGATAACTTTTAATTTTAAAAATTGATGTCTAATAATAACTCATTGTTTTATATATTTAATAATTCATTATATCGTATTTTTTTTCATTTTTAAGTTATTTATGCGGATCAATCAAAAGTATTCGCTTGCACGTTATGTGTGAAGTTGTCATATAAATAAACATTTGAAAAATAAATAAAATAATTTTTATAAACTCTTTCAAAGGCAATGGGGGATTGCTGAGATTGAGAGTTGAAAAATAGTACGATGGTATGACTTTTATTATAAATAAAGATGGGGCTGATCAATCGATTTCATTTTATACCATTTACGGGGGTGTCATTGTGAAAGAGTCTTGGGGAATTTAAGAGATATCTCTTTAAAAAAGCATGTGACTGCATAATACAATAGCGAGAATGTCATGATTTCTGAAGGCTTTCTCAGGATTCTTAACAATTTAGCTTGTTATCTTGGTTTTTACTGTAAAACACTATTATTTGGGGGGGATATAAAGTATTTGGGAGATATAAAGCCTATAAGACTTTATGTATTAAATGTTTTATGACAGTGTGGTGAACAAGGCAAGGTTGTTTGTAAAGCGTTGAAGTGGTTAGCAGGAGGAATAACCTGTTAGATAAGACGTCGGAGTGTTTACAGATTTGTTTTATATTTTTTGCTTTTAGGATGGGGAGGAGATTATGTGGGGTGTATGGAGATAATATATGACCTTGATTATTGATTCTTCCATTTTTCAAAATGATTGCTTCATGAGCAGGTTTTTAAGTTTAATTTCTTTATTGAGTATAAATCATTCTTTCTTTGGAAAAAAATATGATACAGTTTCATTGCTGATGGAGCTTAATAATTCATCTTTGATGAAAGAAATCGTAATTTATAATATGCAAATAATTGCAGTGCCCTCTTATAGAAGCGCGGTGGTTTGAAAAAAGTAATCTTATTTGTGCTATTCTAAAATGAATCAATTGCTTTTTGCGTTCATTGCAAAAAAACACATCCCGTATGATATTGCGTTTCTATATTTATTGCAAAAATCCTATTCCCTCACTTTTATTAACGAATCCCTCATGTCTAAAAGCTTGAGAAAAAACAATAAACTACGTGGAATAAAAGAAAAGTGGCTCCCCGGGCCGGATTCGAACCAGCGACCAACCGGTTAACAGCCGGTTGCTCTACCGCTGAGCTACCGGGGAACGGTGCCCAATTATTTAATTGAAAAGGCTATAGCAAAGCAATACTGATTTGCAAAGGATAAAATTACTTTTTTTAAAAAAATATGATAAATTGTGTAATAAGAGGAAAAAAGGTGTGAGAAGATTTCTACACCTTGACGGATGCGTTGCCTTCCCTTATGGAAACCTTTATGTTTGTTGACGAGGCCTCGTGGCGGAATGGTTACGCAGAGGACTGCAAATCCTTGTATCCCGGTTCGATTCCGGGCGAGGCCTCCAGCCGATTTTAAACGAAACGGCTTTTAGGGGAGATGAGGTATAGGAAAATAGATTATTTCCCTCTATTCTTGTGAAGACACTTTTATGTGAGAGATTATATAGTTAAAATCTAATTGTTGACTGTGGCGTCCTTTTTTGTAACACCTATAGTTTAAGAGATCTTCGTTCCTTATTGTCGCTGTTTTGTTTGTTTTTTGTAGGTTAGGAGAAAATATTCGTTATGGTTGCAGATTTTGCTGAGCTTCGTCGCAAAATGGTTGACAATCAAATTCGTACAGTCGATGTAACGGATTTATCAGTTCTTGAAGCCTTTTTAACGGTATTTCGTGAAGATTTTGTATCGGAAGATATGAAAATGTTAAGTTATCTTGATACCGATATTGTTCTATGTCCAGTGCAAGATGGGGTTCCTGCACGCTATTTGATGAAACCTGCGTCTCTAGCAAAATTACTACAGCTTGCCGCTGTAAAATCATCAGATGTTGTTTTAGATATTGGTGCAAATAGTGGTTATTGTGCAGCGTTGCTTGCAAAACTTGCAGGGTCTGTGATTGCGCTGGAAAGTGATCAATCTCTCTTTGAACGTGCTCTTGACGCTTTAGAACGTAATCAATGTGATAATGTGGTTGTCGTTCATGGTCCTTTAGAGCAAGGATATGCCGTTGAGGGACCTTATGATGTGATTTTCATTGAGGGATCTGTTGATTTTATTCCTCAAGGTATCTTTGATCAAATGAAAGACTGTGGACGTCTTGTTGTGGTTGAAGGGCATGGAAATGCTGCTATTGCACAAATCTATATAAAAGAAGATGGGATCATCTCGGCTCGTCGTGCTTTTAATCTTGCTGTAAAGCCTCTTCCTTGTTTTTTAAAAACACCTGGTTTTGTATTTTAGAGCTTGTTTGTTCGGTGAATAAAAGATAATTTCGTAATTTATTTGGGGTATGTTGTTGTGTGTATTGTGTTAAAAATAAACAAGAAGTTTCAGGCATGTTTGTTGTTGGTGTTGAGTATTTTTTTATCAGAGACTGTTTGTGCTGAAACATTGATGGATGCCTTTTCTAAGGCTTATAAACACAATGCTAAGTTGAATAGTGAACGTGCAGCTGTGCGTATATCCAGTGATGATGTTGTCATTGCGCGATCGGGGTTATTGCCACAAGTTGAGGGGGTTGGGAACTATGGGCGCAATAAGTCTTTTACAGGTCCTTATGTCACTTCTGGATCTATAGGTGTGAGATTAAATCAAAGATTATTTGACGGGTTTATCACGCAAAATATCTTTTCTTCAGCGCAAGTTAAGTTGCAGGCTCAACGTGAGTATCTTCGTAATGCTGAACAAAATACTTTTCTGGAAACTGTAACGGCTTATGCTAATGTCTATCAGGCACGTCGTATTGCCGATCTTCGGAGAGAAAATTTGGCAGCTCTTGAAGAGCAAGTTCGTTCCGATAAAGCAAAATTTGATGTGGGTGAGGGAGGGCGTGTTGATCTTGCTCAAGCTCAAGCAGCACGTTCCGTGGCAGTTTCAGAGCTGAGTCTTGCTCGTGCTGATGTAAAAGCAGCCGAGGCAGTGTATCGACAAGTTATTGGTTCTGATCCTGAAAAGTTAAAAAGCCCTCCCGTAGCCAGAGATTTTCCTGCCAACCTTGATATGGCTTACCAGATGAGCGTTTCTATGCATCCAGCAATCCTTTATGCTAAATATTTAGTCGATGCGAGTGTTTACAATGTAAAGGCAAAAGAAGGTGCATTGCTCCCTAAGGTCGATTTTTCTGCGACAGCGTCTTATAATCGAATTTATAGTGGTCCTGGAGAGGATGGCGTTTCTAAATCAATAGGGTTGTCAGTGAGTGTCCCAATTTTTGAAGGAGGGCGTACGTCTGCGCAAATTCGCCAATCAAGGGAACAGCTTGGACAGGCGCAGCTTCAACTCGATTTGGCGCATAGCAATACCCGACAAGCACTTACTTCTGCTTGGTTTCAGTTGGAGGGCGCACGCTCATCTGTTGTTGCTTATCGTGAAAGTGTTCGTGCTGCTGAAATTGCTCTGAAAGGTCGTGTTCAAGAAAATCGCGTAGGGCAAGCAACGACATTGGATGTTTTAAATTCTCGTACTCAATTGATTAATGCTCAAATTGCGCTTGCAATGGCAGAGCGTAATGCTGTTGTGGCGAGCTATAGTGTTCAATCTTCTATTGGTAAGTTGACTGCAAGTTATTTAGGTTTAAAAACAATTCAATATATCCGATAATACATAAAAGTATCTCTTTGAATCTTATTAAATTATTTTAGTTTTTAAAAGATTAGTAAGTCAACAGTTGAATATGTTGAAAGATATTGCGGCGAGATATTATTTTTATAAGTGTAGAAAACTGTGTGTAGCGCCCTCTTTATGACAAGCATATTTGAAAATATCATAGGAGGCATGTTGATCTTATAATTCTTTTGCATACACTGAAAATATGATTCTATTTGTTGTTGCGTCTTTGAGAGGTTGTAAAGTATGGTACAGAGTTCAAGCGTGTTACGTGAGCCAAGTATGGATGAAATTTTAACATCTATTCGTGAAATAATCGAAGAAAATGCGGTTCAATCTGATCACTTTTTAAATGAAGATGTTGCACTGAATGCTTCAGAAGTGGCATCCGAGGGTATTTATGATACAACCTTATCGGTTGATGATGCTATGAAAGCTTTAGCTGATCGTATTGGTCTTTCTTCTGAAAATCAAGGAGGGAAGATAACGCAAGAGAAAGAGGATATAGAGGCAGAAAATAATACAGTTGGTATGGATATGCAAAAGATGAAGCTTTCTTCTGAAGAACGGAATTCTGTTTATAAAGCAAAAGAATATGAAGATGAGATAAGAAAATCACAGTCAGACGCTGGAAGGGATGGTCATGTGGAATTGTCTGCATATTGTATTTCTTCTGCAGAAAAGATTGCAAAGGATGTATTGCGTCCGGCTATAGCTGAATGGTTACAGTCTAAATTGCCTGTTTTGCTGGAAGATATTTTGCGTGAAGAGATTGTGAAGGCGATTAAGAAATCGTCTTAATTATTTTTACATTATTTTTATGTTTTTCATTTTATGGGGATTTTGTTTGCGATTGTGCGAGCTCTCTAGTGAATGGCTGAGATTCACGAAATTTTGATCAGGTTTTGATCATATATTGTGTTGTTCAGCGGCGTTATGGATGGATAGAATGTTAGAAAAAAACTATGATGCTGCCTCTATAGAGCAACGGGTTGCAAAGAGATGGGAGACTCGTGGGGCTTTTAAAGCAGGAGTGGGTTCTAAAAGTGGTGCAGAAACTTTTTGCGTTATGCTTCCACCCCCGAATGTTACCGGCTCACTTCATATGGGGCACGCACTCAATACGACAATTCAAGATATAATGGTTAGATTTCAGCGGATGCGTGGCAGGAATGTGTTGTGGCAGCCTGGTATGGATCATGCTGGGATTGCTACACAAATGGTTGTAGAGCGCCAACTTGCAGAACGCCAAGAACCAACGCGTCAAGAAATGGGAAGAGAAAAGTTTATTGAGCGTATTTGGAAATGGCGTTATGAAACTGGAGGCATTATTGCAAACCAGTTGCGCCGTCTTGGGATTTCATGTGATTGGTCGCGTGAGCGGTTTACAATGGATGAGGGGTTGTCGCAGGCGGTTCGTGAAGTTTTTGTCACGCTTTATAAGCAAGGGTTGATATATAGGGATAAGCGCCTCGTCAATTGGGATCCTAAATTGTTGACAGCTATTTCAGATCTTGAAGTTGAGCAAAAAGAAGTTCAAGGACATTTGTGGCACTTTAGATATCCACTTGAAGGTAAAGTTTTTGATCCAAATGATGCGACAACTTTTATAACAGTGGCGACAACACGACCAGAAACAATGCTTGGTGATACAGGAATTGCTGTTAATCCTGAAGATGAGCGTTATAAAAATCTTATCGGTAAAAATGCTCTTTTGCCGCTTGTTGGTCGTCGGTTATTAATTGTTGGTGATATGCATGCTGATCCTGAGGCTGGAAGTGGTGCTGTAAAAATCACACCAGCCCATGATTTTAATGACTTTGAAGTGGGGCTGCGTAATCATTTAAGCTTGATCAATATTTTTACCCCAAAAGCTGAGATTTTTCTCCGTGAGAATGAAGCATTTTTTGATGGTTTGATATTATCAGATGAATTAGAAATGTTAGTAGAAAGTCTCGATAAATCTGATCGTTTTGTTGCGCGCCAGAAGATTGTTGCTTTGATGAAAGAACAGGGATATTTGGCTTCTGTTGATGATCATCCCCATATGGTTCCTCATGGAGATCGCAGTGGTGTTCCTATTGAGCCTTTTTTGACAGATCAATGGTATGTTCATGCTGCTGAATTAGCAAAGCCAGCGATAGAGGCTGTTCAACAAGGAAAAACGCAGTTCGTTCCCGATAACTGGAAAAAGACCTACTTCAATTGGATGCAGAATATTCAACCTTGGTGCATTTCTCGCCAATTATGGTGGGGACATCAGATTCCTGCTTGGTATGGACCTGATGGAACAGTTTTTGTTGAAAAAAGTGAAGAAGAGGCTTTAGATTCAGCTGTTGCTCATTATGGTGAGGTGGTTGAATTAATCCGTGATCCGGATGTTTTAGATACTTGGTTTTCATCAGCTCTTTGGCCTTTTTCAACATTAGGATGGCCCAATAAAACGACTGAGTTGTCTACTTTTTATCCAACATCTTTATGCGTGACAGGGTTTGATATTATTTTTTTCTGGGTTGCTCGTATGATGATGATGGGACTTCACTTTATGGGTGATGTTCCTTTCCCAACGGTTTATGTGCATGCTCTGGTACGGGATCAAAAGGGTGCAAAGATGTCAAAATCTAAGGGAAATATTATCGATCCCTTAGAGCTTGTTGATCAGTATAGCGCTGATGCACTTCGTTTTACTTTGGCTATTATGGCAGCACAAGGTCGTGATGTAAAACTTGATGTTTCCCGTATTGCTGGTTATCGTAATTTTGCTACGAAATTGTGGAATGCTACCCGATTTGCACAGATGAATGGTGTGAAGCATGATCCAGCTTTTAAACCAGAACAAGCAAAACTGGCGCTTAATCGTTGGATTTTAACGGAACTCTCTAAAACGATTTCAGCAGTGACAATTGGTATTGAACACTATAAATTTAATGAGTCTGCCGCTACACTTTATCGTTTCATTTGGAATACACTCTGTGATTGGTATTTGGAACTTCTCAAACCTATTTTTCAGGGGGAAAATGAAGATGCTAAAAATGAGGCTCAAGCTTGTACTGCTTGGGTTTTAGATGAAGTTTATAAACTTCTTCATCCTTTTATGCCATATATGACGGAAGAGTTGTGGTCTCTTACAGAAACGCAAGCCATCAAGCGTGAGGATATGCTCGCATTGACAAAATGGCCAGAGGAAACATTGATAGATGAAGAAGCTGCTGATGATATTAATTGGCTTATTGATGTCATCACGGGGATTCGGGCTGTACGTTTTGAAATGAATATTCCAGTGGCTACGCAAGCACCTCTTGTTGTTGTTGAAGGAGGGGAAGTAACGCGAGAGCGTGTGAAGCGTTATGATGCACTTCTTAAAAAATTAGCGCGTATTGAAGTTATTGATTTCTCTGATAAAGTTCCGGAAGTATCAGCACAAATGATTTTGGGAGAGGCTGTTTTTTGTTTACCCTTAGGACAGTTGATTGATTTGGAAGCTGAACGTGTTCGTTTGAGGAAGGATGTTAGTAAAATTGAACAAGATATTGAAAAAATATCGCTTAAGTTAAACAACCCCCAATTTATAGCAAATGCAAAAGCAGAAATTGTTGAGCGTGAGCGGAACAGGGTTTTAGAACTGCGTGCAGCGCAGAAAAAAATATTTGTTGCTTTAGAGCGGTTAGATTGATTTCAGCTTTTTATTTTTTTGATAGATAATTTCATACCAGTAGGGCTGGTATAGATCTTCTTTAAAGGAAACTTTTCTTTTGTTAGTTTTTCATGAACGATCATAAAATCTCTACTGAAATCCATAGTTTTATGTTTATCATTAAAGAGATATCTTTTAAGGCATCTAAGCCTATTCCATGATGTAGATCATGAATGCTATAACAGTAAATCCATAGAGCTTCCCTTCTTTATGCTTGTGAAATAGCAAGCGCCGGTATCATTCTGTCCAATCAGGACAGCTCTTGGCTCAGACCGTTCGTAAGAGGCATTTTTAGTTCTTTCTTACACAGAGTTTTTATCCACATAGCTCTCTCTACTTGTAATGTGCAAGCGGATGGTTTTGAGTGATTTAACATGGAACAGGTTTGGAATGAGAGAATCTTACGATATTTGAGGGACTCATTCAAAGTGCAAAAAGGTAAATTATCATTATAAATCAATTTCTTGCTTTATTATTATAAAATATCATCATTTAGAGTAGCAATATAAGGTATGTAAAATTACACATGTGGTATTTTTTTGTATGTAGTGGTGAGTATTCTAAGGTAGAACTTGTGTGTAAAGTATGAACTAACCCCATGTGAAATGATGTCAGGTGCAATCTGTTAAACAAAAAGCTGTATTGTTTATAGATTGGCAGAGACAAAAAACTTCATCTTTAAGGTGGTAAGGCAGTTGTGAAGTTATAAGTTAACTATCATCATTATATTTATCCATCTTTCGTATTGTTTTTTATACTTAAACGCTTGCCATTCATCATGTATTCTCTTCGTTCTCAAGTTGCGGTTTAATGCACGTTATTCTATTGAACGATTTTTGCTCATACGTATAAAATTTTAAGATCAATAAATCCTAGAATGTTAAAGGGTGTGTTACAAAATATAGAATGATGATTTATATTTAAAAATCAATTTGTTATATATAAAAATTGATACTTAATTTTATCGAACATTTTGGATGGTTTTTATCTATTTGTTTTTTCTTTTAAAATTTTTACTTTAA
The DNA here is from genome assembly GCF_042196525.1 of Bartonella sp. AC62GZZY. Taxonomy (NCBI): domain Bacteria; kingdom Pseudomonadati; phylum Pseudomonadota; class Alphaproteobacteria; order Hyphomicrobiales; family Bartonellaceae; genus Bartonella; species Bartonella sp. AC62GZZY. Next base: position 15,864 of record NZ_JBHIQN010000016.1, read on the forward strand.
AATTGCGTATGCTTCTTACTAAGAAAAAGAGTTTAAATATCTACAAAGAAATTTGTAACAGATATAATCATTAAAATTGAGGTAGGGGGGGAATGGTTAATAGGTTTCAGATATGGAAAAAAGTCACGATTGTTGTGATTTTAGGGGGATTCTTTTCGACTGTTTGTGTAATAGATGTCAATAGCTTGCAAGAAGCGAATGGTGGTTCGTTTTATTTTTTTTAACGTATAGAAATGGGCATATAAATCAGGCTATTCCAGCACTCCGTTGTGCTGCTAAGAGGGGCCATATCGGTGCGAATTGGAAACTTGGCTACATCTATGCAAAGGGTGATGGTGTTCCTAAAGATGATTACAAGACATATCATTTTTTTGCATATATCTTTGAAAAAGGTACAGATCTTGGTTCAGAAGATGAAAGTTATGTTTCTGATGCATTGGTTAAACTTGCAGGATATATAAAAAAGGTATTCCTCAATCACCTATGAAACCTGATCCTTCTTATACTGTTTGTCTTTATATGCAGTCTGCGGTAAACTATGGAAATCCTAAAGCTCAGTATCATTTAGGAAAAATATTTTTAAAGGGAGAGGGAAGGGAGAAAAATCCTTTACAAGCCACGATGGTTTAAACTCTCAGCAAAAAAAAGGAAATCCTTCTGTTCAAACAATGCTTGGAAATATACTGCTTAAAGAAGGAAAAATTGTCCGTGGGGCAGCAATTTTAACTGCTGCCTATAAAAAAGCTAATGTAAAAGACAAAAATTTGATTCACCCTTTGCAAGAAGAGGCTTTTGCTCTTTGTAATGAATCTGAGAGACGTACAGCAATTTGACTGGTTGCTGAGATTTTAAAGAATAACAGTTTTTAAACATCTTATTGTAATATTTTTACACTCTCTCATATTATATTAAACTCTATTTTCTTGTATACAAGTTCATAATAAAGATAGCTTTTTTTGATAATCTAACGGCTAATGACTTAGGATCTTAGACAAAAATTCTTGCGTTCTCGGTTTTCTTGCTTGCGGATCAGAAAAGAACTCTTTAGATGAACAGTCTTCAAGAATTGTTCCTTGATCTATGAAAATAACACGCTCCGAGACTTTTTGTGCAAATCCCATTTCATGGGTTACACAAATCATCGTCATACCTTCTTCTGCTAAGCTAATCATGACATCGAGTACTTCACCTACCATTTCAGGATCTAGAGCAGATGTTGGTTCATCAAAAAGCATGACAAGTGGATCCATGGTTAAGGCACGTGCAATAGCAACACGTTGTTGTTGCCCTCCAGAAAGTTGACCAGGATATTTATCTTTGTGTTCAATGAGTCCAACGCGTTCAAGATATAACAATCCACGTTCAAGTGCTTCTTTTTTGCTTCGTTTTAGGACTTTGATTTGTGCAATTGTCAAATTTTCTGTGACAGATAAATGAGGGAAAAGCTCGAAGTGTTGAAACACCATTCCTACCTGACTTCGCAATTTAGGCAGATTCGTTTTTTTTGAATGAACAGGTATTCCATTAATCCAAATTTCACCTTTTTGAAAAGGGACGAGAGCGTTAATAGTTTTAATGAGTGTTGACTTTCCTGAGCCTGATGGACCACAAACGACAACGACTTCTCCTTTATTAATATTGGTTGTACAGTTTTTAAGGACTTTAATTTCGCCATACCAATTAGAAACATTTTTTATTTCGATCATATGAGTAGACATTTTTTTTCCTGTTAGCGAATAATGGATACTTTTTTTTGTAAATACAAAACTATTTGTGACAGTGTAAAACAGATAACAAAATAGAAAATAGCTGCTAAGATATAAGCTTCTTGCTTTACACCAAAATTATTAGCAGCAATATCAAAACCATTCAAAAGGCTATGACCACTGATGGCATAAACAAGGGTTGTATCCTGAAAAAGGATAATAACTTGTGTTAAAAAGACTGGAAGCATATCTCTAAAGGCTTGAGGAAGAATGACAATGTACATACTTTGCCAATATGTCATTCCAAGAGCTTGTCCTGCATATTTTTGTCCTTGCGGAACTGAATTGATTCCAGCACGCATAATCTCAGCAAAATAAGCCGTTTCAAATGCGGTAAAGGTAATGAGTGCTGATTTATTTGCACCGATGGATATACCGGTTAAAAAAGGCAGAAGCACGAAAAACCATAAGATAACCATCACAAGGGGTATTGAACGCATAGCTGTTATGTAACTGATTGCAAACCAAGAAAGAAGTTTTATGGAAGAAAGGCGCATCATTGCTAAAAGCGTACCGAAAACAAATCCCAACACCGTTGCAAAAAGAGTTAGAAAAACGCTAAAGAGTAAACCTGATAAAATGTAAGAACGAAATACATCAAAGGTAAAAAAGGAAAAATCAAAGTCGGAAAAATTGAAAGGAGAATAAAATCCAAACTGAGAGCTTATGAAATTCATCATATTCAATTTCCCTTTGTTTGAAAATTAGGAATTTTGAGTATTTGTTCAATGACTGTCATCACAATGAATACAAATAAGGCTATTAGAATATAAAGAGCCGTAACAAGTAAATAATTTTCGTAAACATGGCTTACCTCTTCAATTGCTTGGTATTGAAATTGCATGAGCTCATTTATTGAAACGGCGAATGCTATAGACGAATTTTTCACAATCCCCATTGCTTCTGAAGTAAGAGGTGGCATAATTGCACGTATAGCACGTGGTAGAATAATATAGCGATAACTTTGATAAGTTGTAAACCCCATTGCCATAGCAGCATAGCGTTGTCCAGAAGGAATCGCTTCAATGCCTGAACGAACCTGTTCAGCAATGCGTGCAGATGTAAAGAATCCCAATGCGCATGTTATTAAGAGAATGGGGGAAAATTTCATCGCTGGTGGATAAATCTTCGGAACAACAAAATACCACAAAAACACTTGTACAAGGAGGGGAATATTACGCATAATCTCTACCCAAATAGTACCGATAGTGCGAAATATATAATTGATTATGGATGTTTTGGGTAAAGTGCGCATTGTTCCTATAATAACACCACACAATACAGCTAATATAAGTGAAGTGATAGACAATATCACCGTATTTTTAAAGCCATCGAGAAGTGTATCTAAATAGGTATGGCTCACGCCGGGAGTCCCCAAGCATCCTGTTACCAATGTTTGAGTAAGGTCATCTCTACAAAGGAAAGAAAAGTCCATTAATTGATATTCCCTCAAATTAGTCATCCACAAATAGGGCAATAAACCAAGCATATCTACATAGGCCAAATTTATTAAAAAGTGAATTAAAATATAAACCACACTCAATTTCAAAAGAGTGTGGTTCTTCTTTATTAGATTCTATAAATCTTTTTCTGCGTAGCTTTCTCGAGGCTTATTATTTGGGTGATCCCAAGCATATCTTGTTTGTTTTGATAAGGGAAGGTTCATAACAGTGTTAGCAGGTGGGATCGGTTTCATAAACCACTTATTATAAAGCTTTTCCAGTGATTCATCTTTAATCTGACGTACGATACTATCGTTGATTGTTTGTTCAAATTTTTTGTCATGTAATCTGAGCATACAGGCAATAGGTTCGACTGAAAGTACAGTATCAAGAATGACATAATCAGATGGATTCTTTGATTTAGCAATATGTCCAGCAAGAATTGAAGCGTCCATGACAAAAGCATCTGCCTTACCAGATTCTAATAATAAAAAGCTATCTCCGTGATCTTTCCCCTTTAAAACCTTAAACTGAATGTTTTTTGCACGTTTATTTTTACGAATAAGTTGAACAGATGTTGTACCGGTGGTCGTTGCAACTGTTTTTCCCTTTAAATCCTCAAGAGATTTAATGTTAGAGTTTTTCTTTACAGCAATCCGAACCTCTTCAATGTATGTCGTATAAGCAAATGCTGCTTCTTTACTGCGAGCAATATCATTTGTTGTTGAGCCGCACTCAAAATCATAGGTTTTATTTTTTAAGAGAGGAATTCTATTTTGAGAAGTGATGGGAAGATAATGAATTTTAATTGGTTTACCAATTTTTTTTGAGATATCATCAATGATCCGTTCTGCCATTTCTGTATGAAAACCTACATATTTATTATTACCAAGGGCGTAGGCTAAACCAGACGATTCACGGACACCTAAAGTAATTTCCCCTGTTCGTTTTATTTTTTCAAGAGTATCATGTTCAGCATGTGCGACACTTGTAAATCCAATGGCCGTTGCTGCAATAAGCATTAACAATGATTTCTTCATTTATGTCCTCCATTCATTTATTTTTTATTTTATGTACTTAAAATATACTGTTTATATGCTGTAGCATAGTTATTATTTTTGAGTGGAATTTTTTTGTTGTCTCATGAAATGAGGATTGTACTTTCTTAATTGATATTAAGGTGAATCCAAACAGGAACGTGGTCGGATGGTTTTTGATATCCCCTTACTTCTGTTTGACTATGAGCGCAAATTAATTGATCAACAGCTTCTGGTGATAATAATAAATGATCAATGCGAATCCCATTATTTTTAGGCCAAGCACCCGCCTGAAAATCCCAAAAACTGAAGGAGGGAGTATCGGTGACATTCCGGATAGCATCATAAAAACCTAAATGAAGAATACATTGGAATACTTTTCTTGTTTCTCGAAGAAATAAGGCATCTTGATACCATTCTTGAGGTTTTTTTGCATCTAATGGAGTGGGGATGACATTATAATCACCTGCTAGAATAAGAGGTTCTTCATACGCAAGTAATGATTTTGCATGTGTATATAATCTTTCCATCCATTCTATCTTATAGGAATATTTTTCACTCTCAATAGGATTCCCATTTGGCAAATAGAGAGATGCAACACGAACAACACCTTTGTTTGTTGAATAAACAGCTTCAATGTAACGTGTTTGTTTATCATTATCATTGCCTGGTAATCGACGGATCACTTCATCTGGTGTTTTTTTAGAGAGAATCGCAACGCCATTAAAACTTTTTTGTCCGTGTGTTTCTATATGGTAACCTAAATTTTCAATTGTATCGCGTGGAAAATTTTCATCAATACTTTTAATTTCCTGTAAACAGACTATGTCCGGTTGGCTTTGCTGCAGCCATTGACATAATGTTTCATGTCGCGCTTTTATTCCAGCAATATTCCACGTTGCTATTTTCATGGTGCTCATCATTAGATATCAAATATGCAATTCAATTTACTGCATTTATGTTTTACTACAGTCACATCTTTTTTGTTTATAGGGGATATTACTATGGTAAATTAATTTATCAAGAGTAGCGGTAAAAGCAAATTTAAAGCTTTAAAATTTAATTTATTTTCATTTTTAAAAAACTTTCTGCTGTTTAGTTCTTGACGAATGTACGTGTTCTCGCTATTAGGAATGAACATAACCGATGTGGATGTAATCAGGTGTTTTGGATATGAGCCGGAAAATTATTCACAGGTGTTAAGAAGATTAAAAGCAAATGCTAGTGCAAAAGGCTATTGCCTTCTCTGCTTATGGTTGGGTGAACTGTTTTGTGCAGGTGTGCCCGATTTTGTGTGTAGACTTAGATATCTGTTCCGATTTTGTTGGGGTGGATGGAAATTAAGATAGAAAAGCCCGATTGGGTAAGACGAATGTAGATCGAAAAGAGGAAGGTTGCATGCCTACCGTAAACCAGTTGATTCGAAAGCCGCGTGTGGCGCCAGTTAAACGTAATAAGGTTCCTGCTCTGCAGTCGAATCCGCAGAAGCGTGGTGTTTGTACGCGTGTTTATACAACAACACCGAAGAAACCTAATTCTGCTCTTCGTAAGGTTGCTAAAATTCGCTTGACGAATGGATTTGAGGTGATTGGTTATATTCCTGGAGAGGGACATAATCTTCAAGAGCACTCTGTTGTAATGATTCGTGGTGGTCGTGTGAAAGATTTGCCAGGAGTTCGTTATCACATTATTCGTGGTTTGCTTGATACACAGGGTGTCAAGAATCGTAAACAGCGTCGTTCGAAGTATGGCGCAAAGCGTCCAAAATAATATTGAGAGACAAAGCCAATGTCCCGTCGTCATAGAGCAGAAAAGCGTGAGATTAATCCAGATCCAAAATTTGGTGATTTGGTTATTATGAAATTTATGAATGCCATTATGTTTGATGGTAAAAAATCAGTTGCAGAGCGTATTGTTTATGGTGCGCTTGATTCTGTAGAAAAAAGAGTAAAAACAGATCCTGTGGCTCTATTTCATCGAGCTTTAGAGAATGTTGCTCCTCATATTGAGGTTCGTTCACGCCGTGTTGGTGGTGCTACTTATCAAGTTCCGATTGATGTTCGTCCTGATCGTCGTCAGGCTCTTGCTATTCGTTGGTTGATTGCGGCGGCACGTGGTCGAAATGAAACGACGATGGTTGAGCGTTTATCTGGTGAATTGATGGATGCGGCTAATAATCGTGGTTCTGCCGTGAAAAAGCGTGAAGATGTTCATCGTATGGCTGAAGCTAATCGTGCTTTTTCTCACTATCGCTGGTAGAAGTTTTAAACTAAGGCAAATATAATGGCTCGCGAATATAAAATTGAAGATTATCGTAATTTTGGTATTATGGCGCATATTGATGCTGGTAAGACTACGATGACTGAACGTATTCTGTTCTATACCGGTAAGAATCATAAAATTGGCGAGACCCATGATGGTGCTTCTACAATGGATTGGATGGAGCAGGAGCAGGAGCGTGGTATTACGATTACGTCTGCTGCGACAACGACATTTTGGGAAGGGCAGGACGGTCGGAAGCGTCGCTTTAATATTATTGATACGCCAGGGCACGTTGATTTTACGATTGAAGTTGAGCGCTCTTTGCGTGTTCTTGATGGTGCAATAGCCTTGTTGGATGCAAATGCTGGTGTGGAGCCTCAGACGGAAACTGTTTGGCGGCAAGCTGAAAAATATCGTGTACCTCGTATGGTTTTTGTTAATAAAATGGACAAAATAGGAGCTGATTTCTATCGTAGTGTGGAGATGGTTGGCTCTCGGTTGGGTGCTAAAGCGCTTGTTTTGCAGTTGCCGATTGGTGCTGAAAATGACTTTGAAGGTGTTGTTGATCTTGTAGAAATGAAGGCTTTAAAGTGGGATGGTTCTATTGGTGCCTCGGCGGTAATAAGTGAAATTCCCTCTGATTTAAAGGAGAAAGCTGAAGAATATCGCGAGAAATTGATTGAGATGGCCGTGGAGGTTGATGAAGCTGCGACAGAGGCTTATTTGGAAGGTGTTATGCCAACCAATGAGCAACTTGTTTCTCTCATTCGTCGGGGGACAGTAGAGGTTCAATTTCATCCGGTTCTTTGTGGTACGGCTTTTAAAAACAAGGGGGTGCAGCCACTTTTGGATGCTGTTGTTTCCTATCTTCCTTCTCCAATTGATATCCCGGCGATTAAGGGTATTGATGTAAAGACTGAGGCTGAGACGACACGCGAATCTTCTGATGATGCTCCGTTATCTATGCTTGCTTTTAAAATTATGAATGATCCTTTTGTTGGTTCGTTGACGTTCTGTCGTATTTATTCTGGTAAAGTTCAGAAGGGTATTTCTCTTGAGAATACTGTGAAGAAGAAGAAGGAACGTTTGGGGCGTATGCTTCAAATGCATTCAAATTCTCGTGAGGATATTGAAGAGGCATTTGCTGGTGATATTGTTGCTCTTGCAGGGCTTAAGGAGACGACAACGGGTGATACTCTTTGCGATCCTTTGAAGCCTGTTATTTTGGAGCGGATGGAATTTCCTGAACCCGTTATTGAGATTGCAATTGAACCGAAAACAAAAGCAGATCAAGAAAAAATGGGGATTGCTCTTAATCGTTTAGCGGCGGAAGATCCCTCGTTTCGTGTTAAATCGGATGAAGAATCAGGTCAAACTATTATAGCTGGAATGGGTGAACTTCATCTTGATATTATTGTCGACCGTATGCGGCGTGAGTTTAAAGTTGAAGCAAATGTTGGGCAGCCTCAAGTTGCTTATCGTGAGTCAATTACTAAAATGGCGGAAATTGATTATACGCATAAGAAACAATCGGGTGGTGCCGGTCAATTTGCTCGTGTGAAAATTGTTTTTGAGCCTCATGATGGTGATGATTTTATTTTTGAGTCAAAGATTGTTGGTGGTGCTGTTCCTAAAGAATATATTCCTGGTGTCCAAAAAGGGATTGAGAGTGTTATGGGGTCAGGTCCTCTTGCGGGCTTTCCTATGCTTGGTGTAAAAGCGACTCTCATTGATGGTGGCTATCACGATGTTGATTCTTCGGTTTTGGCTTTTGAGATTGCTGCTCGTGCGGCTTTTCGTGATGGGGCAAAGAAGGCTGGTGCACAGCTTCTTGAACCGATCATGAAGGTGGAAGTTGTTACACCAGATGATTATGTTGGTGATGTTATTGGTGATCTCAATTCTCGTCGGGGACAGATTTCAGGAACTGAAGCGCGCGGCATTGCAACGGTTGTGAATGCAATGGTTCCTTTAGCAAATATGTTTGGTTATGTGAATACTCTTCGCTCTATGAGTCAGGGGCGTGCGCAGTATACAATGCAGTTTGATCATTACGAGCCTGTACCTTCGGCTGTTGCTTTGGAGATTCAAAAGAAATACGCGTAATTTCAGGTTGGTAATTAATTTTTAACTTAGTCCTTGGTTTGGACGGAAAATGGAGAGCTCAAATGGCGAAGAGCAAGTTTGAACGAACAAAACCGCATGTTAATATTGGTACGATTGGTCACGTTGATCATGGGAAGA
>NZ_JBHIQN010000017.1:0-24372 GCF_042196525.1 Bartonella sp. AC62GZZY
ACGACCACGGTTATTGATGATTTACCTATACGCTCAAAATTAGAGTATTCAGGACTTAATATTGGGTTAGCAACTTACGAATCCTCTCACACATGTGAAGAACAAGGAGAACTCCCCCTTTTTTCTAAAAGTAAAGATGTCATTAAAGCTGCTATTGTTAATAGATTTTACGACCCTAGCTATTGGAAAAAATGGGCAATAAATGTTGGTGATCTTGCTCAAACTCATATCATACGCTTAACTGAGGTTTTAACAAAATCAGAAACTGAAACACGGCAAGTGTTTAATGATTTTATGACCGAATTGCGGAGCAATTTAAACACAACTATCTCCGAACAAGACGCAATTGAAATGCTTGCACAACATCTTGTAACGCGTCCAGTCTTTAATGCTTTATTTGAGGGGCATCAGTTTGTTCAAGAGAATCCCGTATCTTGTGCTTTACAACGTGTACTCAATGTCCTTGATAAGTTTACTCTTAAAGAAGAATCTCAAGATCTCAAAAATATTTCTAAGAGTGTACAATTTTACACGCGTGGAATTACCACTCTTGAAGCACAACAAAGCTTAATTGTAGAGCTGTATAATGAATTTTTCCGTTATGCTTTTCCACGTACAGTAGAAAAATTAGGAATTGTTTATACGCCCATTGAGGTTGTTGATTTTATCATTCATTCTGTTGATGATGTCTTGCGTAATGAATTTGGAAAAAGTCTAGGATCACGAGGTGTCTCCATTCTCGACCCTTTCATTGGAACAGGAACCTTTATCACGCGGCTGTTACAATCAAAACTCATCAAACCAGAGGACATGGAATATAAATACCGTTATGATATCCATGCCAATGAGATTGTTTTACTCGCTTATTACATAGCAGCCATTAATATCGAAGCAACCTATCATGGTCTTATGAAAGGGAATTATATCCCATTCAAGCATATTGGTTTAACCGATACGTTTCATCTTTTTGAGAAAAAAGATCTGATGGAAGGTACTATGAAAGAAAACAGTGAATATTTAGAACATCAGAAAAATCTCAATATTGAAGTTATTTTTGGTAACCCTCCTTATTCAACAGGTCAAAAAAGTGAAAATGATAATGCAAAGAACACTCCCTATCCCATATTGAATGATCGTATTGGAGAAACTTATGCTGCTCAATCAAAAGCAACTTGCTTACAAGCACTTTATGATAGTTATATCCGTGCTATTCGTTGGGCTAGTGACCGTATAAAAAACCATGGTGTTATTGGTTTTGTCACAAATGCGGGTTTTATTGATGGAAGTTCTATGGATGGTTTACGCAAGTGCTTCGTTGAGGAATTCAGCAGCCTTTACATTTTCCATTTACGGGGGAACGCTCGGACCTCTGGAGAACAACGTAAGAAAGAAAGTGGTGGAATTTTTGGTGAAGGATCTCGTGCCCCTATAGCGATTTCTATTCTCGTAAAAAATCCAAAATCCAAACAACAGGGGAAAATATATTTCCGTGATATTGGAGATTATCTCACAAGAGAAAAAAAGCTTAAGACAATTAAAAAATTTAGGAGCATTGATGGCATTACACGGAGCAAAAAAGGTTGGCAAATAATTACACCAGATAAACATGGTGATTGGCTTGGTCAACGTGATGACAGTTTCAACGCCTTTTTAGCTATAGGTGATAAAGGTGACAAAAAAGGTCATGGTAAAAAACTCTTTGAAATATTTTCTCTTGGGATTGTAACTAATCGTGATGCTTGGGCATACAACTTAAGCCGTGAAGCTTTAGCAAAAAACATGAGTAATATGATTGGCTTCTATAACAGTGAAGTGGAACGATTTAATGATGCTTACACAGATACTGACCGTAAAAAACGTGCAAAGACTGTAAATGATTTCGTTGATACAGATGAGAAAAAGATAAGTTGGAGTCGTGCTCTTAAACAAGAGCTAGCAAAAGGGAAAGTTTTTAAATTTGAAGAGACATGCCTTATGCAAAGTTTGTATCGTCCTTTCACACGACAATGGCTTTATTATAATCGCTGCTTTAATGAAATGGTTTATAAAATGCCGCATATATTTCCAATGGAGCAAACAGTTGAAAATAAAGGAATTCAAATTACAGGTATAGGAGCAAAAAAAGACTTTTCTGTACTTATGATTAAGACCGTATCTGATCTTCAGGTGATAGAGAATGGTCAATGCTTTCCAAGATATTTTTACGAAGACACTACGGTTTCAAAAGCTAAAAACAATACACAAACTCATTTATTCGCAAATGCTACAGAGAAAAGTAAAACAGCTGGTTTACAGAAGCGTGATGCCATTACTGATGAAGGATTAGCACATTTTAAAGCTGCTTATCCTAATGAAACCATAACAAAAGATGATCTGTTTTATTATGTTTACGGGATTTTGCATTCGGAAGATTACCGTACCCGTTATGCACATAATTTATGCAAAGAATTGCCTCGTATCCCTTGCGTAAAAACTGCTGATGACTTTTGGAAGTTTGTGACAGCAGGGCGTGAACTCGGTTATTTGCACATGAATTATGAAACAGTAGAACCTTATCCAGTCACATTTAAAAAGGGTAATCCAAAACAGACAGAGATCTCTAATCCCGAAAAGTTTTATTATGTGACTGAAATGAAATTTTCTGGGAATAGTAAGGAAAAGGATAAATCGACAGTTTTTTATAACAGCAATATCATCATGAAGGATATCCCTCTTAAAGCTTATGAGTATATAGTCAATGGAAAGCCTGCTCTTGAATGGGTTATGGAACGTCAATGTGTTAAAACAGATAAAAAGAGTGGTATTGTTAATGATGCTAATCGCTATGCTGTTGAAACCATTGGCAACCCTGCTTACCCTCTAGAGTTGTTTCAAAGGGTTATTACCGTAAGTTTAGAAACAATGAAAATCGTGAAAAACCTACCAAATTTGGTATTAAGAGAAACTGAATAACTTATAAAGCATGCTCACATAATGGGTATGTTAATCTCACAAGGGGTAAAAGGTCTTATACCTATAGGTTCCTATACCCCCTTTATACATTGCTTACGTACAATCTTTAAAAGGATAATTTATCATGCGTTATTCTAAAAAGAAGAAACTTGCACTTTTAGATACTCTTATTTGGATTACTTTAAGAGATTATATCGTAATTTAAAATGATAGCTTTATCCTTTTCAAAAGCTTTGTTTAAAGAGGGTTATGTATATTCATTTTCTTATATTACTTATAGGTTTTGAATGTTTTCACCCCCCCCCCAAAACCCTTACAAAACATAGAGCATTAGTTGAATTTATAGGTTGTACTATTGATATAGGTTGTTTTTTGAAAAATTGATAAAAAATAACATATTGAAATATAATGATTTTTATTTTTTATTGAAAAATATGTAAAGGGGGGCGTAAAAAGCACCTCCAAAACTCATAACCATAATGGTCTTGATAGCATTTATTATGATTATAATCCCTTTCTTTTGAAAGGCTTTAAAAGATCACATACTCTCATAAGACATGTTTTAATCATTCACTAAATGATCACTTTTGTCGATTCAATGTACTGACACAAACTGACAAATATATATTTACAGTTGTATTTATTTGTTATTGTTGTTTTAATAAGTTGTATTTTGAAAAATTGATAAAACTTAACTTATTGAAATATAATGATTTTAATTTTTCTCATTTGAAAAAAATGATATAGGTTCTAAAAAGAACTGACAAGACTGACAAAAGTTTATTAAAAGGGATTTTGCTCATCTCTATAATGATCAGTTTCTATTGAGATGTTTTCATAACAAGCAATAAATCACAATTATCCTATTTATCATTTCTCTTATGAACATGAAAAATGATGCCATGGCTATAAAGAACATAACAACTATAGAGAAAGCAAAAATGCAAATGAAAGCATTTGTTATAAGAGCGCGGTGCTATTAAGGTTGTTTAAATTAGAGCCCCTTATAAACAAAATTCACAAAAAATTTAAAATTCATTTAGTAAAAAAATGATAGGTTATAAAGCTAAAAATACGCATAAAGAGAGCTTTTCTAAATATTATAAATGTATAGATTCAGAAAATAACGCAATCGTTTCATAAAACCTATAATATAGCTTTAAAAGCATATAAATATAAAAGAAGCAATTAATAAACATAAGATATTATCAATACATAACGTATTTAAAAAATAAGAAAAAACATAAAAAAGATAAAATGTTGTTTGACAATAAATACGTATTTTGTTATATAAATACTCAAGTGATGAAAACACTTAAACCGTAAGCGGATAGGTTACGAAACAGCCTCTCCCATGTCTTTAAAATACTGGCTATCTTTTATGTTTTTGTTAGTATATGAGAATTTTGTCGGGCGTGGTTATGCCATACAATACCCATTTATGGGAAAAGCATAACAACGGACTTACGGCCGTGTTTTCAACGCCCGATGCTCTTATAGAGTGTCAATTGAAAACGTTATTAACCCGTAAGGTTTTAATTATGACAAATATCTCAAAAAACACCCCCGTTATCTCTAATATTGCGAATGAAACGGCGTCTGTTAATCAACAAGAGCCTGCAAAAAAATATGAATTTATTGATGATTGTGAATATATCGATGGTCATTTCTTAACTCGAATTAGAGCCTTAAGAGATTTTGATGATGTGAAAAAAGGTGACTTCGGTGGCTATATTGAAAGTGAAGATAATCTCTCTCATGAAGGTAATTGCTGGGTGTATAATAAAGCTCGGGTCTTTCAAAATGCACGCGTCTTTGGAAATGCTAAAGTAAAAAGCTTTTTTGTTGATGTCTATGGTAATGCTCAAATTTATGGGAATGCTATTTTTGAAGGTATGACATTAAAGGACAATGCAAAGCTGTCTGGTAATGCGCATGCTAGCAACGCCGTTGTAATTGAAGGCAATGCACAAATTTATGATAACGCCCGTGTCACTGATCATGCTCATATTTCTGATAATGCTGTCATTTGTGATGATGCTCATGTCGGAGGCAATGCAAAAATAAGTGGCTCAAGAAGGTGAAAATATTTTCGGCAATGGTAGTATGACCGGTATCGCTATAACGCTCTTTATCAAAAAGCCCAATGTGACTGAATCATGTAAAATTTACTATCACGACATTGGTAGTAATCTTACAACTAAAAGGAAACTTGAGATCCTTGACGAATTTTACAGTATTGATGGTATTACCCATGAACAAGGCTGGCAAATAATTACACCGGATGAACATGGTGATTGGATTAACCAACGTGATAACAGTTTTGAAACATTCTTAGCTATAGGTGATAAGAAACCTCATAGCACAAAGCTCTTTGAGACTTATTCTCGTGGTATTATGACCAGTCGTGATCTTTGGGTTTATCACTCAAGTTATAAAGCTTTAGCTAACAACATGAGTAATATGATTACGTTCTATAATAACGAAGTGGAACGTTTTAATAATGCTTATGGACATGTTGATCGCAAGATACATAAAAATGCTGTAAATAATTTTATCAATTCGGATGAAAGCAAAATTAGTTGGAGCCATAATCTCAAACGAGACTTAGAAAAAGGAAAGATTTTTAACTTTGAAGATGATTGCCTCACGCAAAGCCTTTATCGTCCTTTTACCAAGCAATGGCTCTATTATAATCGTGATCTCAACGATGGTGTTTACCGAATGCCACGGATATTTCCAATAGGAAAAGTGGTTGAAAATAGGGTAATACAAGTTTCTTCTATGGGAGCACGAAGTGGCTTTTCTGTATTGATGATTAAGAATTTGCCTGACGTATGTGTAATTGATAACAGTCAATGCTTTCCAAGATATATCTACGAAAATGTTATATTTTCAAAAGAGAGAAATAAAAGTGAGAGACAATCCTATTTATTTACAAACTCTATAGAGGAAAACAAAACAGCTGGTTTACAGAGACGTAATGCTATTACTGATGAAGGTCTAGACCATTTTAAAGCCGCTTATCCTAATGAAACTATCACTAAAGATGATCTATTCTATTATGTTTATGGGATTTTCCATTCAAAAGATTATCGTACACGTTATGCACATAATTTATGCAAAGAATTGCCTCGTATCCCTTGTGTAAAGAGTGCTGATGATTTTTGGAAGTTTGTGACAGCAGGGCGTGAACTAGGTCATTTGCACGTGAATTATGAAAATGTAGAGCCGTATCCCGTGACCTTTAAAAAGGGTAATCCAAAACTGACAAAGATTTCTAATCCCGAAAAGTTCTATTATGTAACTGAAATGAAATTCGCAAAAATTAAGGATAGTAAGGAAAAGGATAAATCAACAGTTATTTATAATAGCAATATTACAATGACAGATATCCCTAAGGAAGCTTATGAGTATATAGTCAATGGTAAACCCGCTCTTGAATGGGTTATGGGGCGTCAATGCGTTAAAACAGATAAAAAGAGCGGTATTGTGAATGATGCTAATCGCTATGCTGTTGAAACCGTTGGCAACCCTGCCTACCCTCTAGAGTTATTTCAAAGGGTTATTACCGTAAGTTTAGAAACCATGAAAATCGTGAAAGACTTACCAAATTTGGTATTAAGAGAAACTGAATAACTTATAAAGCATGCTCACATAATGGGTATGATAAACGCATAAGGGGTATAGAGCTTATAACCATAATCTATACCTCTTTTTGTTAAGTTGATTAGATACAATCTCTAAAAGGAGTGTTTATATGCGTTATTCTAAAAAGAAATCCCATCTTAAAGTGAATAGGCTTCTTTTACATTGCCTTTAAGAGGTTATACCGTAATCTAAAATGATAGCTTTATTGTTTTCAAAAGCTTTGTTTAAAAAGAGTTATGTATATTCATTTTCTTATATTACTTATAGGTTTTGTAGGTTCTTAAAACCCCCAAAACCCCTTTTTATATATATTATAGATTGTATTTAATATAGGTTGTTTCTTTAAAACATTAACGCATTGAAATATAATGATTTTTATTTTGGATTAAAAAATAAAATAATACGTACAAAAAACACCCCCAAAACTCATAACCTAATGATCTTGATAGCATTTCTTATGAATTACAAACCATCTTTTGAAAGGCTTTAAAGGATCACATGATTTTCATAAAGCACGTTGTAATCATTCTATAAATCATAAGGTTATCATTCAAAAGAACTGATAAAATTCATAAAAAGGATTTTGATAACGTAATCAGTTTTTAATTTCATATGCTTTTCATAAGACACGTTTTAATGACTCATTAAAATGATCACTTTTGTCAGTTCAATTTACTGACACATAACTGACAAGTTTTAATCAATTCACATCATTGGCTATCTTTAAAGATTGTACTCTTGATATAAGTTATGTTTTAAAGATATTAACATATTGAAATATATTGATTTTAATTTTTTACCATTCAAAAAAAATAATAGAGGGTCTAAAAAGAACTGACAAAACTGACATCACTGACAAAAGCCTATTAAAAGGAATTTTACTGATCTCTATAATGATCAATCTCTCTTTAGATGTTTTCATAACAGTCTATAAATTACAATTATCCTACTTATCGTTTCTCTTATGAAAATGAAAAATTGATGCCATGGCTATAAAGCATATAACAGCTATAGAAAATGCGTAAAAACAGCAGCTTCAAATAACTAAACTGTAAATGAACGCATTGATTATAAAGAGAGCACCTATAAGAGGCTATTAAATTTTAAATGTATTATAAACAAAATTCACAAAAAAATTTAAATTCATTTAGTAAAAAAAACTGATAGGTTATAAAGATAAAAATACGCATTATGAGAGCCTTTTTAAATATTATAAATGTATAGATTCAAAAAACAGCGCAATCGTTTCTAAATCCCATAATATAGCTTTAAACGCATATAAATATAAAAGAAGCAATTCATAAGCATAAGATATTATCAATACACAACGTATTTAAAAAATACAAAAAAATATCAAAAAAAGATAAAATATTATTTGACAATAAATACGTATTTTGCTATATGCAAGACGATACGCTAATTTTTGTATTGTTATCCCCATTTCTTCTAAAAAAGCTACTTTTAGAACTTCACTAGAATGGGCGGGGTTATGCGTCATTTGTTTTCATTCCTTTCATCAACGGTAATCTTGATAATCAACAAGCTCCACATCTGTTCCGATAAAGCGAAAAATAACACGCCAATTTCCATTCATCTTAAAAAGTATATTACTCTTTATGCGCATTGGAAACGGCTTTTCTAGATCCTAGTAAGCTGAATATATAGCCTTGTCCGATTAGAACTCCAAAAATCGTAACAAAAACGCCTATGATTTGCATGATTTGAGGGATGAAGCCGAACAGGATTTGCACCAATAAGGCTGAAATAGGTACAAAATTGAAAAATATCGCCGTCTTACCCGGACCTCGGATCGCTATTCCAATATTCCAAAATAGGTAGGCTAAAACTGATCCTGCAACCCCCATCCAAAGGAGTGCGAATAAACTAGCGCCGGACATAGACATCGTTTCTTGAAGAGGGGATTCGAATAAAAAGGTTAGGACGCCAAGGGCGACGGTGCCAGAGAGCATCGTCCAGCTTGTTGTTTCAAGCGGGGTTGCGTTCTTGACAAATGACCGCGTGCCCACGGTATAGAACGCCCAACCAATGGAACCTAAAAGAATCATAATATCTCCTTTGGCAAAGGAAACATGGTTAGACAAAAATCTCCCATTTGTTATGACTAAATAGACCCCGAACATGCTAATGAGCATCCCTATAACCCTCTCACAGGTTGGGAAAGATTTATTCATGATAGCTTCAATAATATTAGCACTAATAGGGGTTGTCGCCATGATGAGGGAGGCTGTTATGGGATTTGACGTTTGCAAGCCAACAAATAAAGCGCCATTAAACCCTGCCACACCGATAATCCCTAGGAAAATATAAGAAATAAAATTTTGCGATAAAACATGCCACCGCAAGCCTTCTTTGAAAATCATAATTAAAAATATGGCGATTACGGCAATGAGAAACCGCTCAAAAGAAGCTGTCCATGGAGAAACAGTCGTTAAAGCTATCTTAGTGGCTTGGAAATTGGAACCCCAAAAAAAGGTTCCTACGAGGGTTAAGACAAGAGCTATTCTGGGCGTGATTTTCATTGGATAGATCCTTATATTTGATACCAAAGTGGAGCATCGAGACGTATAGAAGAAATTTGTGCGGTATTAGATGAGGAAAGAATAAAGTTGACCGCGGAAGCAATGTCATCTGGTTGAAGCATTTTGGCAAGATTCTCTGGAGGTATCTCTGGGAATCCTTTAAAATTGCGACGAAAATCCGTATTAACTTTATCAACTTGGATTGAACAAACACGAATATTTTGTGGCATTCCCCATAAGCGCAACCCACCACTATAGCCCTCTACAGCAAATTTAGAAGAAGAATATGAAATTAAAGAAGGATTGTATTCTACACCCCATATGGATGAAATATTTAAATATCGGCGCGAATCTCCTTTTTTAGATAGGGTAAAGTAGCAGCTATTATATAGAACATTCCTTTAATATTCACATCAAATGTTTCAGCACATTCTTGAGCATCAATTGTTTCTGGATCGCCACTATAACAAATGCTTGCTACATTAACTAAGACATCAAGACCACCAAATTCTAAGATAACCTTATGGACAGAAGAGTCAATGGCTTCTTTATCGCGGATATCAACAATCAATTTACATAAGCTTGCCGTATCGATGGAGGTTGGTAGTTCTATGTCAATGATGTCTGCACTTGCTACCTTATGACCATTTTTCAATAAGTTTAGAACAATTGCTTTACCGATGCCGCGAGCGCCTCCTGTGACTAAAATACGTTTCTGTTGTTGTGAGTAAATTCCGGTCGTGTTTTTTATCATTTCGTTTAGCATTTTCTATACCTGAAGTTGTAATCATTAATATTCAGCTAGTTTATTTTTAGCCATGCATTATGTATTACTGTATTATGTTTAATGTATTGAGTATTATTAAATTGTTTAAATAATAAGATAGCTTTAAAGTTTATTGTGATTAGGTTGAATAACTAAAGAACTGATATTTCATGTAAAGACGTCTCATTAAAAGGAAATACCTTTTTAGAGGAGAATGCTAGAGTTTGTGATTCTTTAGGTAGATTTAAACAGCGCCAACCATGCTTGTGAGCATACGCCTCAAGCAAAGGATCGCCAATAACAGCGACAGGATGACCTACAAGCTTCAGCATATGCTCATCGGAAATATCATCACCGTAGGCCCAGCAGTTCTTAAGGTCACCACCATGTTTTTCAATAAAATCCTGAATCGCAAGCGCTTTTCCAACGCCGATCGTTTGCGGAGGGACGAAACGGCCATTATATTTTTGCCCATCATGCAATAGTTTTGTGGCCAAGATGTAAGGTACACCTAGATGTTCTGCAATGGGGGCTAGAATTTCTATAAAAGAGCCGGATACTAAGACCGGCTCAATTTTTTGGCTATGATGGGATTTTAGTTCTGTTACTACTTCTTGGATTAAGAAAGTAGGATTAATCAACGCGCGCTTTGCCCAAGTTTCTGCACATCTTGTTACTTCTGCTACAGCACGTCCGGCAAAAAATTCATAAAAGAGACGGTTTATTACGCTGCGCGGACTCTGGTTATCATGGTGTGCACGTAAAATAGCAGTAGTATCTGCATATTCCTCTTGGTGAGCGTTGGTTGAAAAACCTAGCCAAGATTTATACCAGAAATCGTGGAAAGCGAGCATACTCTTGCTCCGAATAAGGGTGCCATCTACATCGAAGAATGCATACGCAAGACTCATTATTAATTTCTCCCTTCAAAAAAAATTAAATACTTTATAATGTTGTTTGTTCTTTATAAGCATGGATATGATTTATTCGTAATATTAATCCTTTGTTGTGAATTCCCAGAAACCTGTTTTTTTGAGCTTTAGCTGCGCGTGGACATCCCCTCCTAAGCCATACCATCCGATCGCACCGCCTCGATTCATTTGATAACTCATCCAAAGCAAGACGATATTTACTATTCGATTAGCAGAGGGATCGTTCACAGATGGAAACGGATTGGGTAATATTGCTTGATAAAAGGCATGCCCATCAGCATCTGCCAGTAGTATATTGGGAAGACCAAGTGGGCTGGGTCGTGTAGGTGCATGGGGATTCAGATCATGTTGCCGTAGTGCCATAATTGTGTAAAGACTGTTAGGAATTAACCCCAAAAATTCAAAACGAAAATGTCCTGTTCGTTGGTCGTTAGGGACGAAAACTTCCATGGATCCTTTCGCTTTACACCATTGTTCAAGGGTTATCGGCGCAGTAATCTTTCTACCATCTTGGTTTCGAGCGTCTGGTATTGGTACTTCATGGAAGCCATAGCTTGGCAGATAAATATTTTTCGCATTGGGGCATTGCGCTGGTGCAAATATTACTGGATAATTATTGCATGGTAATGGTAAGGGCAGAGTATGTAATACAAGAGAGGCATCACTACTAGAAAGAGGATCTGAAAGTTCTTTTATGATATCGTAGGGAGCATTCTTGCCGAATTCAGGAGTTACAGTAGAGGTTTATACCAAAGCTCTTCCCCACTCTGAGGTAAGTTCTCCATGGGAATTCATGCGATTGATTTGTCCAATAACAATAAAATTTCCCTTTTCATCCATTACTTCGCTCGGGGGATAAGTCGGTCCTTGTGTAGTCAAACTTAGTTCGTACATTATTGTTTTCATAGATAATGCCTCTACGCAAGATAAACATTTTCAAGGTTCTCAGCTTTCCGCGAGACAGAGTCCCTACCTGTTTGCTTGTTAAGAAATTTAATCGCTTGTTTGTGTTCATTCTTCTTTAGTTTTTCTGCATGATAAGCAGTAAACTGAAAGGAAAGAGTAGCGACGCTCGTGTCGCCTTGGTTAACTGAGATAGTTATATCGAAGTGAAGGCGAGATAATCTGGATATATCGCTAGAGTTAATTCGATAGTTAAAAACAACGTCAAGAGGGAATACAAACCCTGTAAAATTGGCAGCCAGGCTATTTAACACAAAGTAATACAGCTCCGTCCAGTTATCTCCGATAAAATATTCCTCAGTAACTGCTAAAAACATTTGACGAGCTGCTTCAATCAACACCATACCTTGTATATGTTGTCCAGTTTGATGATCATTCATTAGTTCTGACCGTTCATCCAATATTAAGTGAGATTCAAAATTATGCTCATCTAAACGTTTCGGGTGAGAGATAATCGCATTTCTGATGTAGTGCTTATGACTTTGCAGGCGGCTAACGCGAAGTGGACGCTGTAGTAGAGGAGAAATATCAATCCCGTGGGCTGCGAGTGGATATAGTCCTTGGTCATAAAGAGCTTGAGCTTGAACTTCTGTTAACCCTTGACCGCTAACAAGTTGACTATTACTAGGTAAATTGGCAAAGGAATTTGTACGTATCATCTCTAAAATTTCCCCAAAAGTCTTAACGTTTTCATGTATACTAAATTCATGAAATTTATTGCCAACTATAAAAATTTTCTTATTAGATGTATTTTCCATTGTGCTCCCTGCCTCAAAATTATAACTAATTTTAACTCTCTTTTTATATCTCTTTGATTTATTTGAAATAAAAACATACTCTTCATAAAATTATTATATGGCTTTAAAAATCGGTAACTACGTTATTGATCAAATATAAGCAAAAATTTACCAAAATAATTACATTACTTAAAACATACATGGCTTTTCGGTAATATTATAGAAGAGTAAGCGCTCATTTTTAGCAATCACTACCCTCCACTCAAACCAAAAGCTGTAGCTTAGTTTTACAGCTGTCGCCGTAGTTCGTTGTTAATTAATAAAGCGTTTGTAAATTTTTGTATAAAGTCCACCTTCTCCACCCGTGATAAAATTGTCTCCGGACTTTTTAATTATCTCTTGATAGCGCGGAGAAGAAAAAAGGCTCTTATAGATCTCAGGATCAACAGAAAAACCGGAGAGAAACATAACACCCAGCTCTGTACTAATGATGGAATGATAAGCAATAAACTCTTCAACCTCAGATACCTTGCGTACTAAGGTCAAAAATGGTTTTGTCTCGCCATTGGCGGTAGGAAGTAAAACGGCTTGGAGGAACCTCAATATGACGCAGCTGCAGATACGGTGTGCTAGGCAAAGACTGCTTGAGCACTTTTACCGATTCAACATAGGTCAAAAGTTGACGACGAAAGTCGTTCACAAGATCTTCTCTCAATAATTTTAATTCAAGCTCCCATATCCCAGGCAAGCTCTCAATCTGTTTTAATGAGGGCAAGGCTCTCAACTGCAGAACAGTCCTATTATCAAGAGATACAAACACCGTAGCCTGCTGCTCAGATTTTTCTGCTGTGATCTGCCTCCATTTCTTAGCTACTGTAAGAGTTTGGTTTTCTTTAGGATATATTTCTGTAATTAAAAGATACGGTGTAGACATTAAATTCTCCTTGAAATTAAGAAAAAAATTAAATTCGTAAGTATCACGCTTTTGATAATAATGATGTTGCTGGCAAATAAATTTCTCTATGTCTCCTTGCGTGAGGCAAAAACTTCTTTAGCAATTTCAACGACATTAATCGCTGCAGGAAAGCCTGCATAAGGAGCAATGTGAATTGCTAATTCAATCACCTGTTCGGGCGTGCCACCTACATTAAGCAGACCCTGTATATGCAGCTTCAGCTGTG
Organism: Bartonella sp. AC62GZZY; assembly: GCF_042196525.1. Classification (NCBI taxonomy): domain Bacteria; kingdom Pseudomonadati; phylum Pseudomonadota; class Alphaproteobacteria; order Hyphomicrobiales; family Bartonellaceae; genus Bartonella; species Bartonella sp. AC62GZZY. Next base: position 13,723 of record NZ_JBHIQN010000017.1, read on the forward strand.
GAATCGCAGTTCCTAACGCTGCCACCGTTATAATTTCCCGTTCAAAGAAGTTGAGGATAGGCCGTGTGTAGATATCACCAAACCCAAACTCAACAACAAAACGAGCTAAGTCTGGAGCAATGCTACCCAGTGTCTTAATAATCATTTGTCCATCGGGGCCATCAATATGTTCTAGTGCCTTCAGTCCAGATTCGTAGCGATCCTCGCATACTAATGGCGAGCCGCAACTAGATATGAAGTCTAGTTGCTTTTCATCAAAGACCTCTTTTGCAGCAAAAACACTATTTAAGGCTGCTGGAAACCCTGCATAAAGTGCCAACTGTATCATTACTTCAATCAGCTCAGCAGGACTACACCCAATATTAAGAGCACTGGTAAGGTGGAATTTGAGTTGCCGTCTTGCATTACCGAGAGTTGCAAAGATGGCAACGGTGGCAAGCTGCCGAATACGGCTTGTTAAGTGAGGTCGCTCATAAATTTCTCCATACACAAAAGAGATGATGAATTTTGCGAGATCAGGGGCAATATCGGCCATTTCTTCAAGAATTGAAGGGGTCTAGACCAATTCCATAGAGCGTAAACGCTCCACGCCCAATTCATAAGCATTTTTCTTATAATTTACAAATGTTTGTTCTTGCATGTAATGGCCCCCTCCCCACGGAGCTTTAATTGGATAAGGCTTTTACTTTCCTTAAAAACTAAACCTTCAATTAAAATGCAATACCTTATCTCCTCTTGCGGACTTGCATTGCATGAATCGTTATCGTGCTTTAATATCCTAGTCAATCATTTTTGTAAATTTATTTTATATTATTTTTCATTTTTTACATTATAGGCAATCCTTATGAAGCTATAGCAGATAGTAAGGGATTTTTCTATGGCATTAATATTACGTTGATGCAGCAGGCACGTGTAGCCTTTCCAGACGTTGTACTTAAGACTGAGCTAAAATTAGCAAATTAAACCCTTCTTATTCGTATTTGCGCAAGAGAACTGAGGTGTAACTTGTTGAGCGTAGAAACACCATGCATGATTATGTGCGCATTGAGCTATAGGACTTAGTTGTATTTAGTATTTTGCGGCTTGAATTTACCGAGGAAAGTGCGAAGCGTTAAATTTATAACAGATGCTACTGACTTACCTCTAATCTAATAAAGTTCTATCATGACAAAGCCATTTGTTGGGGTGTACGGAAGAGCTTTGTTTTTAACTCAAGTTAGAGGTATGTAATAGCAGATGAGTGCAGTACTCCTTTGCTGCAAAGTCCTCCAATCGGTTTAGCTAAAAATATTATGCCGCAATTAGGTGCCCAATATAGCTTGATCATGTCTATAAATTTTGGTTTAATACCTCTAGCACTGGAGAACTTTAGTAAAATTAATGCTGTGTGCCTCTATCAAGTTGTAAAATATATTATGCTTTAAGATCTCGGTAAAAATTTTCATGAGAGCCAAGTGCTAACAAGGTCAAAGTAATCGTGTGATCTTCATAGCTGTAAGCAAGCAGCGTCAATTGCTTGGCCATTTTAAATTTATAGACAAAAACACCAGAAAGATCACCTGTTTTGGCTTGACCAATGGTGGGCGTTTTCATAATGACGCGAACAGCTTGATCTAGATCTTGTTTTTGGTTGGCATGCAGTTTTTTGACAGTTTTTTTAAATGAATGGGTTTGTAAAACTTGCATAGATTCAGCCAAATTCGAATGCTGTTACATCGCCATGTGCATTTTCTTGTTGTCCAAGTAAGATTGCTTGAATAAATTGAAAGGAGAGATCTGGATTTTCTTCGGCTATTTTGCCCATACGCGACCAATATTCAATTTGCTTAGGAACCGAGCGGCTATAAACAGACGCGTAACGCTTAGCCTCATTAATGAGATCATCAGATAGTTTAACAGTTGTAGCCATGACTATACTCCTACCTTACAATAAGGTGGTAATATAGTTCAAAAGGTGTTAAAAAGCAACCTTTGAAACACAATAATCCTAGCAGATCTCTAACACAATTCCTTCTCTCACAGCCATCTTTCTTAATATCTGAAAGAAGAGAAAATAAAAGATAAATTTAGAACTAAATGATCGAGAATAAGCTCTAAAAAGGTTCGGGATAGGCAGAAAATAAGTTAAAAGAATCAACGGAATCAAAATTCCCGAACTTCTATATAATCTATTGATTTTATATAAATATAGCATTCCTACCCCCTCCGCCACAGCACTTTTGTCGTGCTATAAATTATTGATTCTATATGTCTTGTATGTAGCTTGTCAGCAGGTTTTGCAGCAATTCATTTTTAAAATTCACGTCTTTTTTAAAAAATTAAAGGGGTTTTCAAAGGGTCTTCAAAGACCTTTCAAAGATCATTTAAAGACCCTTTAAGGCAGCTTTTTCTCCTTTGCTAAAAGTCGCAATTTGAGATGATGAGCTCTTGAGCTGGAATTGGATTATTTGAACTGCATGTATAAGATATGGTGACCTCTTTTATCTTAAATGGGCTAAAGCTTTTGCGAATCTCCGGCACATCATTGAGTGACAGAAGAAACTTTCCCTTTAATTGTGCAAGCAGTGTGGACATCCTCTGATAATCCTCTCGCTTAAACAAATCCTTGCCATAGTAATCCTCAACACCCCAATAAGGCGGATCAAGGTAAAACAAGATGTTGGGACGATCATAGCGCCTAATAAACTCAAACCAATCTAAATGTTCAATGGTCACACCTGCTAAACGACGGTAAATAAGCTTTAAGGAGGCTTCAAGTTTGAGACTATTAAACCGTGCACCACGGTGTGGATCAATTCCAAACGTCTGTTTTGCCACTTTGCCACCAAAACTCAACCGCTGCAGATATAAAAACCGCAATGCCCGCTCTAAATCTGTCAGGGGCTTGGGATCTTGGGTGCGTAACCGTTCAAACGCCTCACGGCTACTCACCTGGAACTCCAACAGATCCATGAAAGGGTAATAATGGCGTTGCAACACCCGAAAAAAACTCACCACATCACCTGAACGATCATTGATCACTTCATATAAAGGAACTAATTTTCTCCTTAAAGATACAATATATTGATTTATAATGATAATCTAGCGTTATTCATATTGAATTAGACCCTCGAATAACCTAAGATTGTCTCATTTTAAATCAGTTTATATTGCTTCAATCAAAACCACTCATTTGCACATCACAAGCGGGATTGATATGTGGGTAAAAATTGTACAAGAAAGGAGTAAAAATGGCTCTTATGAACCGTCTTAATGCAAGATCTGTCGCAAACATTGGGGGCTGGCAAATATAATGATGGTGCTGGCTTGTTACTTCATAAGCGTAAAGATGGAGGTGCTCAATGGATTTTACGGTATACCCTTCACGGACGTCGTCGTGAAATGGGCTTGGGAGCGTTGCGAGATGTCTCTTTAAAACAAGCCCGTGAATTGGCAAACCAATGGCGTTCTGTTTTGCACGAAGGTCGTGATCCTATTAAAAAACGTGAGAAACAAAAGCGTGAAGCAATAAGCAATCTCCATTATTTAAAAGACATTGCCGTGGATGCTTTTGAAAGTCGTAAAGCTGAATTAAAAGGGGATGGCAAAGATGGAATTTTTTTTACACCTTTACGCCTTCATATTCTCCCCAAATTAGGCTGCCTCCCCGTTTCAGAGATTACGCAAACAGAGATACGCAATACCCTTTCTCCCATTTGGCATACAAAGGCTGTAATTGCTCGAACAGCATTGATACGTCTTAATCTTTGTCTCAAACATGCGGCTGCATTAGGTGTAGATGTTGATTTACAAGCTGTAGAAAAAGCAAAAGCTCTCTTAGGAAAACAACGCCATAAGGTCACTAATAGACCAGCCATGGATTGGAGAGAGGTTCCGGCTTTTTATAAAACACTCTGTGAAGCATCAACCCTAACACAACTGGCTTTGCGTTTGCTTATTCTGACAGGTGTCCGTACTAATCCCTTGCGTCATATTCGTGAAAATCAGATTGATGGGGATATATGGACTATTCCTGCTGAAAATATGAAAAGAAAGCGTGATACAACAAAAGAATTTCGTGTGCCTTTATCATCTGAAGCATTAGACATTTTAAAACAAGCGCGCGGGCTTTCTCGCAATGATTTCTTCTTTTCTGCAACCGGTCGCGGTTCTCTTGGTGAGAATTGTATGGCAAAATATATGCAACAGATTGGACTTGAAGCCTGCCCGCATGGTTTTCGCTCTAGTTTACGCGATTGGCTTGCTGAAACAACCGATGCCCCCTATGAAGTCGCTGAAACCATTCTAGCTCATACGGTCGGGGGGCAAGTAGAGCGTGCCTATCGTCGTACTGATTATCTAGAGCAGCGCCGTGTCTATATGGATAAATGGGCGGCTTATGTCACCGGTCAATCTTAAGATATGGGGTGCATAACCCCATGATCTGTGGATAACTTTCTCTCTCTTCTCTCTCATTCGCTCTCAATTAGAATCATAATTTATCACATGAGAATTTATATGATAAAATATTGTTTTCTATAAATAAAATACCTTCAAAAATGAACCAAAATGTGCTTAATAAATTAGGTATGATTTGGTTCTATTTTTTATTATGAAAGGATTTTAGAATGACAGAAAATGATATTCTTTTAACAGACCGTGAAAGTGCAAAATTGCTTCATATGAGTGTCTCAACTTTCCGCCGTCATGTTACCAATGGCTCTTTACCAAAACCCTTAAAATTTGGTTTTTTATCTCGTTGGTTACAATCGGATCTTTTGAATGTCATCGAGCAAGCAAAACAGCAACGTTATAACGACGTGGCATAAAAAAACCTTGTCACGTAAGGACGGACAAGGCTTTCTCAAACTCATCAATCTAGAGATAGCACAATCCGTCCTATGACGCAATGTTATAGGATTAAAATGATGTGTTCTTTTAAGAATGCGTAGGGCATTACACGTGCTGTGCCGGGGGGTATGGGCGTTTAAAATGGCCCGTTGTCTTGCTTATGATGATAGGTTGTTATCCCTTAATAAATTGGCGTACTTTATAAATTATGCTCACTAACATCTTTAAGAATTTCTAAAACATCAAGAGAAAATCGGTTATACAAAAAACTCAGGTGTCAATAACAATCCCCTGCTCTGTTCTTTCGATTAAAGCACTAAGCTTTCCTTCTATTTATAGTTTATATTCAATATGGAATGAAGAAAAAGCATTTTTGTTAGCATATTCTAACAAACCAAGTTTTTGATTTTCTGTATCTTGTCATCAGGAGAAACTCGTAAATATGCGTAAAATTGTGTCACGTTCAATAAAGACCATCAATTAAGTGTATAAGTATCAGAAAAAACGATAAGCTTCTTTGATACAAAAAATCAAAATGATCAAAGATAAAAACAGATATCTTATTTTCATTTCCAAACAACAAATTGAAAAATTCATAGGAAATTTGATTGATCAGATTTAACCATTAGATTAATATTTCAAGACAGATTACAGAAAGGGATTTCCTATGCAAAAGAAATTACCCAAAAGTTATATGACGGATGCTGAACGTGAGGAGTTACGAGCAGTCGGGTTAGATCAAAACTGCATTTATACTGCTGAATCAGAAGCAGCAGACCGTGCTAATGATAGCAAAGCGGCGTGGGAATGGTTAGCAATGACTGAACCTCCAGCACATACACTTCTGTTTCTTAAAAAGCGGCATGGAGCACAATTTATTCGTGATATGGGATTTTCTACTAAAGATGCTGATAAAGAATATGGTCCCGATTGGTTAGATAAAGATGTTATCATAGGAGGTCATCATTTCTAAAGAATTTGAGGAGTTAGAACGTATTTTTGTTCGCGAAATAACTATGTAAAAAGTCTTGATGAAGCATTGATGACCAAGAAACTACATGATGTGCGCAATGATTTGTGTAGTTATCTTCGTAACATTGAGAAAAGCGGTGGTTTGTCATTACTTATTGATACGGAGCGTAGTCTTGTAGAAAACGATCTGCTAAGATATGCCAATAGTAAGGCTATGATTAGTAGTCTTAAAAAAGCTTTAATGGAAATAGATATTATTAAGAAGCACATAATCCTTGTTAGTAATCCTGCGCAATATAAGACAGTAAATGAAGTTCATAGTTTACCCAAAAATCGTAAAGGCGGATTACCTTACGATGAAGCACGTCAAGCAATAGCATCCCATTATGCAAGGTTAGGAAACTTAGATAAATCTCGTTTAACGTCAATTGAAAAATCAATTATTGATGTGCGTAAAGAAAATATGACGATTATGCGCAAGCTCTACGAAAAGATGAAAGCCAAAGCTATTGGTATAGATTTCTAACTCAATAAAATACTTATAACAAAGCTTTTTACATTAGTTTATTCACACATCTTTAAAAGTAATGGTTAAATGAAAATCTCTCGTTTATATAGCTTTTTTGAAGGGAAAAACTGTCAAATGAGATATCCGTGCTGGTTTCTTTTTCCATTCAATCAAAAAAACTTCATTTCTCATTTTCTTAGTTCTGTTTATATTCTTCATAGGAATATTAAAAGTATCCGACAGGGAGAACCCGTGATGATTACTAACATTCTGACATTTATTGTCCTGTTTGTTAATTATTTCGCTGGATGGTCTACACTTTTACTGAACTACCCCACAGTTTTTTGCTATCTGTCACTTGCTCTGGTTTCATTGATTAGCTTGCTGGTAAAGAAACCCTTTACCATTTTTTATGCCAGTGCTGGTGTTTCTGAAGAAAAACGCAAACATATCCTATTTTATCTCATCAATAAATATATTACACGTATTTGGGTAATCATCTTTTTTGCCAATGGTCTTCTAGTGGCTTTTTTTACATGGACCTCCCAGATTTGGTTAATCACTATGGGTTTAATTTGTGCTGGTATTCTTTTTTCTAAATATCTTCCTAACATCATGCAATATTTTTATCGCATCAAACATCATGGAGCATAATATGTCATTGTTTAACATTCTGACCGGAACCCCTTTATGGGCTTGGATTTTGCTTATTTTTCTCATTGCGAGGGGAATAATCGCATTGAAAGATAGGGAAACGAAGGTTTACCGCCTTTTTCTCTTGCCGTTAGTCTTTCTTTTTTTGGGCGCAAGCGATGTGATTAACCAGCTGGCCTTCCCGCGCTGGGGAGCAGTCTCAATGTTGGCAGGGCTGATGATCGGCTTTGGCGTTGGATGGTTGCTCTGGCGTGCTACTGCGCGTTTAAAAATCAAAGAGGGAACGGATTTCATTATTCTGCCTGGTACGCCGTTGACGCTGACATTTATTCTTATCGCTTTTGTCATCAAATTCACATTGATTGTTTTTCTCAAGGTTGTACCTGATTTGAAATATGCATTTGATTTTAACCTTCTTTTTGGTCTTTTAAGTGGGTTTACTGGTGGTGTGTTGTGGGGCGGCACATTAAATTTATATATAGCATTTCGAAAGAATCCAAATTAATCCCTATACCATTAGCTGTGGGTGCTTCCCATTAGAACTATCTCAATAGAAGCTTATTCCTAACAACAACGCTGCATACAAATGCAGCGTTGCCTCGTAGTTTCAGATTTTTTTATCCCAGTGCGTGAATAGGTGAGGGAAGTGATATATCTGACTATGCTCTCTTGGGGGAAGAGCGAGCCTAAAGGTTTAGAATGCTATGAGTTTTGAGTTAGCTGGACTTTGAGCAGATGGTTTATCGCTCATGGAAAATCATTTTGTTTTACGATTCAAAAAGAGGATAGTGATGGTCTCATTGGCGTAGGTGGGCAAGAAAACTGTTAGCTTGGCAATGCATCAACAATTTGTAGAACTATGTTGTGTAACCCCTACGCAAAACGGTTGCTATGATGGTATGATGCTTTTGTCAAACATTATGATATGGGGAGGAACCGGTGTTTAAGGGTGCAACTGCGGTCACTATACGATCCAGTAGCATTACGTTTTTACGTTTGAGTATTTAGGAGCGGTAGACTCTGTACAGGCTATGCGTGCAATATGTGAAGCACGCTTGTGGGAATCAGTGTGCCATTATTGCGTTGTGCATGCAACCCTCTAGCTAGTACTTCATTGGTAAGGTTGTTTTTTGAAGCTGATTAATTATCTGTGTGTTTTTTAAGAGAACGTTAGCACTGATGTATCGCGTGCCGTACCAAGAAATCTTCCAAAAAAAAATTATTAAAAATACTAAAAATATATGTGCAAGATGAACAAATGCTTGCTGAGGATATTCTTCTCCTTTGAGAATTTGGCATCTCCTCTTAGCTTAATACGTTCTCATTATGATATAAACCCTTGGTTCTCCTGAACACCCGCTTGTGATGCGCTTTTCTGCTGAAGCTCAAGAGATCTTTCGTGAATGGATGCAAAAGATTTTTAAAAAAGCTAAAGAGAATAACCTTTCTGAAAGCTTACAAGCGCATCTTTTAAAAATGCCAAAGACCATAGCAAGCCTTGCGTTGATTTTTGAATTAACCGAAGGGGGGCGTTTTGAAATCAATAAAGATGCCCTTCAAACAGCCTTGCGATGGGAAAAATATTTGTTCAGTCATGTCAAAAGGCTTTATGCGGCGGCGGATAACTTAGCAACAGAGGGGGCAAAATTGATTGTCGAACGTTGTGATTGTTTACCCGATGTTTTTACTTTACGTGATATTCATCAAAGAAGTTGGATCGGTTTAACAGATAATAGAGCTGTTAAGAAAGCTTTAGAGCTCTTATGTCGCTCCAATCATATTCGTCAAATAGCAAGCGAAAATAGCTCTCAAGGCGGTCGACCTACCATACGTTATGAATGGCACCCTTTCGTTAAAAACAACAGCATCAAACAATGAAGTCATTGTAATCTTTTGTTATCCTTAAAACCTTCAAAGATCTTATCGTACCAACAAAGGGTTTACGAATTATCTTTGAGGTTTTTTGTTTTATCATTTTTTAAAGAAGAAACATGCTCCTTTTACCTTGTATCAAAGATATCCAAAATACAATCTCTATAGGTTTTGACGGTTTTTACACCTTCAAAACCTATAAGGAAAATGATTCATAAAATCTATCAAAGTACTCATTCTGATATTTTAAAGTACATAGTACATTTATCTTGATTAACCCGTGAAATGAATAGCAGATTTTACTACTTTGCTGGTCTTATTCCATGTCATGGGCTGTTGATAAACAAGCTTTAAAACCCCTTTTGAAAAAAATATCCGCTTTTTTTAGCAGCTTTTTCCCATTTTTATCGTTATTTACTTTAAATGTATTTAATTGAATTCGTTTTGATTCTTTTGATGATTATTAATCATATTATATGAAAACGAAGCCCTGTTGTAATATGCATCACTTTAATAAGTATGATAATGAATATGTCACTTTACGCTCTCTGTTGGAATATTATCGTCAACAAGCTAAATCACTCCGTGAATTAGGAACATTGTTTGAAAACCTTGTCATAGCTTATTTGACGAAAGACCCTCTCCATTATGGACGCTACGAAAAGGTAGAAACCTATTATGAATGGGCGCAAGAGCATGAAGGTTGGAATAAAAATGATATCGGTATTGATCTAGTTGCTAAGCTTCATCATCAAGAGGGTTATGTCGCTATTCAATGTAAGTGTTATAAAGCAGACCATCAGATCAGTAAAAAGGATATTGATAGCTTTATCGCTGCCTCTGGAAAAGACATCTTTAAATATCGTCTTCTCGTTGATAGTACGGAAGTGGAATTAAGTGACAATGTGAATGCCATGATTAAAGGACAAGCGATACCCGTTTATCGCATTGACCTTCGTCATATGGAAAACAGTCGGATAGATTGGCAAATATTTGCAACAAAACAAGAAGTTTTTCTTAAATCAATCAAAGAGCCTCGTCCCCATCAAGAAGAAGCCATCAAGAAAGTCTGTGAAGGTTTACAAGAAGCAGACCGTAGCAAACTCATTATGGCATGTGGAACGGGGAAGACTTTCACAAGTCTTAAGATAGCAGAAACCCTTGCTGGGAAAGGCAAGCGTGTGTTGTTTCTGGTTCCTTCTCTGGCTTTAGTCTCACAAACAATCCGTGAATGGACAGCCGATGCACAAATCCCGTTGCGTTCCTTTGCGGTTTGTTCTGATACAAAAGTAGGCAAGCGTCATAAAAACCAAGAGGATATTGTTGGTATGGAAACATCAGATCTTGTTCTCCCTGCTACCACGGATGCAAAAGCCCTTGCTAAAGAAGCGCGTGAAAATCTAGCAGATGCAATGACGGTAGTCTTTTCAACTTACCATTCTATCCAAGTGATTTCGGATGCACAAAAGGATCATGGATTACCCAAATTTGATTTGATCATCTGTGATGAAGCACACCGTACTACTGGGGCTTTATTGGGAAGTGAAGACAATGAATCCGAATTTATCAAGGTTCACGATAACAGCATCATTCAAAGCAAAAAACGCCTCTACATGACAGCAACCCCAAAGATCTTTAGTGACAAGCTAAAAAGGAATGCTTTCTTATCCAATAACATTTTAGTGTCCATGGATAATGAAAAACTCTATGGCAAACAACTTTACACTTACAACTTTTCACGTGCTTTAGAGGATAAGCTGTTATCACCTTGTAAAGTTATCATATTAGTTGTCAACGAAGAAGAAGTAAGTCAA
>NZ_JBHIQN010000018.1:0-19728 GCF_042196525.1 Bartonella sp. AC62GZZY
CTGTCACATCAATGGAATGTTCATGCTCACGCCCATCTTCTTCAGAGATCACATGTTTTTTGCCTGTGAATTTATGACGAAGACCAGGAGGACCACCAAAGATGCCGATGACCTCAGGGGTATGGCTGCGGATTTTCATTTGCATGCTCAAAGCTTTGACACCAAGACCGCTCACATCAATCTGCATATCAGAGCCCCCTGGTTGATAGGTTTCAGTGATTTCTTCCAACGTAGGTAATTTGAGGGTTTCAAGATCAAGATGGAGATTAACATCATCATCAACAATCAGGGTAAAACCGCGAACAATTCTTAAAGTCATATGTCGCTCCTTGCTGCTTTGCGATAACCCTCTAGCGTATCGCCAAAGGCATAAATCATTTTATTTTGGATATCTTCAGCAAGCCGATTAAAGTAAGCTCCATTGCGCCGGCTGCCAAAGCTTAAATCTTCTAGAGGCGGCACTTCTTCTGCATCAAATTCCACCCGCAATTTCCCCAGTTGTAAATTGCTGTTGGAATTTAAATCACGGTCAAACCAAACCCGCCCACCAAGCAGTGCACCGCGTGCAATCATATCATCAAGAAAGCTGGTCAAAGAGCGGGTAATAGCAATAACATGTTGACCGGTCAGGTTTTCATCATTGGCCCAAGGGCGCAAATTATTGATGATGGTTTTTTCCAGTGCCGCACGGGTGCGCACCACATTGACAAAACGCCAAAGCGGATCACTGGAGGTGGTATGGTTGCCCCATAAAATGCGCCCATTGGAAGCTACTTCTCCCTGCCCATTTTGACTAAGGCGCGCGGGAATAAAGGTCGCAATATCGGCTTTATTGAGACGGTTTGCCTCATGATCAATTTCCCCATCAAAATAGCTAATGGGGCGTGCTGTCCCTAAAATACCATGCACATCTTGATTGGAGGGAGACCAAAAAACACCGCCCCTTTGCTTGTCCCGCTTGATAAACATGGCTGCTGCAAAAGGACTTGCGGGTTTTATACTCACACCTCCATCAGAATTTGCCACCCGTACAAAGGGATCAATCAAATAACAAAAGCGTGAGGAAAAATCTGTACGATAAGCAAGGCTTTCTTCCGTGTTTTTACCCCCCGTATCAAAAACCGCAATCGCTTGTAGCTTTTCTGCAACCTGTTCTAAAGCGTCTGCCACAGGGTTTTTGCCATTGTCAATCCGCCCTGCACTATAAGCCGGTGCCAAGAGAATTCCAGGTTCCACACCCAAATGCCCTCTAGCATGCGCTAAGGCATGCACACCGGTCAAGTGAGTATTGGATCCCACCATTTCGGTTTGTGTCTCAGCTATGGTTGACTTTTCTTCCACCCGCACAAGGATAATTTGTGCCTCAATCCCTTGCGCGCGCACAGCGTTAATCACATCAAGAGCTGTGCCCCTTCGCCCAAGCTTTTGGATTTTCTCACCCTCATGTGTAAAAACTAACACAGGCTCGTTGAGGGGAAAAACTTGGTTATCAGCATCAGGGGCTGTAACAACCGCCCCAAGGGCGGTTTGATCAAATGTTGCTAAGGGTCGTGATTTTTTACATTAATTAACCCTATTGACCTTAAACTCTTTTCAAATACACAGAGTTATTCTTTATTTTGAGCTTTTCTTAATTCTGTAATGGGAACTCCACCGATACCCCAATTGTCTGTCTCCACTTCATCAATTACGACAACAGTCGTTTTCGGATTTTTATTCAGAATATTAACTAATAATTGAGTTGCCCCTTCTATTAGTTGCCGTTTCTGTTCAGAGGTAACCCCTTCATTAGTAATTTTAATATTTATGTAAGGCATAAGATCTCCATAATTTACAAATATTGAATAAAAAAACTCAAATAAATGAACGCAAAAAGATTAAACATTAATACATAATAGCTATGCATTTTAAAGCTCGTATCTACCGGTGAAATATGTAGGCTACTGGAAGCAAAAATAGCATTTATTGATACAGGAGAAAGGAGTTGAGCTGCAATAAAGAAGCAAATCCAAACCAAATAATCCGTAACCCCATAAGCCATCGATGACCCTAGTAAGGGAAATGCCAAACTAAATAGCACCATAGGGTGAATTCCTACTACACTGAAAATTGGCAATACAAAGAGAATACAGGCATAACGCTGCCAAACAGAGAGTGATGCCAATGAATGACTAAACGTCACCGGCAACAAAGGAATAAGCAAATCACAAGTAGATATTAGCAGACTACAACCTAGCAACAACATAATTTCACTGGATATACTGCGTATCACTGCCACCAAAGGAGTCAAAAAATCAACACTGAGTGAACTCACACGCTCAATGAGGTATAGAATGCTCGCCGTCAATGCAATGCTTTCTAGTGCATTCAACCTGATAACTGTCAATGCAACGATAAATATTAGCCAGAAAAATATCAAAAAAATCCAAATTCTTACTCTCTCTCCTTCTTTATTCGCTCTCCTCTCATCGCAAATAATCGGGTTAGCTAGCGGTACAACAGGAGAAATGCACAACAACAACAGACTGAATAGAAAAAGTGGTATCCCCAAAGCAGCGGATGTGAATATTGGTGTTTTAGGCATAGCAGAGAAAACTGTTGCTGCACCGATGCTGGTCGGCATCAGTACCATTGTGATGCTCATCATTCGCATCACAATAGCGGCCAAATGGCGAGAGGGAAAAACACTTTGCTTCAAGGCATCAATCATTAGGGGGATAACCCCCAAACTCATCGGCCAAGCTAGAAACGCAGTCAGTATCGCGATGGACAGGGTAAGCGAACCCTTTCCATAGCGCATCAACCGTTCAGAGAGAAATTCTGAAATACGCCATATATTCATCACATGGCGCAACAATCCCATGGCGAGTAATAGCCAAAAGACATCAGTAAAACGCACAAGCACAGTACCAACATCAGGCAAGTACCAACGCCATATCAGCACTAAAGTACAAGCCAACAGGATGGCCACACCACTGCGTGCATTCCCCTTCAACCACCAGTATGGTATCGTCAAAAGAAAATAACCAAAAACAGTCACTCCAGCCAATGGAATAAGAAACCAAGTTCTCATTGAGATAGATATAAGAAAAATGAATAGCATCAGTATCGCCATTATAGCGGATACGGAGGACATGCGTATCAGGAAGCTTTTTACATCATCAATGTACATTAATTATTGAATCTTTGACTGAGTAGCGATTAAGAAGCTGCTCGTACATGTCAATAACACAGTGCCCTGCATCCCGCAGTGCACGCGAATTAACTAAAGGTCTAGGCAAAATATATGTATAAAAATTTGGCCCCTCTACTGGATTACCGACCACCCATAATGTATTTTGTACTTGTCCTTTAATGTCTATAGGATGCTGCTGACAGTCAATATCAATACCACCAGGATGATATCCTTGGTTGATAAATGGCCGGATAATACCCTGAGCAGCCAAATTTTTGATAAAAGGAGACTCATCACGCAACGGAGAAAAACGATCAATCTTGGCCTTGATCAGCACATCTCCATCAACTGAACTGTTTTCATCTTGGAAAACAGACTGAATTTCGAAACGGCTGGTACTAGCATTGAGAACAAGTTTAGGTGAAGGTCCACCAGCCAAAGTCACGATACCAGCCTCCATCAGAGCCTTCAACTCTTGGTTTCGCTGCATTGGTGGACCGACAGAAATACGGTTGAAGTTTGGATTTAAATATTCAATAAAGTACTTGTGAGATGAAGACGTTAACCCGCAAAAATCAATTGCTGCACGTAAAATATCACGGACATCTCTTAGCACATCTGTAGCAGCTTTCACTGGGCCTTCAACATTACCTGCAGCGGAAGAATGAAGATCTTCCCTTAAATGCTCAATGAAGAATCTTGTATAATCATTCAGAGAGGCGAATATTTTATTTTGATGAGGATACAGCAACGCTTGAATACACTGCTCGTCTTTGGAAGTAACAACATAGGTTTCAGGGTCTAGCCAATGCCCTAGCTGCGTACTTCGATAGACATAACACATTTCTTTAAGTAACAGAGGTAAAAGCTGCGTTTCGAAATCCAGCTGCGGAGAACCATTAGCAATGCTGGACTGCTTACGCAGATGATGTATTGCATCGAGAGTAAGGAATGATGGTATGTATTGCCCACTACTACCCTTTTGATTAATCCCGCGACTACTAAAAGGCAATGTTTGACGGGAGAATAGAGCTATCTTAGGTTCTTTGCCGCTTGGCGTGTAATGCAATTGTCCAGCATTTTCAGTAAAAGTCCCACCGCGACCATAAGTCAATTGCGACAAGACATCATAGCCAGTTAATCCAATTCCCTGCAGCAGCACACGAGACTGAGCTTGTATAGAGTCCAACTTTTCAATTGGATAAGGATTCGAATAATAGTTCAACAGCGCGTTTTTCATTTGGTGAACAGCCACAAACTGTTACAGACTTTCATCATGCGATGAATATATATTCTTACCGTGACCCGTGGTCATATAAACAAAATCTACACTATAACGACAGCCATCTTCCAAAAGAACATCCGTTTTATTATCTTGGTGGATATGGAGATTGATAACCTTTTCTCGGATCTCCTTAATATGAATACCGGAAGGTAAATCTTGCGTGAGCTCTTGGTAAGCCCAAGACAGGTATTCCCCTAACAAACGACGTGATAAATAATCATTTTCTTTGATTTCTCTCCCAACATCACGCTCTGTACGAGAAAAAACACCGTTAATATTACGATAACCTTGTTGAATAGCCCAT
The DNA here is from genome assembly GCF_042196525.1 of Bartonella sp. AC62GZZY. Taxonomy (NCBI): domain Bacteria; kingdom Pseudomonadati; phylum Pseudomonadota; class Alphaproteobacteria; order Hyphomicrobiales; family Bartonellaceae; genus Bartonella; species Bartonella sp. AC62GZZY. The sequence continues at coordinate 4,765 of NZ_JBHIQN010000018.1, forward strand.
TGATAAAAATTCGGTCCCTTACGAATAGGCCCTACTCCCTTAACTGTATCATCACCAAATAAAGTAATCTGGCAGGCGACAGTGTTAACCAATAAATGATCCGGCTGATGCACACTATGGGTACCGGTCCCCATCTCATTGGGATCAATCAATAAAATATCAATGTTCCCAGAAAATGGATAATGGGAATAAAGCGTGAGCAAGCGTTCGAGAATACTGACCCCACGAGGACCAACACCCAAAATAGCGACTTTAGAGTGAAGCATTCTGTAATCTCTCCTATTAAAATAATTTGACTTTCACAAAATGTTTCAAAAAGAATGGAATAAATTCTCTCGACTTTTTAGTGAAGATTGCAGATTTATGAAACGCCAACAACCTTTTTACAAAGACAATATTGACAGATTCCAGCAGCAGCAAAAAGGGCTACAGCACCACAGATAACGGAAAGCGTAATAGCATGTGAACCAGACTGTAAAAAACTCGTCAAGAGAGGTCCTAATATTTGGCCAAAACCGTAAGTTAAGGTAGCCAACCCAAGCAGATTTATGCCATACGGCGCATATAAACGCTTAGCTAACGGCATAACTAAAGAAGTCGTCCCCATAAAAGTAAATCCAAACCCTATACAACTGAGAACGATCAGTACAAGAGACTGGCTGAATAATGTCAGTAATACGCATCCTCCTTGGATAAGCAAATTGAGCATCAGACAACGTAATACCCCCCACCGATGGGCTCCCCATAACCAAATGAAACAACTAGGAACAATGGCTATTCCGACAAACGACCATAAGTGGTTAGCAAGTAGTGGGAAATTAAATGTTTTCGCCATCAGAGGAAGATATGTCGCGACAATAATATAACCGAACCCAGCGAGCCCATAAATCAGAGCGAGTTCCCACCAAACGATATTTTCGTGTGCCAATGACTCGTTAATAGCAAATTGAGATGCATCAACACGACGTGGAAATAAAATAAATAACACGAGCAACAATATAACAGATATTAAACCAGCTCCAAACCAAATACTTTGCGCGTTCAGTGATTTACTCAAACCAATAATAACATACTCATTACCCAGTAGAATACCAACTCCCACACCCGCATAGAGCGAAGCAATAACCCACACCTTGTGACTATGCTGCATAACCGTCATAGAACCAAAAATCATCATTGCCGCACTCGCGATACCGGCAGCAAAGCGGATAAAGAAGACCAAGTAAAAGTTTGGTGTCAACGCCATGGCAAAAATAAGTGCACTCGTCACTATAGCTGCACCAAATAGCATGTAGGGAGCACGGGATATATTCCCAACTCTGCAAAACGAAAAAAACATACTCCCAATTAAATAACCGCCATAATTAGCGCTAGCTATATAAGAAAGTTGCTTAAAGGTAAACAATCCTTCATCCAACATAACTGGAAATACCGGCGTATAGAAAAATCGCCCGATCCCCATCCCCAAAATCATAATAATCATACCGAATACAGCGACTTTGAAATAACTCAAATCTTGACGATTATTTTTCTCCCCCATTACTCTTAATCCCTTAACTGATAATTCGCTCATCCGCGTTCTATCTCATCGAGAGTAGCACTTACCTCAGAGAATAAAAGCCGATCTAGCCATTTGTTTGAACAACCAGAGGAACATATTGAGCGATTATTATCAACATTATTGGATCAGTTATATGCATTTCTTCGTTTTACACTCTGCTCCATGGATACTCTTCTCCCTACAAAGCTTCTTTTTCAGAAAAATAATGGCTGAAATTAAGCAGCAATAACAACGAGGAAATCAATCAGCACGCCCCCGTTCAAACAAGACAATATCCCCCAAAGCGACAGCTTCATCAGGTGCGACAAAAATATCCTCACAAGGTTGCGTTATGTTCACATGATGAACGCCCTCAACCATCAAGCGGCTTAGTATCCAACTTAAAGAGAGATCAAGGACAAGCTTTTGCGCACGCGCCCATTCTTCTCTTAAACTCTGCTCCGCTCTTTCCAAAACAAAGGAACCTTCATCCGGAAACAACCAAAAATCAATGGTATTGAAGAGTATAAAGACTACTTTTAATATAGCTTTGTTTTTTATCAGCAGCAGTAAAAAAGTTTGTGTTTTTTACAAAAATTGAATTTATTCATTTTTTATATTATATTTTATGTTATCTTCCTTAAATTAATTAAAAGATCATCGAGTATTAAACTGATAGGATGCATTTTTCTCAAGTGGCATTTTTAGAGAAATGTTGATTTAATCAGTGAAGACAAGCAGTGAGCAAAATTATAATTTGAAAAGACAGTATATAATGTTTATGATCAATGACCTAAATTAGAGACATGAATTGGGAGAGTTTAATCTTTCTTACAGCACAGTAGATCAAAAAAACAGTAGATGAAGTTTAAAATTCACCATTATCCATCATAAGATGAAAGCTTTCATTCCAAGTTTGATTTTTTTAAACTATTTTCTTGTTCTTTCTGTAATATCTAAAGAATATCTTCAAGCACTCATAAGAACTCTTTTAAGTTGTCATTTCCATGATCAAAGTAATGGTTATCGAGCTTCCATTCAGGATACTGTTTTGCAAAAGGAAATCATCATTTCAGAATATGGAGGGATTTATGTATTTAGTCACAATGTATCATGCCCCCTTCCTCTTATATCAGAAATTTAATTCTTAATCGTAATGACGTGATCAAAAAGCACCTTGCGAGACAATCTTTTTAATAAATAAAGTAAAGATGAATTCTGAAAAAAATTTTTAGACGTAAATTGATACGGAGAAACAGTCAGAAAGAAAGGAGGGGATTACAAATGTTGATGACTATAAAAAAAGATATCAAAAAATTACCAAAAACCGATTTATGGATCATTTGTGCTATTTCAGCTGATCAGCAAAGAGAATGGATCAGTGAATGGTGTATAAAAAATAAACACACCTCTATAAGTTCTAATTATGTCAATGATCTTGCCGTCCTAGGGTCATTTTACAGATCTAGACAAAATGATTACTATGGAAGAAACAGCCCCACAAGCAATTCCCCTCAAAAGATAACAATCTCATTTATGAGGCTTATGTTGCTTCTCATAATCACTTCAAAATTGCATCATTTTCTCTCATTAATACGCTTTAAAGTCCCATATAGACTAAGAGGCCTTTTAAATTTTGGGGTGGTTATGGAAGCCTTCTTTCCACTGATCCCTGAATGGGGATATGAAACCGCTATCTTTTCACAGAAAAATATTCTTTTTAGTGAAAATTCTTATTGTACAATCTATGAAACAACACAATGAACAGACCTCGCACCCTTGCTCTCACCTATGGATCCTATAACGCTATCCGCATGCTGATCGGCGTTTACCATGCGATTTTTTTAATGTCCATGGGAGTTAGTCTGGCGCAATTAGCTCTGCTTCAGGTTGTCTTTTCCACCACCATTCTGCTACTTGATTTTCCCTGCGCTGTTTTATCTGACAGATATCGGCGTAAATATTCCGTTATGGCTGGGGTCTTTATGACAGGAGTATTTTATCTTCTATGCCTTCAAGCTCCCAATATGACGGCACTTATTATTGCGCAAATTCTCTATGCAGCGGGCATTTGTATCATTGTCAGCGCCATTGACGGATGGATTTACCATTCTCTAGGCGATAAACAGGATCACTTTTCGCATTATGCTCATCTCTACCACCAAGTTAACTCTTTCGGAAGTATTCTCAGTGGGATTGTAGGCATTGGAACGATCTACTACTCTGGACGATATTTTATGGGATATATCATCTCATGCCTCATGATGGGATTTATTTTTTTGATATTCCTTATTGTTCCTGAAGAAAAGAAAACAACAATCGAAACGTCCAAAACAAAAACAATCTTGCACAATGCCAAGGAAACGCTTTGGATATTTCAAAACACAGTAGGAGGAGCATGGTTTATTTTCCTCATGTGCCTTTTTAGCGCTGGTATTCAGATTATTTATCATTTCTGGCAACCAATAATACTTTCAGGGGGAAAAATTCATCACCTCAACGGTTCGCAAATGCTCATCTTGATGTGCTGCCATATTGGAGCCTTTTCAGCACAATATTTTTCAAATTTACTGATGTCTAAGTATCATGTTCTTGATAAAAAATATAAGAATTCTATAAAACACTTTTCCTTCTTTTCTGCTCTGATGTGCATAGCGCTCTATTTTTCAGTTCATAGCCATCAAACTGCTGCATCAGTCATCGCCTTCTCTTTAATCCATGGATTTATTTGCACTGTACCGATCGGTGCAAAAAGCTTATTTTTTTCAGAACTTAACCAAAAACAAACGCAGCATATTTCCGGTGTTGTTGGTGCTGTCTCTTTTAGCGGAAGAATATTTTCAATTACAGTATTGAGTATTATTTCTTTTCTTCCGGCAAAAGTTTCTCCATCTTACTACCTAATATTACCGACCATTACTTTTTTCATGTGTGGTTTGGTTGTCATGAGATGGATGAAACACTCTCAAAAGTCTCTATGAGAGGAAAATTTTTAAATTACCACTCACAATGTTTTTTTCTAAAAGCATTGACACATTCAACTTTCAATATACAATGCAAATATAAAGTAACACGTTGATTTATAATGATAATATGCCAAGCGCGAATATTGTAAGATTCTTTCTTTTCAAATCTGCTTTATGGTTGAAACAATCAAAATCATTTGCTTGCACATCATAAGCAAAGAAAGCCGTATAAATAAAAACGATTTAGAAAAGAAAAATGCCTTTTATGAACTCTCATAGTCAAAATCTATAACAACAGGAAAGCAGATATATAATATGCCTCTTTGCATCTTCATAAGTATACAAATAGTGTGGCTTTATAAGGCTTTATACGCCTCACAGAAACTTTTGCGTTTTATACCATACGAGTTGGCGTCGCAAAATGGGCTTATACACATTGCAAAGATATCTCTTTAAAACAAGCGCATAAATTGGCAACACAAGTGTATTTGTGTTTAGAACATACTTTTTATATGAGAGGCATAATCCCAACGGGATAAACAGAACTCCTACACACAATCGACTGCTTTTATAACAATAGATGGCGGAGAGGAAGAGATTCGAACTCTCGAGAGCCTTTTGAGCCCTACTCCCTTAGCAGGGGAGCGCCTTCGACCACTCGGCCACCTCTCCGACAAAGAGGCATAAATGGTATCAACAGAAAGTTCAAGACTTTTTCGATTTTTTTCCCAAATATCTGAAAATTTTTCTCCTATTGATCCCATAGGGACCAAAAGTTAATAAAACAAAAATTGTGTCTTTTTTACCACAGCATCTCGAATAGTACATGCATATATTACAAAAAGGTAATTTCATATTTAAAACTCTAAAAAGATTAGTTATAGCTAAGATGACAAGTGCTGCGTATTTACTTATGTCTTTGTCCTTAATGCGTTAGGAAAATAGTACTCTTTAGAAGAAATTTAACCGGACCTCGGAGATCCTATATGAATATTAAATCCCTTTTTTTAAGCTCTACAACAGCTTTTTTAGCTGTTTCTGGAGCTCATGCTGCTTCAACAGTTATCCCCGAACCCGAACCTGTAGAATATATTCGCGTTTGTGATGCCTACGGAAAAGGATATTTTTATATCCCTGGAACAGAAACCTGCATGCGTTTATCAGGAAATGTTCGTACTGATTTTATAGGCGGTGATAATATCGATGCAACAACCGAAACTGAACTAAGAGACAAAAGAAAAACCTATGGCGCAGCATCACGGCTCACCCTTGTTTTTCAAGCAGCTTCGGAAACAGAAATGGGAACACTTCGTTCATATGCGAGAATTTATTCAAACTGGGGGGATGGTAGAGACAACGCTAGTGCAAGGCTTGCAGCGGCTTACATTGAACTGGGTGGTTTTCGCGTAGGTCTTGATGACACAATTTTCAACAGCTGGACTGGTGATTATGGAAATGTTCTCAATGATGACAGCATAGCACCTGCTGGCATAACACGCACCAATTTTATTTCCTACACCTTTAGTGGTGACTCCGGTTTTTCTGCTATTATCGGCGCTGAATTAGGCAATAATGCAGATGATCTTCCAGGAGTAACAGGATACTACATTGATAAAGATGGTAAGCTTGCTTCTATCACGAATGATACTCTTCCAAGTAAAGCAATTAAAAATTACACCCCGAATGTGGTTTTGGGTATAAAGTTCATGCAAAAATGGGGTGGTTTTTCAGCGGTTGCAGCATATGATGCTTACTACAAAAAGTGGGCTGGAAAAATACGTGCAGATTTCAATGTCAACGATCGTTTCAATCTATGGGTAATGGCTGGTTATAAAAACGGCCTTGATTACTACACAGTAAATGAAAATGATGAGTTATCACGAAAAAGCACAACAATTTATGCAAACTGGGGTGGTAAATGGGCTGCTTGGGCGGGTGCCACTTACAAGCTTACTCCAAAAGCAAATTTGAATGCTCAAATTTCTTATAGTGCTGTAAAAACCTTTGCAACTTCTGTAAATATTGCATACACGCTGGTTCCAGGGTTTGTGATTACACCTGAATTAACCTATGTTTCTTGGAACGATGATCGCGTTGTGACGGATAAAAATAATGATGAAAAACATTTATTCAATAAAAAAAGTGCTTTTCAAGGTATGATCCGTTTACAGCGTTCATTCTAATCCTATTTAAGCTACAGCTTTTAAAAACTGGCAAACCATGTTGCCAGTTTTTATTTTTGAAATCAAATATCATGATCTTTTCCTGATACTTATTGTCTTGTCTCTCGGAAAAAACCGACTTAATTTCATAAAACTACTCTTAGAAGATTAACCTGATATGCTTGATAAGAGCTCTCCACACGGACGTTTACACTTCACTTCAAATACAATCTCTTTCTTGCCCTTTAAAGCATGAATAACCTCCTTTGCTTTATGACCAAATTTGTCTTTCTTGATAATTTACTTCTAACCTTTGTAATTTAGGTCATGATCTTCTCAAATAAATTCTACACTGAACAAATAAAATATTGAAAAAAACAAGACATCATTGTGTTTTTGATATGCCTGAATATGTCTTCTATCAACACTCTAAAACACAACGTTTTATAACACTGCTTCATTAAAAAACTTAATCATCAAGAAACATGCTGTCAAAACGATGCAAACATCCCCTAAAGCAATAAAAGAGCAAAGAGATATATCTTCAAAAAATAAATTGACCTCTTCCCCTTCTAAAGAATAGCCCCCCTAACAGTAGCAATTTGTAAATGCCCTTATTTTTAATGAATCTGCATCACATTGATTTATAATCATAATTTATAATTTATAATTTTGCATGTTTCAATTAACCAAAACCTTTCACTTGTACACGATAAACGGAGAGAGCCGTGTGAATAAAAACGAGTATAGAAAACCCTTTTATGTATCGTTTTAAGTTCCAAGGGCTGTAGTAACATTGAGATCTGACAAAGAAGTGTACGATAATGCTAGGCACTTTTATTAAGAATAAAAATGAGGATACACTTCATAGAGGATTTTAGATTATATTCTCTATGAACGTCGCTGTAAAATATATGTTGTGATACACACTAAAAAACATTTCTTTAAAACAAGCATGGAAATATACAATACAAGTCCATTTTATTTGAAGCGTTTTATCCTGTGTAGGGCACATGTCATCATATACGCAACATCTTGGCTTTATGCGTTTTTAAAGGAAGCGAAATATAAGACAAAGAAACAATAAAATTTAATCTCTGCAAATCATAGAGCTTTCAGAGTTATGTTTCCATAAAACGCCTTATACCGTACAGGGGATCTTTACACGATTAATGTCCTTTTTACATAAAGCCAACTGGTAAAAAGCAGCCTTTCCTGATAATAAAAAGGCTTGCACGTAATCATAAGCCATATTTTCAATTAAAACGCATTGAATTCATGGAAAATATTTATCAACCAATGCATAAAGAATTGCTGCTGTTTCAACATCTAGAATCCCATCATAATTTTCTTGACGAAAATGAAGTTGAAATGCTCGGATCAAATCTTTGTATCCTGTTTGGGTACACGCAACAGAAATATCATATCCATAGCATTTTAGCTTCGCCAAAACATCTTCTTTTGGTGGAAAATTTTTAGAGAATTGCTCTTGATAATGACTTTTTAATTCGTCATCATACCACGCTCCTATACCTTCCCTATAAAGTTCTTTCCATGGAAAAGCTGCTCCTGGATCACTTTTTCTTCCAATGGCAATATCACTATGTCCCACAACATCTGTTGGCATAATATCGGGATACCGTTGAAGAATATTCAAGGCAAGTTCCTTAACAGCATCAATTTGTATTGGATTATAAGGAGGAAACACCCCCTTCCCATCATGATAAGTCGCTAAATTAACGATTTCAATCCCGATAGATGCATCATTGAGATGACTATGCCCAGCCCATGAACTCACACCCGCATGCCATGCACGCTCATTTTCATCAACCAGATTAAAAATACGCATATCCTTAAAGCCTGCCTCACGATATGTCTGCTCTGAAGGATCAGGAACAAGATAGTGTGCACTAACCTTTTCTCCTGTAAGCGCCATAATCGAGGCTTTAAAATCAATAGCCGTATAATGCATAACGAGAAAATGAACGCGACGACTAAAACTCTTGACAGAACGATAACTGTTGTAATCAATCTGATACATAAAAGCCCTTTCTTTTTTGCTTAAAAAGACCACTGCGCATCACAACATATTAGGATACGAACTGTTAAAAAATGCAATAAACTCCCTATCTAGATACTAAGAATTACGACTAAAATTTGTTCATCAAAAACATTGACACTCTTATCAACAATTAAGACACATTTTTATTTCTCTCCCACACACGCATAAAATGTTTTTAACCACATTAAATATTTTTCCCAAAAAAATTCACAAATGACCAATCAAAAAGAAAACAAAAGCGTAAAATGATCACTCCTTAAATCTTCACGTCTTACAGAAAAATAGTTCGTCCTGTTATAAAATTGAAAAATATAGCCCCTCGGAAGTGAACCCCCAACGATCATGCAATCACACAAAAACTTAAAGGAAAAATTTTATGAGCTCTTTACAGCAATTTATTATCAGATAACAGAACGGCACATGTTCGCAATAAACTCTTCACGGACATATTGTTCAATAAAGTTTGCAAAGCTTTCCTGTAAATAACATAACCTCTTGTTTTTTCACAACATCTCTGTTTGATTTACAAAGAATCTCAATTATTTACAACGCTTAAGGCACACGAAGTCTCTGGATTCCTTGTCATAGGCTCTATAAAATGTAACATATTGATTTATAATAATAATTAATCATTATAAATATTAAATGTAGCGAGCCTAATATCGTTAAGTTTTTCTTAATTTTGAATCAATCAAAGTCATTCATTTACGCATCAAAGAAAATTTACCCTATAGACAAAAAACCCTGAAGAAAAAGATCAAAATACTTCTTATAATAGAATGTTCAATAATTTAGGCAATATTTTACATCCCCATAGAGGTTCATTTTTTCTTCTCCATTTTCAAATATCTTTTTAAAACCAACCAAGCGGCATATTCTTGTAAGACGACACCTAAAAGTGGTCGCGTATAGGGAAAAGTTATACGATCATCACCATAACCTTTCATCCGTATAGTTATGGTAGCATGTCCAAGGCTTTCTGCTTGATTTTCTAATGTCTCCAAAGAAGGCTCTAGGCTCACTTCAACCTCAAGCAGTGGAATATCTTGTTTACCTTTTTCTATGGGCTGAAAATATTTTAAAAGCAGCGGATCATTGGCAGACCAATGAACCTCTGCATGCATCGCTAATTGTTTAGAAGCAGTAGTAACTTCTGCACCAACCAAATATGGACGAAAATGATTTTCAAATTCTTCCACGAAATGTTGTTCCAAGGGTGCTTCTGATTGAGCAACCAGTTGCACCAAAACATAGGGACTTTTCCATAAAAAATGCCGCTCAAAGGGTTCATTTTCAAGATGATCATCAACCCACTGCGCAATAGTACTTTCATCAATTCCAATCAAAGTCCATGCATACCCCGCACGCGATACAGAAGAATATCTCTTCTCGTTGTGTTCTAAATAATTCTCTAAAAGCGCAAGAGCCTGTGATGGTGGACCAGGCAAAACAACAAGCGTACTTCCATCGCAAGAGAGATAAAACCCTGGTGCTGTGCCTGTAGGATTATCAAGTACGGTTGCTGTCTCAGGAAACAATGCTTGACGTGCATTACTCTTATCCGCCGTAATCCCTAATCGTTGTAATTGACCTTTTATTGTTTGCCAAACATCTTCATGATGTACCAAAGGCTGCTTTACAGCTTGAGCAACTCCATCGCGTGTTTTATCATCTGATGTTGGTCCCAATCCCCCACTGATAATGATAAGATCTTCTTGTCCAAGACAAGAAACAACAGTCTCACTGATTTGCTGTAATTGATCAGCACAAACAAAATGACGTGTGACTTGAATATTTCTCTTGTTCAAGCTTTGGCTTAAATCTTGTAAGTTTGTATTCAAATATTGTCCTGAAAGGAGTTCATCACCAATGGTAATAATGGCAGCACGATGAACAAAGACAGAATTCATAAGAGAATTGCGAACAGCTTCAGCCATTTGACGGGTAGAGGCTATACCTCCAAGATCATAGGTAACGGTTTTTCCAGCACGAATAACCTGATCAACACTCTCAGACAGTTGTTTTGCTGCATCTTTAAAGCCTAAATGCTCTAAGAGTAAAGCCGTGGTATAAAGCATCGCAGAAGGATTGGCTTTATTTTGTCCAGCAATACGTGGTACGCTTCCATGAACAGGTTCAAAACAAGCAATCTCGCTCCCCACATTCACATGAGATGCAAGCTCCCCTCCTCCCATTATACCAGAGCCAAGAGTAGAAAGAATATTGCCAAACATATTTTCAGCAACAATCACACCAAACTGCTCTGGCTTGGTTGCAATCCACAAAGCAACCGCATCAACATCATGAATATCTGATTCAATTTCCGGATAGTTTTGCGCAATTTTCTCAAAAATTTCCTGAGCAAACTGACCACTTTCTCGCAGAACATTGGGCTTATCAGCAAAAGTAACCCGCCCAAACCCATGTCTGCGTGCATACGAAAAAGCATATTCAAATAACCGTTCTAAACCAAAGCGTGTCTGCAAACGAACTGTCCACGCGGCCTCCTCAAGCCCATATTTTGTCAAATTTGGATGTTTTAGCCAAACGGCTGTTTCAGGAGGAATACCCCGAAAATCCAATCCAGCATAAAGGCCTTCACTATTTTCTCTGATAACACAAAAATGAAAAGGACGTTGGGGACCAAAGATGTATCTTACAGGACATATATTCGCAAACAAACCTAACTTTTGGCGAAGTTGAAGTGCGGGAGAAACATAGCCAAGGTTTTTCTCTTTTAAATGCGGAGCAAGTTCTTTTAAAGCCGCTTCTTTTCCTTTACTGGTCACAGCACCAAGTAAAATAGCATCACTCTGAGTAATTTTTTGCCAAGTCGCTTGAGGAATAGGATCTCCTTCCTGTTTCCAACATTCAAAACCAATATCACCATAAGTCAATTCAATCGGCAATTGGAATTGCTCTAAGACCATCAGCGCAGCATCACAAACCTCTGATCCTATCCCATCACCAGGTAATACAAGTACTTTCTTTTTCATAGTCCCTCCAGCCACTCATCAATAACTGCATCCATCATAGTAGGATTATCCTCCCATAAACGCGTACCAGCACCAGAAACAATCTTATATTCATGGTTCAGATTATGACTTTTCGTCTGATTATCTACCGTTGCAAGTTGCGACTTTTCTCCCACTAAAGCTAAAAACTTCCCCTTATACTTAACTATTTCATCTCTAGCATCTATTTCTAATAAGAGTTTAAACCCTCTTGTCATGCGTTCAATTGCCACGCTTTTTTTTTCATCAGGAATCTCCAATAAGGCTCTTTTTTTCATAATGCCAGAAGGATGCATAAAACCATTGAGTATTTCCAAAGCCCCCGATAAATCATTATTTTCTAAGGAGGCAAGAATATCTCCAAGGCGCCGTTGCAAAACCTTATCTGGATAGCCAGGTGCATTCACAGCAAGCACAGCTTGAACATTGGGAAGCTGTACTGCCAATATTTGTACCAATGTTCCAGCCATAGAAAATCCTACCAACACCGTAGGCTCTTTAAAATAGCTTTTAAGTTTTTCTGTCATAAAAGATAAAGTCTCTACAACAGAATGATTGAGAACATGAGAACTCTTAGGAAAAAGAGAGAGTGTGTCCAGCAGAGTGACAGGGAATCCTTTTGTTGAACATAGCGTTGTCAATGGAGAACAAAAGACACCATCATCCCAAACTGGCATCACAGGAGAAAGAATAATAATAGGAAAGCGCATTGCTCAATTTTTCCCCCTATTTTAAAACATGCATTCAGGCAGAAACTCTTCCCACCCACTATCATGAAAATACAGATATGTTGAAATTCTAAACTCATAAGCTTCCCCCCCGTAATCAGTGATTTGTTAAACGCACACTAAGCCTGTGATAAATTTAACCCCACGCAATCAAACAACTTCATAAAAAAATTCATCTAATGTACAGGTGCCCCCATTTGTATAAAACATCAAAAGCATTTCCGCATAATGCTTTCTTTTTATCATTTTACTCAGCTTATTTCTGAAATCATAAAAACACGGGCATTTCGAATATAAATGATAAAACCAATGAGACAACACCCTGCTAACAAAGTTGCCATAGCCCGTGGGCTATGACCAGAGATTTTTCCGATAACCGCTGCACTGAGTGCCGCACTGCCTAATTGCAAAGACCCCATAACACCAGAAGCCGCTCCCGCAGCTTGCGGATGCGATGAAATAGCCAACGCTGTTCCTAACGGTAATAAAAAACCATTGCCAAAAGTAAGAACAGCAATAGCGATAAAACTTGTCACAAGGGGCCATGGGCTTAGATACATCTGCAAAGCAAAGAGCATGCCTCCTATAACAAAAATAATGTACCCTCGACAGACAGTTTTTTCCATAGATTCGCGTTCGAAAAACCATCGCGCTAAAAGATTTCCCAAAATATAGGGTAATGAAACACCAATATAGGTATAACTAATGTATATCGGCGAAAGCCCCAAAGTCGTGAGTAAAAAAGGCGACTCCACAATATAAGCAAAATAGGCTGCGTAAGAAAAACACGGAATAAGTGCATAAAAAATAAATTGTTTATTTCTAAGAACGCCTAGATATCCCTTCATAAATCCTATAGGAGAAAAATGCTGCCGTTTTTGAGGGGGTAGAGTTTCGCTTAGCACAAAACAACATAGCAACATGGTCAAAAATATAAAAAAGCTTAAAAAGATAAAAGTTGCCTGCCAATGAAAAGCTTGTATCAAAAGTCCACCAATGAAAGGTGCAAGTGCTGGTGACATTCCAATAAAAGGAAAAACAATCAAATAAAGTTTTCCAGCCGCTTTTTTATCCAACAAATCATTGATAATTGCACGACTTAAGACAAGTCCCGCACAAGCACCCAGACCTTGCAAGAAACGTAACACAAGAAAAGCGTGAATATGAACCGTATAAATCACACCAAGTGTCGTAAATAACCACACGAATAAGCCCAATAGAAGTGTTTTTTTACGCCCAAAATTATCACTCAGCGGCCCATAAATGAGCTGCCCAAGTGCCAATGCCAACAAAAAAACCGCCACTGCACTTTGAATTTGAGATTGTGTCACTTGATAATATTGACGCATATCGCCCAGTGCCGGTAAAAAAATATCGGTAGAAATCAGCCCTCCTGTTGATAAACATACGATAAGTATAATGAATGGTAATGTATATTTATGTTTCATCAGGAAAGTCACACTTTTTATTTAGGTATTAAATATTATTTAATTAAATATAATTATATTTTATGCTTATATATGCAAATAATAATTATTAAAAGTGTTATTATTTTACTTTATAAAAATATTATTTTTTTATAGACAGCATTTTATTTTACAAACTTCACGAGCTAAAAAGTTACCCCCTAAATAAGCTCTCCTATACAAATACTTTGCCGTAATATTCCGTTGCTTTTTTCATTGATATTATAAGCAAAAGCATAATCTCTCTCTCCACGGCAACAGTCTCACTTTCTATACAATATCCATCAACGTTGATCGACAAAACGTAAAGCAGAAAAACAATCTCTAACGTATCTACCCCAAAATCACTATGGTGGCACATAACACAACAATAGCTTGAAGCCCCTATCAACACAAATAATTATGGAAAAAATCTTGATCTATCCCCTATACCATAAAATATAATGCTTTCTCTGCAAACCAACTCACAACCAAATATATCTTACTCATTTCATAAAACTCTTCATCTAAGATAAATATCAAAAAATTACCGTGTAACATATTAACAAATATGATGTCATAACAATTCAATAAGCTTTTTATTTAACTTAATCCATAATCTTTTATAACACTATGAATGAACGTTACTGATATTTATTTTTATCTTTAAATGCGCCTTCTAATCTCATTTTATAAATATTCTTCCCATAAAAACAGTAACACTTTTATAAAAATAAGCAGATATACCCCCTACTTTATAAGCTAGAAACCAATAAACGATAGTATACAATTTTTTTAAATTATTCTCTCTCATGAGAAATTCTATGATAATATGATAATAGTATACGGATAGACCGCCTTTTTTCAGACATAAGTGAGGTCTTTTGAATTGTATAGCCACATTTTACTTCTCATAACAAACATTTGTTTAAAGTATTTTCCTATTCCTTTTTGGCTCATATCTATTCCTTTTTGGAACATAATTAGCAAAAAGGCATTGTATCTCCAGCATATTCAAGGAGATAAAACATGGAAACTCGCATTCCT
>NZ_JBHIQN010000019.1:0-16369 GCF_042196525.1 Bartonella sp. AC62GZZY
TTATACAGTTTTTACCCACACACCAGCCCCGCTTTTGACGTGCAAGGGAATGGTTTTGATTGATTCAAGATAAACAGATTTGAAATGAGAGAATCTTACGTTATTCTGGTCTTTAATTCCATATGAATAATGCTAGATTATCATTATAAATCAAAGTGTTGTTTTTGTATGAAGCGTGCTTTATAGACAAATGTTAGAAAACCCTATTCCCTTAATTTTACTCAGGCACGACTAACTTAAAAGTCAGTAAAAACAATAGGCTACATATAACAAAGAAGAGTGTGGTGCCCAGACGCGGATTCGAACCACGGACACGCGGATTTTCAGTCCGCTGCTCTACCAACTGAGCTATCTGGGCATGCTTCATAAAAAATATAAAGCGTTTGCGGTTATAACATTAAAATTTTCTCTGTCCAGTCATCAAAAGAAAAATAATTGATTTTTTAATAAGTTTATCTCCCTATTCTAGAACGTTATCAATGAATTTTTATCATAAAATAAATTTGATAGGTATATTGGACACTTTAGTGTATTGTTATTAGAAGGCTGTCTTATTGTGGTGATGATACGAAAAAAAATTAAAAGAATCAATCGAGAAGCATGATTAAGAAAGATTTTTTTATAAAGTTTCTATGAATCTTAAGCATACGCAATAATAGACAATATTTTTGACTTTTTTCTAAAAAGATTATTGATTAGTCTTTATAATAATTTGTTTTTCTTTATAAAGAAAGAAAAACATCTAAAAGGGGAGAAATAATGATAATGTTACAAAAACCAAGTAATCGTCCCAATAATACTAATTTTTCTTCAGGTCCTTGTAGCAAACGGCCTGGTTGGACTCTTGATGTTCTTAAAAATGCATTAGTTGGGCGTTCGCATAGATCGAGAGAAGCAGAATTAAAACTTGCTGAAGTTGTTGATTTAACCCGTGAGATTCTTGAAGTTCCTTCTGATCATCGTATAGGAATTATGCCTGGTTCAGATACCGGTGCTGTTGAGGCCGCTTTATGGTCTTTATTAGGTGAGCGTGGCATTGATATGGCGGCGTGGGAAAGTTTTGGGTTTGGGTGGAATAAAGATGTTGTCGAGCAATTAAAGCTTTCTGATGTGCGTCGTTTTGAAGCTCCTTATGGTGAAATACCAGATTTAACACAACTTGACTTTGATCGGGATGTTGTTTTTACATGGAATGGGACAACTTCTGGTGTGCGTATTCCTAATGCAGATTTCATTCCGCATAAGCGGGCTGGATTGACCATTTGTGATGCAACATCGGCAGCTTTTGCGCAATATCTTGATTTTTCAAAATTAGATGTTGTGACGTTTTCATGGCAGAAAGTTTTGGGAGGTGAAGCAGCACATGGTATGGTGATTTTAAGCCCTCGTGCTGTTGAGAGGCTTGAGAATCATGTTCCAGCTTGGCCTATGCCCCAACTTTTCTATATGACAAAAAATGGAAAATTGAATGAAGATATTTTTAAAGGAAAGATCATCAATACACCTTCTATGCTTTGTGTTGAGGATTTCCTTGATGGGTTGAAGTGGGCAAAATCTCTAGGAGGTGCAGCGGCATTAAGAGCTCGGGTTGAGAAAAATTTTTCTGTACTTGATGCTTTTGTTCGCAAAACGCCATGGTTAGAATATTTGGCAAAAGATCCTGAAGTGCGTTCTAACACCGCTGTTTGTTTAGATATTGTGGATCCAGTGATTATTGCTTTGGATACAGAAAATCGAGTATCTTTTATAAAAGCGGTTGTGAAACGTCTTGATGAGGAAGGGGTTGCTTATGATATCGGTTCGTATCGCGATGCTCCTCCTGGGCTTCGAATTTGGGCGGGTATAACAATTGAGGCTTCCGATCTTGAAATTTTAACACAATGGCTTGAGTGGGCGTTCCAAGTTGAAAAAGCACAGCTTTAAATAATTACTGGTGATTTTCACAACGTGTTTTTAAACAAAAAAGGATACGAGAGATTATGATGATCTTTCGTATTCTTGTATCAGACAAACAGCCTCTAAATATTACATGAATTGTAAAAGATTAAGACGGGGAATGAATACTTTGTCAGGTATTGGATACGAACAAATTAAAATCTCTAATGTTTTTACTTTTTGTAGCGAAAATGACAGATTTAAAATATTTGGGTATTTTCTTATCTTTATTATCATAAATTTGAAAATTTAATCACTTGAAGATTGAGAAAAATCTGAAATGAGGAGTCGCACTTGCTTTAAGGTTTCGTTATAAGGAAGCATTTGTTTTTGAATGCTGGTTTTTTTGACCAAACACGACGGAGAAAGTTATGGCCAATGTAGTTGTTGTCGGTACACAATGGGGTGATGAAGGCAAAGGTAAAATTGTAGATTGGTTGTCTGAGCGAGCAGATATTGTGGTAAGATATCAGGGGGGGCATAATGCTGGCCACACATTGGTTATTGATGGAGTGAGTTATAAATTATCGCTTTTACCGTCTGGTTTAGTGCGTGGAAAGCTATCAATCATTGGAAATGGTGTTGTTGTTGATCCTCATCATTTTGTCGCAGAATTAAAAAAACTATGTGATCAGGGTGTACAAATTACACCAGAAATTTTACGGATTGCTGAAAATGCTCCTTTGATTCTTTCTTTGCATCGTGATCTTGATGCAATTCGAGAAAGCGGTTTATCTGGTTTAAAGATTGGTACAACAAAGCGCGGTATTGGACCGGCTTATGAAGATAAGGTGGGACGTCGTGCTATCCGAGTGATGGATTTAGCAGAAAAAGATACACTTATGGCTAAGATTGAGCGGCTTTTGAGGCATCATAATGCTTTGCGTCGTGGAATGGGTGTTGCGGAAATTGATTCTCAAGCACTTTATGATGAATTGATGCAAGTCGCGGATAAAATTTTACCCTTTATGGATTGTACGTGGCGTCTTTTAGATGAAGGGTATCGAGGAGGGAAACACATTCTTTTTGAAGGTGCGCAAGGTGCTTTACTCGATAATGATTTTGGAACTTATCCTTATGTAACGTCATCGAATACAGTTGCTGGGCAGGCATGTACAGGTTCAGGGATGGGACCTGGTGCAATTCATTATGTTTTGGGTATTGCAAAAGCTTACACCACACGCGTTGGAGAAGGGCCGTTTCCGACAGAGCAAATAAATGATATTGGTGAATTTCTGGGAGTGCGTGGACATGAATTTGGTGTTGTAACGGGTCGAAAGCGTCGATGTGGTTGGTTTGATGCTGTCTTAGTACGTCAGATGGTAACAATTTGCGGTGTGCAAGGGATAGCATTGACAAAACTTGATGTTTTGGATGGTTTAGATGAAATAAAAATTTGTATTGGTTATGAGCTTGATGGTAGAAGAATTGATTATTTACCTTCTTCCATGGGAGCTCAAGCTCGGGTGAAGCCTGTTTATGAAACATTAGAAGGTTGGAAGGAAAAAACAGCACATGCGCTGACGTGGGAAGATTTACCTGCGCAGGCTGTTAAATACATACGCTATATTGAAGAACGGATTAATACAAAAGTAGCTTTATTATCCACGAGTCCAGAGCGTGAAGATACTATTCTGATTACAGATCCCTTTGCAAATTGATGGTTGTTTTTAGATTTCTATATATGTTCTCTGTTCGTTTTTGTATCTTTTTACAAAAAAGTTTTTAAGAGCACGTAAGAGAAAGGTGCAAAATAGCATTGTTTATTTTTCATATTCATTTTACATTATTGCGATAGTTGTACCAATATTAAATGGCAACCAATTTAGAAGGCTAAAATAAAGTTTTTTGGCTTTACTATTGATTTTTTCTCAGTTTAAGAGAGATTATAGAGGAAATGGTAGATTTCGTTGGAATCTTAAAAAAGACAATTAATGCACAAAATAATATTACACCACAAGTGCGTAAGCGGATTTATAAGCGGGCTATCGAAACACTAGAACATCAATTTGTAATAGCAAAAATCCCACAAGCAATAGCGGATGAACAAAGAAAGATTCTTCGAAGTTCTATCGCAACCGTTGAAGAAGAATATTTAGTAGTTGAAAAGAAATTGCTTTCTTCAGTCATTGGGTGGAATCCCACAAATATAAATGAAGATAAGAAAGTTACAAAAAAAGTTATATTACCAAAGAATAATGAATTTTCAATGGTAAACATAAAAAGAAAGCAGGATTTTGTTGCACGTTCAAAAGATAATAAAGTATTTGATAAGCCTTATGTATCAGATGTACCAGATGCAGAACCTGTTAATATGGGGGCTTATTTCTCTTCTCAGCATGTTAATAGCTGTACGTTAAAGGGTTCTCCCTCGCAGGAAGATAATCCGCATATTGTTTCGCATATTTTTTCCCAGGCTTTACGTCGCGCTAATAAATCACTGGTGCAAAGGCGTATTGTGATAAGTGCTGTTTCTGTTGCTAGTATTGTTGTTTTAACGGTTGGTATTTTTTTTGTTGGTGAGCGTGTATTTATATCAAATGATCATCAGTTGTTGGGAGAAAATCTTCAAGCTTCTCACAGAGTTCCAAAGGCACTTTCGGTTAAGAGAAAGTTAACACAACGCTTATTAGAGGATGGGAGTGAAATTGATGTCGGTTTAAAACAAGCGACAGATTCTTCGGATGAAGAAGGAATCTCAACAGTTGTTTCTAGCAATTTGCAGTCGCTTGAAAAATCGGGTGAAGCTGTTTTTTATCAAGCACGTACAAATTATGATGCAGAAAAGATGGCAACCGGAAGTGTTCGCTGGACGCTTATAAAGGAGTCTTATGTGAAGGGGGCTCCAGAAGAAACAACTATACAAGGTGATATAACAATTCCTGATGAAGGGATATCATTACGGTTAATTTTACGTCGTAATACCGATCAGTCATTTCCTGCTGCGTATATTATGGACCTTATTTTTATTCTTTCGGATAAATTTTCAGGTAAAGCTATAAGCAATGTTCAAGCATTAACCTTTAAAGCAAGTGAACAATCCATTGGACTGGCTTTAACAAGAACTATTGCTGCAAAGATTAACGATGACTTTTTTCTTGTCGCATTGAGTGGAAATCATCCATTTCTTGATCGAAATTTACAATTGATGCGAGAATTAGATTGGATGCGTTTGGTGTTAACGGATAAAAACGGGCGTATAAGTGAATTAACCTTTGCAAAAGGACCAACAGGTAAGTCTATTTTTAATGAAGTTATTGGACAATGGCTTGCACAACAAGATAAGTTAACAGTTCTTGGTCAAAAAAATAAAACATAGATGCAAAAAAATAAACGGCTGTGAAGAATTCTCTATATCTGTTTCTATCAATTATACCAAATGCGCTCAACAAAGCCTATACATCAATAACTCAAAAAATTAGATAGGCTAATTTACCCGTATAAAGCCAATATATGCCTTTTTTCATTTTTACTTTAAGAATGTGCAAACAATTGGCTTTATACTTAATTCTAGAATTTTATACTTGAGCTTGAGATAAAGTAGAATCTTTGATAAAGTTTTGCACTTTTTCAAATGCACGCATTTCAATTTGTCTTACTCGTTCTCGACTAATATTAAATTCACCAGAGAGTTCTTCTAAGGTTAGTGGGATATCGTTTAAACGACGCGCTTTGAATATACGTTTTTCGCGTTCATTGAGATTGTCCATGGCATTTATGAGCATGGAACGGCGATTTTCTAATTCACTTTTTTCAATTAAAATTTGTTCTTGATCGTTAGATTCATCCACCAACCAATCTTGCAACTCGCTGTTTTCCCCTTCCTTTGTTCGAATCGGTGCATTGAGTGACGTGTCACCACCAAGCCTGCGATTCATTGAAACAACTTCATCTTCCGTAACATTCAACTGTGTTGCAATTTCTTTTACTTGTTCTGCGTTGAGATCACCGCTATCAAGGGCTTGAAGTTTACTTTTTATCTTACGAAGGTTGAAAAACAAGCGCTTTTGATTGGCTGTTGTCCCCATTTTCACCAAACTCCAAGATCGCAATACATACTCTTGGATTGATGCTTTAATCCACCATATTGCATAGGTTGCAAGACGAAAACCCCGTTCTGGTTCGAAACGTTTAACAGCTTGCATGAGTCCAACATTACCTTCTGAAATGACTTCCCCAATGGGGAGTCCATAGCCCCGATATCCCATCGCTATTTTAGCTACGAGACGCAAATGACTGGTTACCAGCCTATGCGCAGCTTTTAAGTCATTATGCTCACGGTAACGCTGAGCTAACATATATTCTTCTTTTGGTTCAAGCATTGGAAAACGACGGACTTCCTCTAAGTAACGATTTAAACCGCCATCACCTGTTATTACTGATAACAAATTCATATGGGCCATATAGCACCCTCCTTTTGTCTGAATTCCCTGATAAGGCAAATTCTCTGTTTCAGATAGCGAACTACCCTTGTAACCTCACTTTAGCATATTTTTGAATTTTGTTCAAAAAAAGATATTTTATTGTCAAATCTTGAGAAGGAGAAAAGTTTCAATTCATTTTTTTAAAATGCTTAATAAGTTTAGCCATATCTTGAGGCAGCGGTGTGGAAAACGACATAACTTTACCGGTAGAAGGATGTTCAAAAGTAAGACTTGCAGCATGGAGTGCATGTCGGTTGAATTGATCTATTGCATTTTTAATAATGGGATTAAGGGTATTTGACTTTGTTTTAAAAGCATTTCCATAAACCGTATCACCTACGAGAGGATGTCCGATATGAGCCATATGAACACGGATTTGATGGGTACGTCCGGTTTCCAAACGACATTCCAGAAGGCTAGCAAAAGACGTTGAGTCTGGATGAGTACCGTATTTTTCAAGCAGAGAAACATGTGTAACAGCATGACGAGCATAAGAATTTTGGCTATGAATAACAGCTTGCTTTGTTCGGTTATGGGGCGAACGACCAAGTGATGCATCAATTGTCCAGACATTACGGTGAGGTGCCCCCCAAATCAAGGCATGATAACGTCGATCTAATGCGCAGGTACGTCCATGATCAGAAAATTGAGCGCTAAGACTTTTATGGGCCAGATCATTTTTTGCAACAACCATGACACCGCTTGTATTTTTATCGAGACGATGGACAATGCCAGGGCGTTTAACACCACCTATACCAGATAAACTATTACCACAGTGGTAAATAAGAGCATTAACCAACGTACCAGTCCAATTGCCATTCCCAGGATGAACAACAAGACCAGCTGGTTTATTAATAACGATGATATGATCATCTTCAAAAAGGATGTCCAATGCGATAGCTTCAGCGCTAGGTTCTGCATCACGAAGATCAGGCATTGCCAATTCAATTATTTGGTTAATTTTTAATTTTGTTTTTGGTTCCTTTATGAGATGACCATCAATCTTAAGACAGCCTTCATGGATGAGGGCTTGCAAACGTGAACGTGAGAGCACATTATGGTATTGTTTTGCGAGCCACTGGTCAAGACGTTGCCCAAGAGCACCTTCATCCGTTATTTTCTGTATTACCATACGATTCCTATTAAGTTTTTAATAAGATTCTCTTACCAGTATGAAATTGCTTTACTATCAAGAAATTCTTTAATTCCCCAATGTCCCCCTTCACGGGCGCGCCCAGAAAATTTTACACCTCCAAAGTAGCTTCCACTGGGTAACCCATGTCCATTAACTTCTACCATACCAGAGCGTACTTGTGCTGCAATACGACGACATTTGTTGCGATCTTGTGATTGAATATAATTTGTAAGACCATACTCAGTGTTATTGGCTAAAGCGACGGCTTCTTCTTCTGTACTAAAAGCAAGAATCGAGAGAACTGGACCAAAGATTTCTTCTTTAAAAATACGCATATGAGGTTTTACATCAGCAAAGACTGTTGGACGAACATAATAACCGCGTTCCATTCCTTTTGGTAAACCAGTCCCTCCTGCAACAAGAGTTGCACCTTCATCAATTCCCGATTGGATAAGTTCTTGAATTTTATCGTATTGTTTTTTTGAAACGACAGGCCCAATATGATTTCCTTCTTGGTAGTTTGGTCCTACTTTTGTTGTTTCTGCAATATCTTTAGCTATTTTTACGGCTTTGTCATAGATGCTCTGTTCCACAAGCATACGAGTCGGTGCATTACAACTTTGTCCACTATTATAAAAGCAATGTCGTGCACCACGTTGAATAGCATCTGAGTCGGCATCAGCAAAGATAATATTCGCTCCTTTTCCTCCAAGTTCCAGACAGACTCTTTTTAAAGTTGCGCTGGCATTTTTCGAAATATCTTTTCCTGCTCTGGTTGAACCAGTAAAGCTGATCATTTCTAAATCTGGATGTGCAGAGAGGTAAGAGCCGACAGTCGCACCATCACCATTGATTAAATTAAAAACACCGGCTGGAAGTGCTGCTTCATCTAAAATTTCAGCAAAAAGCATAGCAGAAAGAGGCGCAATTTCAGAGGGTTTTAACACCATGGTACAGCCAGCCAAGAGAGCAGGAATAACTTTAAGCGTTACTTGATTCATGGGCCAATTCCATGGCGTAATTAATCCTACGACGCCGATAGGATCGTAGTGAAGGATGGCTTGCTCATTTCCCTTTATTAAAGTTTCTTGGAACGAAAACTCTTTATAAGCTTTGATAAAATTGCGAATATGAGAACTTCCGGTTGCAGTTTGCGCATTAAGCGCCATATCAATTGGTGCTCCCATTTCCATTGAAATGGTTTTTGCCATGTCTTTGGAACGTTTTTCATAGATTTCTAGAATTTTTTCAACGAATCCGAGACGCTCGCTTGGTGACGTTGTTTTCCATTTTTGAAACGCTTCTTTAGCCGCGTTAATTGCCTTATCGGCATCTTTTGTACTTCCAAGGCTAATGACAGCACAAGCCTCTTCTGTTGATGGATTAATGACGTCAAAGTCGTGAGGAGTGCTTGGATCATCCCATAGACCATTGATATAAAATTTCCGTTTGTTAAACATAATTGGCTCCCTTTTTTCTATTTGTGTTTATGTCATTATGATTATCTTAGTCTAAGCCTTTTTAAACGAGGATAACAAGGGTAATCTTATAAAAACGCGAGAAACTAGATTATATTATGGTAATTGAGCATGAAGAATTTAATAGAGCAATGCTTATATAACTATTTGTATTATCGAGACTAATTTCTTTTATGAAAAGGGAGAGAAAGAGAGGTATAGACAATTTCCTTGAAGCTTTTTTATCATGAAGTTTTTTTTCAAAACGAATGGAATACGCGCTATACGACACCATAAACTGGGTAATTTACGTCGTAAATAGGAAGAAAAAACATTATGAATATGCATTATGGCATTATTTTTTTTATTGAAAAGTAGCTATCAGCAAAAGGTTATTAACCTTCATACGATAGTCTCTATGAATTCTTTTTGAAAAGATTATTTTTCTCATTGCTATAAATTTGTTGGGTGCCATGCATAATTCGAAAACAAAATCTATTTCTACATCTTCTTTTTCTGATGATGGTACAAAAGGTGCATCAAGAGAAGATTTATCTATTAAGATTACCGAGATATTTCCTTATCCGGAAGTGTGGAAAAAGGCATTTACCCTCGGAAAAAATGTCCGTTTTACGCGTACCCCAGAAGTTGAGATTTTGCGTCGTCGTATAGAAACAGATCCAATTTTTGCAAAACAGTTTAAAATTTTTACGAAACAAGATCAAAAACAAATTACAGATATTGTACGCTGTAACAAGAAAACGAAAAATGTTCTATCCACAAAAAAAGTCATTAATCCTCAATCAATAGAGAATAAAACGTCAGTTTGTCATTCAACAGTTTTACAGCAGTTGTCACGACAGACTATTGGTATGTCATCAGCAAATATTCCGCTTAAGGAGGATAAACAAGAACATAAATTACCAGGAGAAAATGTGCTACAAAAAATGAATCCTGCTTTGCACCTTTCCAATGATGCATTTTTTGAGTGTGAATCTTTGATATTTGAATATGTGGATACTCAAACTTCAAAAGAGGATGCATCGATTGACACAAAAAATGAAATTACACCTCATATTCCTTCTGCCTTTGATGAGTCAATAACGGCTCTTTATCGTGTTCTTGAATACCGCTTTCCACAACTCTATGATTCAATTACATCAGAATCTCCAGCAGAAAGGATGCGAGGTGTTGAGCAAATTTCTGATTTAATGCATACAAATAATGATACGGCTAAAAAGTATCATTCTAAGCTTTCTGTTGAAGATTGTGTCCATACGCAAAGTGATGCAGAGGCGTTAAACAATACTGAGGCGTTAAGCGGTGCTGGGGCTCGTATAGAGACTGAAAATAGCAATAATACTATCGCTAATAATACCGTTGATTGTGTAACAAAAGATGTCACAAAGAATTCAAAAGATTTGTCTGTGATGCAAGCAAACGTTAAAACTAAAATATTCCAATCTAGCCGCGCGCCATTAGGCAATTATGATTCTGCTTTTGTGCAAAATATGCACTCTGTTGACTGTGATGTTTATGAGTTTCCTCCGGTCAGTTTATTACAGAAACCTGTTTTTCATGAAGGTACGATGATTCCTCAGGAAACATTAGAACGTGGTGCTGGACTTTTGGAAAGTGTTTTGGAAGATTTTGGTATTAAGGGTGAAGTTATCCATGTACATCCAGGGCCAGTGGTTACAATGTATGAATTTGAGCCTGCTGCGGGTGTAAAGTCATCGCGCGTTATTAATCTTTCTGATGATATTGCGCGTTCTATGTCTGCTATTTCTACACGCGTTGCTGTCATTCCTGGACGTAATGTTATCGGGATTGAGTTACCCAATGCGGTTCGTGAAACCGTTTATTTACGTGAATTAATCCAAACACGTTCTTTTCGTGAAAGTGAATTTAAACTTGCTCTTGCTTTGGGGAAAGGGATTAATGGTGAACCGGTCATTGCAGAATTAGCAAAAATGCCTCATTTATTGGTTGCGGGAACAACAGGATCAGGAAAGTCTGTTGCAATTAATACAATGATTTTGTCGATTCTTTATCGTATGACACCAAAGCAGTGTCGTTTGATCATGGTTGATCCTAAAATGTTAGAGCTCTCTGTTTATGATGGCATACCACATCTTTTAACACCTGTTGTAACAGATCCTAAAAAAGCAGTAACAGCTTTAAAATGGGCGGTTCGTGAAATGGAAGAACGTTATCGCAAAATGGCTAAGTTAGGTGTGCGTAATATTGATGGTTTTAATGCACGCGTTGCACTTGCAGCTCAAAAAGGCGAAACGATCATGTGTACTGTACAATCGGGCTTTGATAAGGAAACAGGGGAAATGCTTTATCATGAAGAAGCCATGGATCTCACGCAGCTTCCTTATATTGTTGTGATTGTTGATGAGATGGCTGATCTTATGATGGTGGCAGGGAAAGAAATAGAGAATGCCATTCAGCGCTTAGCGCAAATGGCGCGTGCGGCAGGTATTCATCTTATTATGGCAACGCAGCGTCCTTCTGTTGATGTTATCACAGGGACAATTAAAGCGAACTTTCCTACCCGCATTTCTTTTCAAGTAACCTCAAAAATTGATAGTCGTACGATCTTGGGTGAACAAGGTGCTGAAACGCTTTTAGGTCAGGGGGATATGCTTCATATGGTAGGTGGTGGGCGCATCGTGCGCGTTCATAGCCCTTTTGTCTCTGATGAAGAAGTTGAATCCATCGTTGCACATCTTAAAATGCAAGGAAAACCTGATTATTTAGCAACGGTAACGGATAATGAAGACGATAACAAAGAGGATGCTTCTGCTGATTCAACGGTTGGAGTTTCTGAGGACGAAAATTTTGATGAAGAGGGTGAGGGACTTTATAATCAAGCTGTAAAGATTGTTATGCGTGATAGAAAATGTTCAACATCTTATATTCAGCGTCGACTTTCAATCGGCTATAATAAAGCAGCTTCTCTTGTCGAACAGATGGAAGAAAAAGGCATTGTTGGAGCCGCTAATCATGTTGGAAAACGTGAAATTCTACTCAATGAAGGGAAATAAACAAGCACATTTTAAAATGGGAAATTTTTAAAATGTCTGACAGTCATTATTAAAATGTGCTTGTTTTATTTTTTCAGAGAAAATGGGCTACACGTATTTATCTTTTATAATTATTAAAAAATTGAGTAGAGAGTTATAAAGCAAAAGTGATTTTTTGTATTAAAACTGCTGATGAAGTAAACAGGCTGATATCAAAGGAGATTGTAAGATATTTTTAGTTTTCTCGATGATCTGGAATGTAAAGAAATTAAACAAATCTTTATATGAAGACCGGTGATGTTTGTTTTCTATTCTATTTGCAGAGAGATTCTTGAGTCAAGTAGTGTGGTGATATATTTTTTGTTTTTTTCTGTCGCGATTTTAATGAAAAAAAGGTCTTTGGGCGATTATGGAGAATATCATAAGAAGAGTATCCAATATACAAGGTCTGTTGCGTTGGGTGCTTTAAAGCGCTACGCTGAATTTATTATCATTTGATACTGTCAGTGCAAGAAAGATATTCTTACGAGACTTTATTTGAAAAAGAAATTTTTAATTTCGGATTTTTATCATGCAATATACTGATTTATAATGGTAGTTTATCATTATTTGTGTGAATAAAAGTCTCCAATATCGTAAGATTTTTTCATTTCAAATCTATTCCATGTTGAATAGTCAAAACCATTTTTTTGTATATCATAAGTTAAGTTAGCGTATGGGTAAAAAACATTTAAAAAAGGAATTTAAATGCCTCTGATGAGGGCATTCAAATGCCAAAAACTATTGGCAACATGAGGAGCTGGAAAGTATAATGATGGTGCTAGCTGATTTTTGCGTAAGTATAAAATGGTAATACACAATGCTTTGATATCTTCTATGGTGATCTTTATAGCGCACCATTTACGGGGGACGTCGTAAATAAGTTTGGGGATCGTGGATATATCTCTTTAAAACAGGCGCATGAATGCGCAAAATTAAGTGTATTCTTTTTTTGGTGACTATTTTATGTGAGGATCATGTTCCTATTAAGGTGACAAATCTTATTACCTTAATAGGTGAATAAGTAACAGTGTTAGGGAATTCTTTTTATTTTTGTTTTGTTGGTGAAGCAGTCAAAATTTTGCTACAGACAATTGATACAAGATGTCAGAGTATTGTAACCAGAGAAGGTACTTGTAAAAGATTAGCATTATTCGTTTGAGAGTAAATCCAATACTTTTTTAGTTTTAGTTATGCCATTAAAAGAAGATGAGTTGAAGTTAAATACAAATGAATTAAAATGTAAGCAAGAAGCTTTTCGTTTTACACCAGAGCTTTTGCCGCGACCTTTTACGTGGAAAATTGATAGCAATGGTTTATTTTGTGAAGTTTCAAAAGAGTTAGCTGAAGTTGTTGGGCCTCTCTCTTCCTCTATTTTAGGATGTAATTTTCATGATCTTGCTTATCAATTTAATGATGAGCGGTATCGGATTCTTAGCCGTTTTATTGAAGCGGCTGTACCTTGGAATGAAGAGATTGTTCAATGGCCTGTTGATGGCTGTTCACAATGGCTTGATGTTGAGTTATCTGCTTTACCAATTTTTGATGTTAAAAAGAAGCTTAAGGGATTTTGCGGCTTTGGTGTTTTAAAAGTACGAGAAAAAGTCCAAGAAAAAAGAGATGAAAAGCTGAAGACGGAAATGCCGTGTCTCTCTGAGATAGAACGATCAGCTTTTCGTGAGATTGCCGAGCAATTGCGTGATGAATTGAATTCATCGGAAAAAGAAGAAGAGAATTTTTTTGAAGAGACAGCTATTCAGTTACCATATGCACAGACATTGTCGGTAAATGCTATAGAACAGGCTCTCATAAAAGAGCCAGCTGCAGTTTTATCATTGTTGGATACAGCAACTGATGGTGTTTTATGGTTGGATAAACAGGGCTTTATTCAATCAGCGAGTAGGGCAGCCTTAGCATTAATGAGTTATGAAATAAATGAACTACGAGGACAGCCATTCTCTTCATTATTTACTTTGCAAAGCCAACCTTTGGTTGAAAAATATTTTAAATCAATCCGTATAGAGGGGAAAAATCAGGTTTTAAATCGCAGTGAAAGCGCTGATTTAATGACGAAAAATCATAAAAATATAACCGTTTTGATAACGATTGTATTTTTGGCAAAGCAAGGCAATTATGCTGTTATGTTGCGTGATATAACACAAACAGTTCCATCAGGAGAAAAAAAAGCAGAAGAGGATAAAATCGTTGGAGTTGTTCATGAAATACGAACACCTTTGAATGCTCTTATTGGTTTTGCAGAAATTATGAGAGAAGGCCGTTTTGGTTCGATAGAAAATGAGCGCTATCATGGATATTTACGCGATATTATTTCCTCTGGAAAACATATATTATCGCTGATTAATCAATTACTAGAGTGCTCGAAGATAAATTATTCTGATTCCGATAACCAGATTGATACTTCCCTTATTTCTGAAACATTTGATGTGATATCTTGTTTACGTGCGACGATCGCTTTTCTTGAAACTCAAGCTAATCAGAACGGCATTATCATGCGTATTGTTGCTCCACCTCACGTTCCATTTATTCCTGTATCACGACAAGTGTTTCGCCAGATTATATGGAATCTTCTCTCTAATGCCATTCGTTTTACGTCATTGGGTGGGCAGATTATTGTTCACGTTTCTTATAGAAAAGAACGTGTAAAAATTTCAGTGAGCGATAATGGTATAGGGATGAGCGAAGAAGAGATTATACAGGCACTGCAACCTTATGGCCAAGTAGAGCGCAAAGATGGCCGATCTGGTGATAGCGCTTTTATGGGAACAGGTTTAGGCCTCCCAATGTGTAAAGCAATGGTGGAAGAAAGAGGAGGACAATTTTTACTGTTCTCAAAACCAAACCATGGAACAACTGTGGAAATGTTTTTTCCTCGTGTTCCATGAGGTTAATCATGCATAAAATTATTTTTTCTTAGCCAAAAGATCTCTAATTTCTATTAAAAGTTGTTCTTCTGAAGACGTTTTTTTGGGGCTTTCTTCTTCTTTTCTACGAATTTTATTCATAGCCTTAACGAATAAAAAAAGAACCCAAGCAATAATGAGAAAATTGATAAGTAAAGTAATAAAGTGTCCATAGCTAATGGTTGCTCCAGCTGCTTTGGCGGCACTCAATGTTGCTTGTTTTTCGCCAGCAAGTTGAATAAACATATTAGAAAAATCAATCCCACCTGTAATCAGTCCAATGATTGGCATAAAAATATCATTGACAATTGAGTTGACCAAGCTACCAAAAGCACCCCCTATAATCACACCGATAGCAAGATCAATCATATTACCTTTTAGGGCAAATTCTTTGAATTCTTTAAGCATTGTGTTTTCCCCTTTATGTAAGCGATATACGGTAATTTACTTACCGCTTTTGATGAAAAAGGAAAGGGCAGATTTTATTTTTAGGGTTATATTACGATATTAATATCATTTTCAAAGAACTTTATAAGGTTTAATAAAGAGCTTTAGGATTCTATTTGAATGTACATAGAACATTTCCTAGAAAAAAGCTTTTTTGATAAAAATTATATCTGCTTTTTTCAACAGAAAGTAGAAAACTGTAGCTTAATTTATATAATTGTCTCAAGATTTTTATGTTAACATTAAAAAGAGAGATTTTTACACAATACCACAAAATGGGCAGTGTTGAAAGCTGAGCTATCAGAAAGTTTCTCAAATGAAGTACATATATTGGCATAAAAAGAGAGTTAAGAATAAAAAATCTATTTCAACCCTGGTGGGAGAAATGGATAGAGAAGGTGAGAGTAAGATTTATAACTTAAATTTCTCTTAATTTAGCAAGCGATAATAGCGATTAGGGGCATGTTAGAGCTTATCTAAAAGCTATTTGTATTGCGTTACATGAACTGAAAATGGCGATCACCGATGGAAGGTAGCACATTTCATTAACTAGAAGATTGTATTAGTTTATAGACAGGAGAACTATAGGGTTAGCAAGATCATTTTGATTTGGAAGTTGTTGGTATGATAGGATGTGGGTTCAATGATCAACTGTCATCATTTCGACCATGTGTTCGACAATTACTTTTAGTGCTTCTGATGATAAAGGTACGCGAAATTTTGTTGTAGCATCGCGCTTTTCTTTCATATTTTCAGCAGGGATAGTCCATATATCATTATAAATTTGGTCTTTATGAATATGACGTAAAGAGCTAGAGAGAGCGCCTGTAAGGATAAGCAAATGCAAAGCCAGATATTTTATGTTTTGTGTTTTACAAAGCGTTTGATAAAAGGCAGTGCATCTTTCCAATCCATTGCTGGTCTATTTTGCGTTTTATGACGTTGTTTTCCTAAGAGCGCGCGTGCTTTTGTTGTT
>NZ_JBHIQN010000020.1:0-8987 GCF_042196525.1 Bartonella sp. AC62GZZY
TAGAGTGCATCCTCATAGATTGGATGCCTCCTTTGAGGGTCGGAGGTATCCCTTGAGGGGAAGGATGCACTCTTTTTAAGGGCTAGAGTGCATCCTTTCCATGGATTGAATGTACTCTTTGGAGGCCAAAGTACATTCATAGGGAAAGGCATATTCCATAAGAAACAGAGATAACAAAAAAATTTGTTTTTATATTTTATATTGATAGGTTGCTGTATTTGCGAGGGCTATTCATTCTTTATTCTCAATATTTAAGATGATTATGGGATAAGGGTTGTTCGTCAATACAATCGTAAAAGACGCTGAGTATTTTTATAAAAATTGAGATATTTTTGTGCCTTTTTCTTGTTTTTTTTGTGTTTACACAAGATATGCACGGCTTTTCAACAGTTTGTTTTTTTTAGCTTTGCTAATGGCGTTGGCTAAACACTTCAATTGTTTTAACTGCTTCAATACCGTCTTAAAAAAACAGTGCGTTATAATATGACAAAATAAGTTGTATAATTTTTGATTCTTACGCGATGCTAGAAAAAGGGGAATGTTAGGAGAGATGTTGTCTATATTCTTAGTTTATCTCTTAAGTTAGGAAAATTAACATACTTTCCGAATCTATTTTTTATTCGGTTTAACGGTTAAAGAGCAATAGCTGAATGGAATCATACTTGTCTCATGTTTTTATTCTCACGCCTTAGATTTTTTCTCATAGGGATTTTATTTTTTAATGGGGGATTTTATTTTTTAATGGGGGATTTTATTTTTTAATGGGATTTTACGCGACTCACGTAAAATAGAATGTTCTAAATAGAATATATTTGTGTAGCGCATTTACGTACTTGTTTAAAAATATTATGTGATCTTATCATCACAATTATATTGGTGATTGGGGATATTGGTAAATCTGATAATGGAGAAATTTCTTGTGAAGTGGATAAGCCCTTCTTTAAATTCTCATAAGGGGAAAGCCAGCACTATCATACTATTCTCACCTCATGTGATGACAGCCTTTGGCTCTTGAGCGTGTTCATAAGAGGCATTTTGATTCTTTATCTTTGAAATCTTTGAAGTGCTTTATTTCATATGTCTCTCCCGATTGTAACGCGCAAGGAAATGGTGTTGATTGATTCAACATAAATAAGAGAATCTTGCGATATTCTGCTCTCTTAATTTTAATCTGAAGAACAATTGATTGTGATTATACATCAGCCTATTGGTGTGATACGATAAAGAATATCATCAAATATTAGTCATTCTATTATGGTGTAAAACAGCTTATACCGTAAAACACTATCCTTTAAGGTTTGGTGATATGAAGCAAGCTTTTTGGGATATGTTTTAAGTGTTTTTTAGGGGCGTGGTGAATCTTTGAGACAGAGCAATCTTCTGTTGCGCCTTGAGTTTAGCGGCAAACCCTGAATAGAAGCCAAGAGGGAATGGAAGCCAAGAGGGAAGTGTATCCAAGCTGTTTGTAAATCAGATTGAGTTAAGAATCTTTGTTCTTTAAGAATGGAACGCAAGTCAATTTGACAAAAGAATGATCTATTTTGCGGGTAGACCTTATAGAGAAATATCACAAAGCTTCATAAGGAAGTGATTGAAGACAATACAGTTACAAAAAAGTACAGTCATAAAAAAAGTCCTCCGTCGCAATCAGAGGACCAAAAAGCAGGAGAATTTTAACATTGACTCGCAGAACGTGTCAAAAAAGAATAAATTTAAAAGGCCGTACTAAATACAAAAAAATCATACTTAAAGAATCTAACACATTATAATTAGCAGAGAATTGAAAAAATAGCAATATAAAAAATACTTTTTACAAAAAATTTTGTCATTTTGCATTAAAACTTAATACTTTTTTCAATTGAATATTTATTTTAAGATTCGATATTAATTAAACTATATTTAAAAATATTATGATGCATGCAAGCATTTTGAGAATATTCTTCAATAAAAAACGCATTAAGAGCCCCCATGATTATAGGATTGATATGGGGGAAGGATTTTTGTTTTTAAGAGTGCGGGGTGTATCTTAAGTATGTGTGAGGGGGGTGAAGTATTGTCCTTTTGGGTGGGGGCAAGGTGATGGAAATAGGGGCGAGAGCTGCTGGATGGTTGAGCTCGTGTGTGGGGGAAGGGGCTTATAGAGGGAGCGGGAAGGATGGGAGGCCGCTTAAAATGGCGAGGGAGATTATTCAAAATGTTTATGGTTTGCATATCCCCAATGAAATGCGAGCAAGTCTAAACAATCTCGTAAATGATCGGCAAGGGAGTTTTGTTTGCGTTTTGAAGAACTTAATTCTTTGATCGCTTGTCCATAGCCTATAACCCGCTCAAGAAGAGAATAGCCAAGAATACCAAGTTGAACTTTAATGGTTTTTAATTGATTGGATGCTGCTATTTGACGTTCAATGGGGTGTGTGTGCCCTTGGCTACAGGCAACCTTTTCACGGGTGTAGTCAAGGCTCATGTGGAGATCGGCTTGGCTTTGACGCCAGTAAAAATAAAAACGTTCTGCCGCTTTATATTGGGCTTTGCTGAGATGTCCTTTGGCATATAAAAGGGCAATGGGATGGCTTTGTGCATTGGCAATGGCTTTAATCGTGCGCGGGTTACTGGAACTTTCTGGATGATTGGGTTTAAAATAAGGATTACGCGTTTCTACAGGGATTTCTTGCGTCTTTAAATGACCAATGTGCTTTCCTTGATTTTGATGATCAAGCGGGCAGGTTTGCATGTTTTTTTTCTCTTGATGGCTCATAACATCTCCTTAAAAATTTTAAATTTGCTTCTTTCATGTTTATGCAAAGAAACGGGATTGTGCTGTTGTATGCTTGTTGAGGAATAGGTTTTTATATCTGCTTGTTGCGTGAGGGGACGTTTTTCAAAAGGGTGTGGGGTGGTGGTTTTCTTTTGCTGCTGTCATTTGTTTGTACGAGAGATTTATACGGGGGCGGGGATTTTGCGGGGGCTGTGCGAGGGATTTTGTGGGAGTGGTGTGTGTCGTTCTCTTTGTGGTTCTGCTTCTTTAAAGGATGGGCGTTTTGTTGCATGATGGGCATTCTTTCTGATTTTATTGCTGTGGGGGGGAGGATTGATGTCGCAGGATTTGGTTTTTTGCCATGGTTGATGTTTTTCTGCCTCTTGGGAGCTTTATTTCTATTTATGTGGGGAGGTATTTGAGGGATCATGAAAGGAAGAAATTTTTTTAAGAGGATGGGGTTTGGGGGGCGTTATTGGCGGGGATCTCATGTTGTTTATACGGTTGCTGAACGCATGGGGTGGCGCTGGCTTTGGTTCTTAATTCCGTGAGGGTATCCTTTTGGGTTTTGTCATTGGGCTGATTTATAGAGGTGTAAAGCATCTTGTTATGATTTGGCTCTTGAAAAGAGAGGGGTTTTGTCGCATGGTGGATATTTTTCTTGAGTGACTTGATGGGGGAGGTGAGTGATGGCGCGCGGGCTTTTGTCTTTGAAGGGGTTGGTGTTTAGCTGTATTGTGGCCTATGTCTCTGTGGCTGTTTATGTGGAAATGAAGGCTCTTGGGATGACGTGGGGCATATTTTTACGAGCTGTGGCGTTTTATGGCATTCCCGGTATTTTCCTTATGTTGGGTTATGAAGTAATGCAGCGGCGTGGTGTAACGAAGGGGTTGTTCCTCAAGATGGTGTTGTTGAGCTTCATTTTGGCTGCTCTCTCTGATTTTGTTTATGCGCAAGCCGAGCATTTGGGTTTGACTCAGGTGTGGTTCTTAAACAAGTGGGTGTTTTATGTCCTTTTGGGCTTTGTCCTTGCTCTTATTTATAGACGGGCAAGGCGTCTTGAGTTTAGGATTTCATTCTTTGAAAAGGATTGATCTTTTGCGGCATTTTGGGCATGATCTTTGGTTTTTATTGATGAAGGAGCGGGGCGTATGGTGGTTGCGCGGGACATATTTTTTAAGGGACTGGCGTTTTGCTGCATTTTTGGCTTGGTTCTTGGCTTTGCTTATGAGGATGCGGGGCGACCGGCTATTCCGTGGGAGGTGTTTTGGCAGGGGGGGTGATTTCTTGCATTGTTGCAACTGTCCTTTGTTTTATTTTGGTGGGAGCAGACCGTAGGACTGTATCGTGGGGTGTGTTTTTGAAGGCGGGGGTGTTTTGCACCATTGCTGCAGTGGTTCTTGGCTTTGCTTATAAGGGAGCGAAGCATTTTGATATATCGTGGGAATTTTTAGTGATGGGAGCGGTATTTGTTGCATTGTTGGCGCTGTCCTTGGTTTTACTTATGAGGGTGCGGGGTAAATGGATATCGCGTGGGGTATTTTTATTGAAGTTTCTGGTGTTTGGCGGCGTTGTTGGCACTGTTGTTGGGTTGGCACATGTGGGAGCCAAGCATATGGGCTGGAGCACGCTTTGGTTCTTGAACGATAGGGGGTTCTTGAACGATAGGTGGTTCTTGAACAATGGGGGTTCTTGAACGATTGGGGTGTTTGTGAGCAGTGTTGGATTTGTTCCTTTTTTTGCTCTGGAGAGGGGTATGGTGTGTGCGTGTACTGTTGGGGGGCTTAAAAAAATGAGCATTTTTCTTTTCCACCGGCGTGATCTTTGATGTTCTTTCTGTGAGGGGTATTTGATGTCGAACAATGTGATGTTTTTGCTGTTGCCTTGTTTTTTCTGCTTTTTTGCTGTTGCCTTGATTTTTATTTATAAGATTGCCAAGCGTCGCTCTGTTACAGGGTGGATGTTTTGGAGATGGGTGGTGCTTTATGGCGCTCTTGCCACCTACCTTGGTTTTATTTATGTGGGCGTGGGCCGTCGTGCTGTTGACGGAGAGCTGCTCTTGAAGGGAGCGGTATTTTCTTGCATTTTTGCAACTGTCCTTGGTTTGGTGCATTTGGGCGTCAAGAGTATGCCTGTTGCTTGGCAAGTGTTCTTAAAGGCGGTTATGTTTTGTTGCATGATGGGCTTTATCCTGTGGTTTGCTGCTGTGGGTGTCAGGGATATGGATAGCATAAGGGCGGTATTCTTAAAGGTTTTGCTCTTGTCTGTATTGTTGAAAGTGCTCTTGGGGTTCTTTATACGCGAGCAAGGTGATACGGTGTTACAGAGGTTGTTGCGTGCTTTGAATTTTGTGCTGTTTTTCTGCATTTTGGCACCAATCCTTTGTTTTACCCGTGTGGGAGCAGAGAATCTAGGGTTGAGCTGGCTTTGGTTCTCGGATGAGAGGGTGTTGCCCTTTATTGTTGGATTTTTTTCTCCTTTGATTTATCAGGGTGTAAGGCGTGCGCGTGTTCTAGGGGCTTGGTTCTTAAAGTAGGGGGTGTTTTTCTTCTCCATGGGTGTGATCTTTAATGTGCTTGCTGTGAGGGGTATGTGATGTCGAACGATTTGTTTTTTTTTGCTGTTGTTGGTGTTTTTCTACCTTTTTATTGTTGTCGTTATGTGTACTTATAAGGTTTCCAAGCGCTTCGATATTCCGTGGTGGCGGGTGGCGTTTTATTGTATTTTTGGTCTTTCCCTCCTTTTGAAGGAAGTGCTGTTTTACGGCGTTTTAGGAGTCGTCCTTTTTTAGCTCTTGTGGGGATGGAGAATGTGGACATACCATGGGGACTATTGTCCTTGATGGGGCTGGTGTTTGCTGCACTGTTGGAGTGGTTTTTGATTTTGCATATGAGGGGGTGGCGAGATGGGGTGGTGACGCATTGTTTGTGGTTATTGAAGGGGGGCGCCGTTGTTGGAGCGAGCTTTTTTTGTTTGCATTTGGGATTAGAGAATCTAGGGTTGAGCTGGCTTTGGTTCGCGAAGGATTGGGTGTTTTTCGTCATTTGTGGATTGATCCTTCCTGTTGTTTCTATGGGAGCAGGGCGTGTGCGTGTGAAAGCGGTGGCGTTTTTAAAGAGAGTGGGGTTTGTGGGGTATTACAGATAACGTCGAGGGAATGATTGTTCAAAAGAACAGCGATAGCGGTAGGTTTGGGGATCAAACCAAAGCCCTATTTTGCCTTCAAAATCACCAGAACGTTGTTTGGCAATATTCATAATAACGCCGGGGCGTTTGGCTAAATCTGCTTTTTCTTGTGCGAGAGAGGCGGCAAAGATTTTGTCTTCTAACGGTCGATTGCGCCAAATGGTGATGATGTTAAAGGCATTGGCGCCAATCTCTGAGGCGCCTTTAATGTCTTCTGTGCTGGGGATATCTTTATCCAGACCGCTTTTGCGGGCATGGGCGACAAGGTGAATGTGCACACTGTTTAAAACAGCCCAATCAACCATTTTATAAACGGCTTGTTCTTGTCTTGCATAATCATCAGAGGCAATGCCAAGCCGCATCAAACTGTCGATGATAAATTGATCACAGCCATAGCGTGCACGGCAATAGTCAAAGACATCAAGCAAGGTGTCAACGCTTGATTTGCCAACATGCTCATAAAGAATAAGCCCTTCATCTAAAAAATGAAGAATCCGTTCAATTGTCTCTTTTGTAGGCTGTTCTAAGCCGCCCGTTTGTTTGGTTAAACGGCGGAGCGATTGTTCTCCTTTCATCTCCAGAGACGCTAAGCAAAGCCGACTGTTTTGCGCAATCCAATGGGGAATACAGTCTGATAACAATTGGCTTTTACCTGCTCCACTGGCACCGCTCCATAGCGTTAATTCTGCTGGGCGGAAATGCACTTTATCCTTCAGTTTAGGATAGGGAACCGTATAACCAAGATGTTTTTCAGGCTCTGGCCAAAACAGTCCGATGACTTTGTCTTTATAGTCTGAGGCGCGCCGTAAACCTTCTGGTGCAAAGCTTTTTGCTGAGGAAAAGGCTGCTTTTATGGTGGCTCTATCAATCCCTGCGGTTAAACAGTCATTGGCATCTTTGAGGGGTAAACGGACACGGTAGCAACGGTGGCGTCCAAGCCTGCTGGCAATCTCACGGGCTGCTTCTTCACCAGGCTTATCCATATCGGTGGCTAAAAAAATTGTTTCAAAAGCTTCTAAATGATCAAATTCATTTTCAATCCAATTGTGCTTTCCTCCACTGCCTCCTCCAAAGGGGACAGAGACCGCCGGATATCCATAGGCGGCTAAGGAAAGTGCATCAATTTCTCCTTCAGTGATGACAATGGTACGGTTTGTTGAAGAAAGAAGGGGAAACGGTGCGCGCTCCATTAAGGGGGACTGCTGAGGCGCCTGCGTGGCGGCTGGGGGTGACGAGGGAGCGTGTTGAGGCGCCTGCGTGGCGGCTGGGGTTGATGAGGGTGTCTGTTGAGGTGCCTGCGTGGCGGTTGGGTTGGTTGAGGGTGCGTGTTGAGGCGCCTGCGTGGTGGCTTGGGTTGATGAGGGTGCGTGTTGAGGCGCCTGCGTGGCGGCTGGGTTGGTTGAGGGTGCGTGTTGAGGCGCCTGCGTGGCGGCTGGGTTGGTTGAGGGTGCGTGTTGAGGCGCCTGCGTGGCGGCTGGGTTGGTTGAGGGTGCGTGTTGAGGCGCCTGCGTGGTGGCTGGGGTTGATGAGGGTGCGTGTTGAGGCGCGTGTGGGGCGGTTGGGGTTGATGAGGGTGCGTGTTGAGGCGCCTGCGTGGCGGCTGGGATTGATGAGGGAGCGTGCTGAGACGCGTTTGTGGTGGTGGGGGTTGACGAGGGTGCGTGCTGAGACGCGTTTGTGGTGGTGGGGGTTGATGAGGGTGCGTGTTGAGGTGCCTGCGTGGCGGCTGGGGTTGTTGAGAATGCCTGTTGAGGTGCCTGCGTGGCGGCTGGGGTTGTTGAGAATGCCTGTTGAGGTGCCTGCGTGGCGGCTGGGTTGGTTGAGAGTGCGTGTTGAGGCGCCTGCGGGGCGGTTGGGTTTGAAGGGCAAAGGGCTTGCCAGCCAAACAAAATCGGTTCACAGTGTGCTGCTGTAGGTTTTGTTTTTGCTCCTGCTTGCGCAAGCCGTTCTTTAACTAAAGCAAGGGTGCCATCGGGTTTATAAAAGGGAAAAATGATTTTTTCGCCATCTTCTCCTATGCGGTAACGCTTTATAATCTCTAAAGGAATGTGGCGTTCTTTGTGGAGATAGGTTTTTACAAGATTTTGCGGGGGGCGCCCTGTAGGGACCGGTGGACGGCGATAGGAACGATGGGGTGCCATAAAGGGTTTGGGGCGTGTCAGATTGAGAGCCGCGCGTGCTTCTTCTAAAGCTTGAGAGAGACTAATGCCTTTGACTTCACACCAAAGGTCTAAAAGATCTCCTCCAATGCCTTCTGCAAAATCATACCAAAGCCCTGCTTTGCTGCCGCTTAGGCAAATCGATAAACTTTGACCTGCCTCACCACGTGTGTTGCCTACAATCCAATTGTTGCCTCGTTTGTGCCCTTGGGGAAGAAGCATTTCTGCTATTCTATCTGCTTGTGAGATAAGTTTTTGTTTGATTTCAAAAATTGTGCTCATGGTCATTCGTCTGGTGAATATATTGTTGTTTTTTTCAGATGTGAGAGGTGAGAATTCTGTTTTACTGTTCTCGTTGTTCGATCACATGGTGAAAGGTTTTGTGCTATGCGGTCCTTTTTTGTGCGGGACTTGCTCTATCCTGAAAGTTTTTGAAATGGCTGTGTTGGTATCTGTTTGCCAAGGGTTTAGGAAGGTGGTGCCCTTTGAGAGGGGCGCGTTGGAAGCAGGTAGGGTGGATGATGCAAGAAGGTGGGGGGATGTCTGAGAGTGTGGTGCATGCTGGAGTCCTGTTTTGGGATATCTTGTTGGGGCATGTGTTGGGATGCCTGTGTGGGAGGGAGAGTGCCAAGGAGTTTGCTTTTCATTGAAGGTTTTTGAAGCTGCTCTGTTGATGTCTGCTTGCCAAGAGCATGGGAAGTGGCACCTTGAGAAAAGGAGGAAAGCGGAAAGGAGGAAGGGGGTGAAAGAAGGGCGGGGTGGATATGTCTGTGAGAGGGTGGTGCATGCTAGAGTCCTGTTTTGGGATACCTTGTTGGGGCATGTGTTGGGATGCCTGTGTGGGAGGGAGAGTGCCAAGGAGTTTGCTTTTCATTGAAGGTTTTTGA
>NZ_JBHIQN010000020.1:9087-14185 GCF_042196525.1 Bartonella sp. AC62GZZY
AGCTGCTCTGTTGATGTCTGCTTGCCAAGAGCATGGGAAGTGGCGCCTTGAGAAAAGGAGGAAAGCGGAAAGGAGGAAGGGGGTGAAAGAAGGGTGGGGTGGATGTCTGTGAGAGGGTGGTGCATTTTGGAGTCCTGTTTTGGGATACCTTGTTGGGGCATGTGTTGGGATGCCTGTGTGGGGCTTTTGCATGGGGAAAACGCTTTTGTGATGAGAGAAAAATGGTCGATGTTGACGCGTTTTACGGTGTGAAGAGCTTATCCAAGTGTTGTTTTGCCGCCCTTTGTTTTGTGTTATTTTGTCCGATGCTATTGTGGTTTTGAAACGTTTTTATCCCTGTGCGTGCTTGAAAAATACGTTGTTTTTGTGATGTCAAAAATTGTCGCTATAGTTGATCAAACTGCGGTAAAGCGTGTCGTTGTTCTCAGAGGTAAAAGATGAGGAGCTTCCCTGTTTTTGCTGTTCTTGCCGTTCGATCTCACGGCGAAACCAGTTGCGCCATGTGGCTTGCCAGTCTACTTTGAGAGCTTCTTTGCCGCTCTTGGCTTTCCAATAGTCGCGAAATTTTTTGGCTTGCCAAAGAGCTTGGCTTTCACTCAAGCCTTCTGAAACTGCCGCCTTGATGTCTGCTTGCCAATGCTCAGGAAGACGGTACCCTTTGGCAACTGAGGCTGTGGTTTTTTTGTTGGAAGAAGGAGGAATGGAGGAAGGAAGATTGCTGAGGGGAAGAGTGGTGGCGGATTTTGTCTTTTCCCCCGTGACAATTTGCGCGATAGGGGCGGGAGTGAACTCCGCTTGGGGAGCGTTTAAAGGGGAGGCGTTTTTTTGCTCCGCTTCTTCTTGTGGAGGAGAAGGGAGAGGTGAATCAAGAGCCGATAAGGGTGATGGATGATCGCTTTGTTCAAAACTCTCTTCGCAGGAAAAACAAGGTTCTGTCTCATCAAACAAAATTTTCTTTTCTAAAACACCGTAAGGTGTTTCCTTTTCTTCTGCCTTTTGAGCTTTTGAGCTTTGTGCAACATCTTTTGTACTTTCGTTAAGCAGTTGTTGCATCTCTACATTGATTTTCTTGCGTTTTTTTGCCGAAGAACGACCCGCAAAGGATTTTTGTTCAAGCAATTTTTCACGCTCTTGAAAAACATTTTCGCAACGCTTATTCCATAATCCATTGGCTAAATTTAAAATCTTACCCTCTTGGATGAGCATCTCTAAAACATTAACAAAAGTTCGCTTGTCACAACCACAAAGACGCGCTAAACGTTCTTTCGATATTTCTAAAGGTCGGCCACGGGCATACATTTCATTGAGAAGAATCGTATAGATTCCAATTTCGTGTGCGCGCATCCCACGTACACCTCCTAGAAAGTCATTTTGATACCAACAAACATATGGAAGCCTAGACGATTCATAATGAGGAGTTTCTTGTTGATTAGCGTGTTTCATACTGCAATCTACTTTCTTCTTTTTTATACATTTTTATTGATGATAAAAGCTCAAATAAGGATTTAACTTGTGTTGCTTTTGGCTCTGTTCGATGATGACGAGAGGCTTCTTTACGATGCTTATAAATGATTGGCTGTGCTTGAAGCGCATGCAAACTTACGATTTAAGATTGCGGTGATGGAAAAAATAAAGAATACCACACATTCTCAACGTACTTTCTTTTGGGCAGAAGCTTTGGAGGTGGTCTTTTATATCCGGTAGGGTGGTTAAAGTGTTTTTATGAGCTAAAAATAGAAAATTCCCCCTAAAAAGTAAAATTTGTTTCCTTAATTTTATCCTTTTTAGAGGATAATGCAAGCCCGTTTTATAAAAAGGACGTGTTTTTTTAAAAAGACGCGCTATATGGTGAAATTATGAATATCGATGGTTGGCGTCAAAGATTAAAGACCGCTTTGGAAAAAAGT
Organism: Bartonella sp. AC62GZZY; assembly: GCF_042196525.1. Taxonomy (NCBI): domain Bacteria; kingdom Pseudomonadati; phylum Pseudomonadota; class Alphaproteobacteria; order Hyphomicrobiales; family Bartonellaceae; genus Bartonella; species Bartonella sp. AC62GZZY. Next base: position 10,995 of record NZ_JBHIQN010000020.1, read on the forward strand.
GGGCGGTCAAAAAGATCTATCTCTCTCTCTGCCGGTAAAGGCGCGGGGTACCTTCATTCTATTCTTTCTGAAGGAAAAGAACCAACAATCGAATCTCTCTCGCGAATTTGTCACGAAATTAATATCAGTATGAATTATATTCTTTACGGGAAAGGGGCTAGCCCTGAAGATAAAGAATTTATAGAGCTTATTTCGAAACTCTCTCCGCAAGAGAGACAGGCGATTTTGACTCTTTTGCGGCGGCCAATTGACGAAGCTTCAAAATAACTTCTTTCTGTGCTTTTGTGTCAAGGCGACTCCAGTATTTTATTAATATTATGTCACTCATTTTATCTCTCCTGTGTGTTTATAATTGCAATTTTGTAAGAACAAATAGAGAACAACAAAGGGGCATGAGAGGAACAAAGAATAATAGATTTTTCTTTACATATGTCATTTGAACCCCGTAGATATTTAAAATATATCTTTTATGAAGGATAAAATGATTGACATCTCTCCTATAGAGGATATAAGACTAACGCTATATTTAGTCTTGTCAAGACAAGGCTATGCTTTATCAACTATCTAAAGGGGGAAATCATGAAAAATATTTCATTCGTTAAAGAGGATGAAATCATTGTCGTTTTATGCGAAGAGGAAAATCCTTGTACTTATGAAGGACCAATCGACGAAATCGAAGAGGTGCTCGAACTGATTGAAGAATATGAAACTGTTTATAGAGTTTTACGACTCGATCTGACAACTTCTTATGCTGAAGATGTTACGGAACAAATCGCTGATTTTTATGTCGAAAATCATGAAATAAATGAAGAAAATACACAATTGCAGCCCTTCATTTTGAATAGTGAAGCGTATCATGCTTTTTTAAATGAAAGAGCGGCGTGCGATTATGAAGATAATCTCTATGGCTCTTATGAAAAACAGCATCGTTTACGCCCATGTGATGTCTTGACAGATTATTGGTGGTAAACATGACAAGTTATCTCAAGACTTCTTATCGAGGGATTCCACTTTATTATGCTGGAAATATGCGAAATTTAATCAGACTCGAACCACAAAAACACGACGCTCTTCTTTTTATCTCGCAAGAAGCGGCGCTGTCTATGGCAAAAAAATTGGCGGAAGAATATCTCCGCTATGATTTTTCCGTCGTGCAATAGCAGGGTTGAAAAAAGAAGCCGCAATGATGGGCCAAAGTGCTTTTTCATTGCGGTGACAATGGTGCGCGTTATGCTTTCGTCTAGGGAGGCCGCCGCTTGGGAGGGACTTAGCTGATATGGAAAAGGAGGGGATGAGAAACTTGTGGGGAGAACGAATGGGGGGGAGCTTGAAGCGTATGCAAGGCATATGCTGGAGGGGAGATATGAGGTGTGGAAAAGGGGGGCAGCCGTATAGCGTTGAGGAGATGTCAATCTTTAAAAAAAGCTTTGTGTAGGGGGAAAGAGTAGAGTGTTGAGGGAGGGGGGAAAGCAGAGAGCTTTGAGCGCAGGGAGTGCAAAGAGCTTGGACATGAATGTGAAAGCATGCTGGGAAATGGGGGAAGGTGTTTGAGGGGGAAGAAGAGGAAGGCGCTATGGGGGCGCGGTTCTGACCGTTTTTGTGTTGAGCCTTAGGGAGATAATGACGGGTAAGGTTTTTTTTATCGGGGAGAAAATATCACGCGTTATGCTTTCGTCTAGGGAGGGCGCCGCTTGGGAGGGACTTAGCTGATATGGAAAAGGAGGGGATGAGAAACTTGTGGGGAGGAGGGATGTTGGGGGGGCGTTTCCAACAGCTTTTGTGATTTCAGTAGCACAATATTTAAGGATGCTGTCATTCTTAGTGGGGAATGCATCTTAAAAGATATGAATGTTTCAAAGAGAATATGTTGCAAAAAAAAGCACTTTAAAGATTAAGGAGAGAAATACCATGCCAATCATTATCGATTGTATTCAAGGAACAGAGGAATGGCAGCAAGTGCGTAATGGTTTGATTACGGCTTCGTTGTTTGAGATGGTGATGGCACGAACAAAACAAGGGCAAAAAACGTCACGCTATCAGAGTGTGATGATGAAATTGGCGGGAGAAAGAATTACAGGAAAAACCGTTGATGAAGGGACAACACTTTCTCAGCGACGTGGGACTGAATTAGAACCAAGCGCGCGACAGCTTTATGGGAAACTGACACATACAGAACCTGAATGTATTGGCTTTGTTTTGGCTGATGATCGCGGACAAGGATTTTCTCCCGATGCTTTTGTGGGAAAAAATGGATTGTTGGAAATTAAAACAAAAAAACCTGAAATTTTAATTCCTCATTTCATGCAAAAGGGCTTTCCAGCAGAACATAAAGCACAATGTCAAGGAGGGTTATGGATTTCTCAACGCGAATGGGTGGATTTAATGCTCTATTGGCCAAATATGCCACCTTTGATTAAACGGGCTTATCGTGATGAAGCCTATATTTGCAAGCTTGAAAATGAAATTAGCCGTTTTAATGAGGCGTTGGAGAAGATGGTACAGCAAATTAAATCGGTTGAGACAGGTTTTCATATAAGAACAGAAATTGCTTTGAAGGAGGGAGAAAGCGGGGAGCTTGGAGCGCATGCAAGGCGTATGCTGGAGGGCAAAGCAAGAATGAGACGCAAGAGGGGAAGAAAGGGATCTTGTGTAGCGTTGAGGAGAGGCAAAGTTCTATAAAAAAGAAATTCAGAGGGAAAAGAGCAAAGCATATGTTGGAAGAGGGTGCCAAACAAGGGGGCGCAGCGAAGCAGGGAGCACAAAGAGCTTGGCTATGAATGTGAAAGCATATTGGGACAATGGGGGGTAAAAGCGGGGAGCTTGAAGCGCATGCAAGGCGTATGCCGGAGGGCAAAACGAGAATGGGAGTAAGGCCAAGTGTTTAGAGATATGGTGGCATGATTTTGGGAGCTTTTGTGGTGAGTGTTGGGGGAGTACAATGACGGGCAAGTGTTTTTTTATTGCAGAGACAATGGTGCGCGTTATGCTTTCGTTCTTGAGGGGGAGCTTAGGGGCGCCGCTTGGGGGGAAGAGCTTTGCGGGAATTTTCTTAGCCAACATGGAAAAGGGGGGGCATGAAGAAAAGAACCTATATATGGGGAATTGCGGGCGCTTGGGGGGAGTTGCCGGCTGGTTCATTGGGGGGAAAAGACAATGGAGGGGGCAGGTCGTTATCCAGTGGCTTGGAGTGA
>NZ_JBHIQN010000021.1:0-5239 GCF_042196525.1 Bartonella sp. AC62GZZY
GGTTATGGAATTGTTGGAGACGCTGGTATCCATGCTGCGGCTTGCCAAATGATTAATCCTTATCATTTGGGGGCTTTGCCAGATTGACAACGAGGCTTTGAGGCAAAGGGGTGGATTTTAAGGCAAAGGGATTGAAATTTCTTGAGGAAGAGGTAAGCGTAGGGCGTGTCGTGTACTTGAGGAAGTTTTCGATGAGGCAATGAATGAGGTTGATCTGGGACTGAGGTTGATCTTGGCCGCGTGCTTGGCTTTCAATAGAACACCCTTCCTTGGGAAAAGGAAATTATTCTATCTCTCAAGTGCCCTCTTCTTTGCTGCACTACCTTGGGGCTTTGGTATTGAGGGCTGATGTTAACATTTGGCAGCTTTCTCATAAAAGCTTTATGGAAGATGAAAGTTTGGGCTTTGAAAAAAAATATCGAAAAAATCTATTTGGGCCGGTTTTGCTAGATGATTCAAATCGTCATAAAGACAAAGCAACTTCGTTACGATTTTCTTGCACTCGTTTGCTTCTTCTTTGGAAAGCAGCTTATCTTCCTGAAAATAAAAAGAGCACTTAGAATTTTAGAACCATAGATCCAAATTTGTGCAATAGAAGAAGATATTTTTATGAAAATTTGATCGACGAGAAAAGAGAAGCCTTAAGACAATAGGGGGCACACTGTGAGTGATGAAAACATGATGTTTGAAGGTGATGGAAAAAAATGCACCGCTGATATTGTCTTTATAAAAGATGAGGGATACAAGCGCTTGATATTGATTGAACCCTCATTCATTGTGAGGACGAAAGCTTCGGTTCATGAAAATGGCTTAGAAATTGAAACAAATGAGGGGTAAAAAAATGAGGGGCAATGGAAAAAATGCACCATTGGATAAAGAACCACGGTCTTTTGCGCTGGAAGAAGCGTTTTTGACAAGCAAAAATTATAAAGTCATCTTTTGCATTGCTTTCATTGTGGCAGCTTTTACAATGGCATTCTTTATGTTTTTTAAGTGGGATTTGACAGGGTGGTGGAATTATATCCTATTCATTTTAACATTAATATTGGTTTTTATATCAACGCTTCTTTTTGTACTCATTCCTGTTGCCTTTGTGGTCCGCATCATCTTTACGCGTTTGTTGAAAAAAAAGATCGATATGTTGGATCAAGCACTCTGGAAGCGAAGAAAAACGGCTTACCAACAAAACAGCGCGTGAAGGGAGGGCAGAAAATGAATACTGGTCTTTATATATTCTCATGCGTTGTAGGAGACCTTCTCTTCGTGCAATGTTTGAAGGTGATGGAAAAAAATGCACCGCTGATATTGTCTTTATAAAAGATGAGGGATACAAGCGTTTGATATTGATGAACCCTCATCCATTGTGAGGACGAAAGCTTCGGTTCATGAAAATGGCTTAAAAATTTGAGACAAATGAGGGGTAAAAAATGAGGGGCAATGGAAAAAATGCACCATTGGATAAAGAACCACGGTCTTTTGTGCTTGAAGAAGCGTTTCTGACACGCAAAAATTATAAAGTCATCTTTTGTATTGCTTTCATTGTGGCAGCTTTGAGAACGGTTCTTCGCTTCGTACCCATGTTGCTTGGGTGGAAGTTGGTGGAGTGGGAAGGGGATGTCGTGGCAGCTCTCTTGTTAATCATGTGGCTTATATCAGCGCTTCTTTTTGTACTCATCCCTGTTGCCTTTGTGGTTCGTATCATTTTCACGGTTCTGTTGAAAGAAAAGATCGATATGTTGGAGCAAGCACTCTGGAAGCGAAGAAAAACCGCTTCTCAACAAAACAGCGCATGAAGGGGCGGGGAAAATGATAGATATTAAAATAATGGATATTATTGTTGTACTCTCGTGGGGTGTGGGCTTGATGCTTTTCACGCTGCTTTCTGCTGTGGTCATGATGTTTATTTGGGCATTGTATTACTCTACTTTCAAGCGGGTGAGACTGTATTGCCAAGTGACAAAAGAATTAAGCCGCGTGCTTGAACAACCTGTTGCTTTTGAGCCGTCTAGTGGAGCAACGCCGATGATTAAGCCGTTATCTGAGGAAAAAGAGTTTTCTCTTTCTGATGAGGAAATCTTAACGATGGAAAGTGCAACGGCGCTTTTAAAGAGTTTGGGGTGGAAGGTGGAAATTGAAGGAAAAGGAGATCATTTGGCCACCTATTATTTACCAGATCGTGAAGTGCAGTTTCTTTATAATGCTGAGAAGGGGTATCCGCGATTTGATTGTGCAATTGCGGTGGTTTCTGGTATCCATGCGGCGACTTGCCAAACGATAGACCCTTATAATTCTGGAGGCTTGATTGCTCTTGAATTGAGTTTTGATGTGAAGGGGTTGGAAATTTTTGAAGAAAAGGTAAGCGTTGGATGTTTACGTCGTGCACTCGAGAAAGCTTTCGATGAGGCAATGACTGAGGTTGATCTTGGCAAGATGCTTCACTCTCAATATAGAATCCTGCCTTGGGAAAACAAAACTGTGGTCCCTCGGTTGGCTTCTTATTCCCTGCGTTATCTTGCGGCTCTGGCTTTGATGGGCGATGTTGAAACTTTACACTCTTATCACAAAAGCTTTATAGAAGGTGAGAAGCTGGGCTTTGAGGCAAGCATTGAAGAAGAGCATCTGGAACGCGCGATGGTGATCGCTCAGGCGGTAGAAAAGACAAAGCAACCCAGTTACGATTTGCTTCAACAGGCGGCAAAGGATTTTTCCATGGAGGTAGAAAGCTATGAATGTTTTAGAGCTACGGATCCCAATTTGTGCAATAGAAGAAGAGATTCTTATGAAAATTTGATCGAGGAAAAAAGACAAGAATTAAGGCAACAGGGATATTTTGTTTATGAAAAGGACGCGATTTGTGAGGTTGATGGAAAAAACTATCGTCCCGATATTCTTTACATAAAGGATGGGGAGTTAGAATATATGGATGTAGAAATTAGGATTGATGAAAAAAATTATTGAGAAAAATAAAGAGTTTAGATAAATTAAAAAGAGCTTAAACCTGAAAATAATGCGTAAAAAGCGCGAAGCGTAAAAGCAGAGGGGAACAATGCAGGAGAAAAAAGCAACATTTGAAGTGTCTTTCTTTTCATTTAGAAAATTTATGGTGTCTTCAGTGGAAAGGTGTAAAGGGGTGGGACGGTGTAAAATAATAGGGCACCGCTTTTTCATCATGTTTTATACATGCCTTATCATGATGGCTTTAGAAGTTCCTGCGGGTGCAAAATCTCTGGTACAGCCGTTGCAATGGACAAGATGGGAAGGAATTGGTTCTCTTATTTTTCTCTTACCAGTGTTGATATGGTTTTGTCTTCTCACACCCCTTCCTATTTTGTGGGGGATTTATCGTTTTAAAGAGCGTAAATTGGAAAAAATAAAGAAAAAACTAAAAGAAAAAATAAAGCAGCAAGAGATTAATCAATGAGGTTATACGCATGAGGGGTGAGGCCGCAGTTTTTATTTTGTTTCTGCCGATTGGATATTTTTTTCTAAATGCAGTTACAGTTTTTGCCATTTTTGTGAATATGATTATTGTGGCGCCTTATTATTCTTTAATCAAGCGTTTGAGGCTCTATTACAGAGTGAAAAAACAAAGACGTTTGATGAAAGAACATCCACAGCGTTTTTGTTTCTTTGAAAAAAGCGGAAAAGAAAAAGAGAGAGTGCCACAAAACTTAACACTAGAAACACAGATAAGTTTCTATTCGTTAAAAAAATGGCTCGCTTTTTCACGCAAAGATTATATCCTCCACGCATGCCTCTCTTTCATCATTATGTTTTTCAAAGCTTATGTCTATGTGAGTTTCTCTAAAAGGGTAGCTGAGATAGATGAGAGCAGATTTGAATATCTTGTCATTCTCTTGCTTTTCTGGTTTTTTTTATCGGTATGTATTTTTGCAACGATCCCTGTTGTTGTGATCCTTCGTGAAATTTTAACTCATCGATTGAAAAAGAAGATTCAGCAATTGGAAGAAGTGACTGAAGCAACCCAATCAATCAATTTATAAAAAGAAGGGGATAAAATGCATTACGAAATAGCGGCATTTTGGACGGTGATTTTTATCATTCTGCTGGGGGGTTTTTTTGATTTTTTCTTAACAATACCCATTGTGGCACTGTATATTTCTTTTATCAAGCGTTTGATCTCTTATTACAAGGTTACCAAACAATTAAACGCAGCGCTGAAAAAGCGCACGTAGTGCTCGTGTCATGGGGGAGGCATAAGTTTTAGATCATGCCATTGCTTCATGACGTGAGAGGAGGGCATCGATTGTTTTTCTCATTTTACGCTGATCTCTGGGGGGAAAGGGGTGATGGTAAGTGATAGGCTGATGATAGGCTTTAATGGGGCTGTTTATCGGAAGTTATTATTTTCTGTGAATTTGTAAAATCGTAAAAATGTGGAACTGTAATAGGGGGTGTGGTTGGTCAAGGGCTGTGAGGATTGTGGAGCGCTTGGGGAGAAGAGGTGCCAATGGAGGCATAAAGGTTGGATTGTGCAATGCGTCAAAATTAGAATGGGGGGAATGGAGGGCGTTGGGGGAAAAGGGTTGATGGCAATGAATAGGCTTATAATAAGCTTGTAATAGGCTTTAATGGGGCTGTTTATCGGAAGTTATTATTTTCTGTGAATTTGTAAAATCGTAAAAATGTGGAACTGTAATAGGGGGTGTGGTTGGTCAAGGGCTGTGAGGATTGTGGAGCGCTTGGGGAGAAGAGGTGCCAATGGAGGCATAAAGGTTGGATTGTGCAATGCGTCAAAATTAGAATGGGGGGAATGGAGGGCGTTGGGGGAAAAGGGGTGATGGTAAGTGATAGGCTTATGATAGGCTTCAATGGGGCTGTTTATCGGAAGTTTGTTGTTTTCTGTGAATTTGTAAAATCGTAAAAACGTGGAACTGTAATAGCGTGTGTGTGGTTGATCAAGGGCTGTGAGGATTGTGGAGCGCTTGGGGAGAAGAGGTGCCAATGGAGGCATAAAGGTTGGATTGTGCAATGCGTTAAAATTAGAATGGGGGGAATGGAGGGCGTTGGGGGAAAAGGGGTGATGGTAAGTGATAGGCTTATGATAGGCTTCAATGGGGCTGTTTATCGGAAGTTTGTTGTTTTCTGTGAATTTGTAAAATCGTAAAAACGTGGAACTGTAATAGCGTGTGTGTGGTTGATCAAGGGCTGTGAGGATTGTGGAGCGCTTGGGGAGAAGAGGTGCCAATGGAGGCATAAAGGTTGGATTGTGCAATGC
>NZ_JBHIQN010000021.1:5339-13465 GCF_042196525.1 Bartonella sp. AC62GZZY
TGGAGCGCTTGGGGAGAAGAGGTGCCAATGGAGGCATAAAGGTTGGATTGTGCAATGCGTCAAAATTAGAATGGGGGAATGGAGGGCGTTGGGGGAAAAGGGTTGATGGCAATGAATAGGCTTATGATAGGCTTCAATGGGGCTGTTGATCGGAAGTTTGTTGTTTTCTGTGAATTTGTAAAATCGTAAAAACGTGGAACTGTAATAGGGTGTGTGGTTGATCAAGGGCTGTGAGGGTTGTGAGAGGGGGATAAGCCCGTGTGAGGAGGAAAAAAATGTTTGGTTTTGGAGCTGTTGATATAAGGACGCTGTTTAGAGGCGTAAAGGAGAGGGATTGTTCGTTCTAAAAGCCTATGATGTAGAGAGTATGAGTTATTCAAGAGGGTGTTTGGGTATGGATAGAGTTTGAAGGGGCACTGCTTCTTTGCAAAGCAGAGGTATTGATCATAAGTTTTGTTTATTCATATGGTTTTTTATGGCATCCAGTACCTGTTGGCTTATCTCCTGATGGGGCAGCCGTCGTAAACCTTTTGGGGTTGTTTTTTGTCCTAATTGAATGGGGATAAAATCAACCTTGTTTTTGCGTGCGCACTCGAGGATTATTTGATCATGCGTGTTGGAACCAAAAATATGAAGAATACATGGTGGTTTAGGCAAAAGAGCTAACTGCTCAATTAATGCGCAGGAAAATGCATGGGCAGGCGAATGAATCCATAATATGCAATATTTTAGATCATGCCATTGCTTCACAGTTTCTAAAAATTGCGCCTTTGATGCCGCACAATCATAATCCAACGACACGCACAACTGTTTGTTGTGCAATGCCTCAAGCTGGACTTTATGGGAAAGAAAGCGTGCAGCAATAATCACTTCTTGCGGCTCTAGTGATTGATACAAAGGAGCAAGCATCCCTGTGCCCCCTACCACTAAATAACGATAGCGCGCCTCTTTTTTTTTCATGCCCCCTCCCTTATTGCTTTAAATCCCACCTCTTTGCTTTAAAAATGTGTACATTTCATCAGCAAGTCTTTCACAACGTGTTTGTACCTCTTCACTTATAACTTTCCAAGTACGACCTTCATCATCTGAGGAAAAATCTTCGTTGGAAGAGGCAATTTGACATTGGAGTGTGTAACCATAAAGCGTGTGCACCACCGGCACTAAATGTTCACAAGGTTGTGCGCATTTTTTGGCCGTACTCCCATGAGAGATAAGTCCAACAGGTTTATTTAAAAAGGCATTATAGGCTAAATTATCAAGAGCATTTTTTAAAACACCCGAATAAGACCCTTGATAAACGGGGCTTGCTAGAATAACACCATCAGCCGCTGCAATGGTTTTTACAAACTCACGGACTGCTGCACTTGGATTAGCCTCAACCTGCTGATGATAATCTGGATCTGTCATTGGCAAGGGATGTTCACGCAAATCAACCCAATGAAGTGATGCACCCCGCTTCATGAGGCAATCCGCTAAATAACTGGCTAAAGTTCTTGTTAAGGAAGGTTGACGCACAGACCCCAAAATAATTGCTATATTCAACAGGATTCTCCTTTATTTTTTTCCCAACAAGCCTATAACGCAAGGCTTATAAAGAATTATGAGTAAAATGATGCGTATCATTATGCTGTCCATAAAGAGCAATTGTGATGATATCGCATCATCATAGAATCAGTCCATGCTAACAAGATTGTTGACAAAACAACACCTCAAACTTGTAAGGGAATGTTAGTGCTTTCATTAATATTAAAACGCGTGATCTCAAAAATAGCGGCTGTCTCGTGTCTTAGAAGCGTTTTTATGAATATGTTCTGAGCTATTGCCTTGCAAGAACTCTAATGAAATATGGAAGATATCATCGTATTTTGAATGATCATTGAGCTTTTTTAATTGGAATAAGAAAGTTGTTAGATTTTCTCATTTCAAATGCTCTTATTGCGCGATCATTTGCAAATCAATGGAAGTTCCCTTTTTTATGTCTTAGTGGGGGGCCGAAAACAATGAGAAAAGAATAAAAATGCTTCTGTTTTTTCAAGGGATAAAGGCTATCGTAAAGGCGGGATATGGCTGTTGTTGGGGCAGGGGTGGGGTTGTTGTAGGAGCCTTAGGGTAATGGGGGTGTCTGTGTTGAGGAATGGAGTTATGGCGTGCTTGTTGCAAGGGGAGGGTAAGGCTATTGTAGAGGCCGCAGGGGGCGTATATGAATGGTGCCGGATTACATTTTTTATTGAAACAATAGGGGTGATAGAGTTTATAGTAAGGAGAATATATTCATGGGGGCGCTATTGTTATCCCATTTCATGGGGGCTGTTCATGAAATGGGGGTGATGCGTGTTGGTTTGCAAGTGTTGAGAGATGTTTCTTTAAAACAAGCACGTGAATTGGCAAAAGTATTGGCAACATAAATATGCAATACGAGTGTTCTCTGAGGTATTCTGTTTGACCATAATGGATGCAATTGTGCTTGAGAGGTTATTCGTGTCCTTATAAAAGTTAGGGACAAACAGTTGCATAAAAGGGAAGAGCAAATGAAGGGGGAAAATTACACGTTTTATAACAAACGGTGCTCTCTTGTTTTTGGAAAATCATTTTGTTCTTATAAAGATCATATTATTATTTGTCTTATTTCTATCCTTATTGGGATAGGTTATAAAGCTCTTTTGATCCCATTAGAATCCAAGTGGTCGTTGAGTGTATCGCAGGATAGCACTCTTTTGTCGCTCTTTGTGATGCGTGAAGTCATCATGGTTGTTGTTGTTGCCTTGATGCCTGTTTTATTGGTGCTTTATCTCATCTTAACGTATTTGTTAAAAAAAATGATTCAGCAGTTAGAAGAGGCTATCCAGCAACGGGGTCACACAACCGATCAACAAAATAATCCGGTAAAAAACAATAGAGAAAGAATAAGCAGTTTTTTTATCGTATATTTTTGGTTGATATTTCTGCTAGATGTCTTTTTTCCTGTGGGTGTTGTCATGCTCATTTTAGAATTTTATTATTTTGTTTTCAAGCGCGTGAGAACGTATTGTAGAGTGAAACGGGAATTAAAACGCATAGGAAAAGAGAGTGACAAGGCGCTTGCGTAGCTATTGTGAGGGGGGAGAGGCACTGTTTGGAAGCTTGTGACACAAGAAAGAGGGGATGGTTGGAAAATCATCAGGCAAAGAGGATAAAGAAGCCTATCAGGTTTGTAATGAGGAAGATGCTCTTAATCATTTGGAAGAGCAACCGCGCTTTTAGAAAGTTGGGGGTTTTTATTGAAAATAAGGGAAGCACCATGCATTGTACTTTTCGTGGTTCTTAAAAGAGCGGGCATGAGATAAAGAAATGCGTTTTTCATAAAAAGGAAGAGCAATGAAGGGGAAAAATTCAGCATTTTATAATGGACTGCGCCATTTTTTCGAAAAAAGTGTTTTTTCTGTGCAAGAGCATGTTGTCATTTGTTTTCTCTCACTCATTATTGAGCTATGGAATAGGATTTTCTTTCTTGAGCTGTGGAATAGGATTCTCTCTCTCTCATCCTTGGATAGCAAAGAGTACAGCATTTTCTCTCTTGAGTTGTGGAACAGGATTTTCTTTCTCTCATCTTTGGGTAGCCAAGAGAACTTGACAGGGTGGCAGGATACACCCCTTTTTCTCTCTCTGTGTACGTTTTGGCAAATTATTACAATGTGTGTTTGGGTCTTGTTTCCAGTTTTGTACATACTCTTCATAACATTGTGGCTTTTGTTGGTAAAAAATATTCGGAAATTGAAAGAAATAGATTAGCAACGGGGTAAAATAACCGATCAAAAGGATCGGTATAAAAAAGGCGATAGAGAAAAAAGGAGTGATATTTTTATCAGGATATTTGTTCTCGTGCTTATGTTCGTGACATTGGGGGTTGCTTTTATTCCCATGATGATTTTGGAACTTTATTATGGTGTCTTTAAGCAGGCGAAAATGTATCGCTGTTTAAGAAAAGAACTGAAAAACGTCTTGAAAGAACAGGATACAGCGTTTGAGAAGTCGTGAGAGGGGGAAAAATAATGAAGAAATTATGAGAGATTCAGCCTTTATAGGGATTGCTCTCTATACCATTATTTACAGGGATTGCTCTCTATACCATTTTGCCTCTGAGATGTTTTGGTGCTCTTTATGGGTTGTCCATAAACATTGCTCTAAGGGGCAGTGTTGAGGATGGCATTGAGTGGAAGAAAAGCCGATTATGGATCAGTGTTGATTAAAGGGAATAAGAGCCCGTGGGGTTTAGAGCCTAGAGTGAGCGCTTGAGACTTACTTTATCGTTTGAGTCCTGAGGAAGGAACGGTTTTGCTCGTAGGCGCCGCGCGGTATATGGGTTGTTTTCGTATTTTTAGGAGCTTTGTTCATTCAAGCTTTGAAATGAATCCTATTGAAGTGGGGATGCAGGGTCATTTTCTTGAAAATAGGAGAATTTTTAGGAAGAAAAAGCTGAATTGTGACTATTGTTTATAGATTGGTACGGTTTGAAAATCTTCACTGTTTGAGATGTGAGGAAGGCAAGAGGGGCCAAGGCAGCAGGAATATTATAATTTTTATTATGACGTAAGCCATAACGGCCTGTGTACTTTTCTTTATTCCGGTGGTATTTGGGTTTTGCATCATCATAATGCGTAAATTGGAAAAAAAGATCCAGAAACGAGAAGAGGCAATCTCTGTGTGAGACAAAATAAGCTCTCTGTCACACGGGGCTTTTCAAAGAGTGAGAGGGGAATACATGAAGGAGCAAAATTGGACATCAGAGCAAGAAAAGCATAAAGGAGTGCATTCTTTTTCGCTTCAGCAAGTGTTGCTCTCAGCAAAGGATTATAAAGTTATTTTTGCTATTGCTGTTGTCTTTGTCATCTGGAGAATGGTTCTAGGAATACCAGGTGTATTAAATTGGCAGCTGACAGGGTGGCAATATGTTGTGCATGCCGTTCTCCTTAAAACAACGGACATTATAATGGTCTGTGTCATTATTTTTATTCCGGTTATGTTACGGCTTCGCACCAAAGTGACGGGTGAGTTGTACAAAAATATTCAGAAACTAGACGAAGCGCTCTCTGAGCGAGAGCAAATAAGCTCTCTGTCGCACGGGTTGTGTAAATAGTGAGGGGGGAAAAATGAACAGTGATCCTATAGCTGTACTTCTATTAGATCCCGAGTTCTGGGTATTTATTGTTATTTGCATGATCATTATCATGCTTGTTTTAGCTCTTTATACCTCTGTCTTTAAACGGATGAAAATGAATTTCCAAGTGAAAGGCGCGTTGGAACGCGTGCTTAAAGAAAATGATCTTGCAATGCAGCAGTTTTGGAAAGATGAAGCCGTGCTGCAGAAGAGGCGTTTGCAACTAAAGGAAAAGGAAAAAGAACCCTTTGTCGGTTATGATGATGATGAAATTCTCACGATAGAAAGTGCAACAGCGCTTTTAAAAAGCTTGGGGTGGTCTGTGGACATCGAGGGAAAAGGAGATTATTTGGCAACCCTCTTTTTACCAGATCGCGAAGTGCAGTTTCTTTATAACGAAAAACACGTGGAAGAATTTTCCCCGTTTGATCGCGGGCTTTTAATTATGAGCGGTGTTTTTGCGGCTGCTTGTCAGACGATTAATCCTCATAATTCTGGGGTTTTGCCAACGGTATTTATGAATTTTGTGCCCAATGGATTGGAAATTTTTGAAGAAAAAGTGAGTGCCGCGTGTTTAAAAAAAGCGCTTGAAAAAACTTTAAAATGGACAATGGAAGATGATTCTTTGCATGAAACTTTTCGCTCTCAATATCGTCTTCCTCCTTGGGAAAAAGACTCTTTATCTTGGACACCGGATGATGACATAGAGCTCGCACCTTATGCTTTGCTGCATCTTGCTGCTCTTGCTTTGCTGGGCGATGTGGAGACTTTAGCTTCTTATGACGAAAGTTTTACGGCAGGGAACCAGCTTGGCTTTGATGAAACCATTGAAAAAGTTTATTTGGAACGCGCGATGGTGATCGCTCAAGAAGTGGAAAGGGAAGGAAAGTTCAGTTACGATCTGCTGGAACGGGTTGCTGAGAAGTTGTCCATAGCCATGGACTATCAGCTTTTTAGAGATAGAAACCTTAATTTGTGTAATCAAAAACGAGATTTTCATAAAAAATTAGTTGAGGAGAAAAAACAAAAATTAAGAGAACAAGGATTTGAAGGGGTGAGTGATGAACAGTTCGTGTTTGAAGCAGAGGGGGTAAAACATGCTCCTGATATTACTTATATTAAAGATGGTAAAATCGCATTTATGGATATAAAAATTGATTAGTGTTGTACTCTCCTGTTGAAGAAAAGCGCTCTTATTTAAAAGATGTGAAAGCGCTATGATTGAGACGCTTTCACACCTTTCTTACCAGAGCAAAATAAAGTGTTCGAAAAATCGAGAATAATAGCCAAGATTTTAAAAAATAGACTGAAAATGGCTTGATCCTCAAGAATAGGGGAGAAAAATCAATTATAAATTCGCTCTCTTCTTTAAGACGGTTCTGTTGTTTTGTTAGAAAATGCTCATAAATTAGCGCTTGAATAAGCGCTATGAGGGAAAGCTTCATTGACTCAAGGGGCGCTACGGGGGAGCTATAAAAGGGGGGAGAGTCTAAAAGAGGGTAGAGCCTAAAAGAGGGTAGAGCCTAAAAGGGGGTAGAGCCTAAAAGGGGGTAGAGCCTAAAAGAGGGTAGAGTCTAAAAGGGGGTAGAGCCTAAAAGAGGGTAGAGCCTAAAAGAGGGTAGAGCCTAAAAGAGGGTAGAGCCTAAAAGAGGGTAGAGCCTAAAAGAGGGTAGAGCCTTTGTCATTTGAGATGAGAGGAAGGCAAAAATGCCATTTTTGAGCAGTGTTAAGCTCTTTTGCCTTTGAGGTGTTTTTTGTCTTTTTAAGAAGTCCTTGCCAATGAAGCAGCGCTTGTTAAGCTTCAACAGTGTTTCAGTATGGTGATATTGATGTAAAAATTTATGGTATTTTTGTGTTTTTAAGTCTGTTTCATGGAGATCTGGAAGCCAATTCGATGACGTAGGGGATGCATGGTCATTTTCTTGAAAACAGAAGAATTTTGGGAAAAACAAGAAGATTGCGGACCCTTATTAACTAAAGCGCTATGGGAGGGAAGCTAGGGGGTAGAGCCTTTGTCATTTGAGATGTGAGACAAGTAAAAATGGCATTTTTGAAGGCGATGATATTTGGCCAATAAAAATAAAAACACAATAAAAATTAAACTAAAACAAAGGAAAAATTAAACTAAAAAAGGCCCCATTTTATAAAGGGCCTTTTTATTTAAATTTTTACAATATACACAAAATGTATATAACCTTACTTTAAGAACTTTTTGTATCTTATATTTTATTAGCAACAAGTTGTAAGAAATATATAATAAGTGATCCTAAAAAACCAGCTAGTGCATTCAATAAATTTTCTGCTTTATCGTATATATCGTTGATGGATGCTTGTTCTGATGCGCTTCTATTACTGACTCTCAGTATATTCAATGTATCCGATGTGTCCCTTACTTGTTTAACAAACTGTAAAGTTGTTTTCTCAATAGTATAAGGAGCAACAATAGGAGAGGGTTGTTTATTGACTATACGATCAGATTTTTGAATCGCGAGAGCTAAACCACTTGTAATAGCCCCAGCTATGAAAAAATATCTGATATTCATAGTTTTTCTCCTATATTTATTTCTATAAATAAATATCGATACGTATCATATATAAATTCGATTTAAATAACTATAGTAAAAATACAACAATCACAAAAAAGAATAAACTTTGTCTAGAAATTGACAAAATTTACCCTTAATTGCCTTAATGAATTCTTTCAGATTCGACTTTATGAAGGCGTAAAAAAGTTTGAAAGCTCTGTAGAGAAGTGGAATCCCATAAGGTGGGTGATACAATAGTTGCTAGCAAACTTCTTTTTGTATCTTTGATCAAGGATTCATAAAAATGAGGGTTCATAAAAATGATATGCGATGAAAGTTGAGTAAACCCCTTGAGGGGAAAGATGCACTCTTTTTGAAGGCTAGAGTGCATCCTCATAGATTGGATACTGCCTCATGAGGGTTTGGCGGTATCCCTTGAGGGGAAGGATGCACTCTTTTTGAGGGCT
>NZ_JBHIQN010000022.1:0-11918 GCF_042196525.1 Bartonella sp. AC62GZZY
ATAGCTGGCATTGCTTCAATAAATAAATTGAAATCGCGCATATTGAAAACATTATCACCAGCTACTGTTTTTGCTGCCTTTATCAACGCAACAAATGTTTCTCTTATCGTCTCACGGGGATGTATCAATGTTTCTGTCATTCAATATTTATCCTTTTCTTAAAACTGGTATCATGTTATGATACGTAAAAGAACGAATAGAGGTGATTTGGTGATTGAATCTTTTGCGGATAAGCGGTGTAAAGATCTTTTAGAAGGCAAGACGCCCAAAGGTTTTCCTGCAACATTGGTACGCATAGCACAAAGAAAATTGTTTATGCTCGATAAAGCAGTTGATCTTAAAGATTTACGCAGTCCTCCAGGAAATCATTTAGAAGCATTGAAAGGAGAGCGTAAAGGTCAATATTCTATTCGTATTAATAACCAGTTTCGTCTTTGTTTTGAATGGCGTACTAATGGCGTCTATGAAGTTGAAATTGTAGATTATCATTGATCTATAGGAGGTTGAGATGAAAAATTATATTGCAATACATCCAGGAGAAATTTTACGGGAGGAATATTTAAAAGAATATGCTCTGTCTGCTTATGCTCTTGCAAAAGCATTGAATGTTCCACGCACGAGGATAGAACGTATTGTTGCGGAAAATAGTCCAATAACTCCTGATACGGCTCTCAGACTGGCTTCTTTTTTTGATACGACAGCTGAGTTCTGGCTTAATATGCAAGCTGCTTATGATGTTCATATTTTACAAGCAGAAAAAGCAGATGAATTTGCCAAAATTAATAAATTTGAATGTACAATTTAACCATCTCCCCACCTTTGAAGTGGGGAAGGAAATGTTTCACCTTAAGCAACCTTTCTAATGGGGTTCTCGAAATTTGGTTCATAAGCGCGCAACAAGGAATCCATGCTATGCGGTAATTCTGAAGCTCCAAAATCTGTAAGAATTGCCAAGATCTTTGTAATATTGGGTACGTCATTTTGAAGTTTTAAAACTAGAACCTTTTCTATTAATTCCATAACCTCAACTATAGCATTACAATTTTCATCTCCAATGCTGTGATGATTGGAAAACTGAAACAATGCCATCCATAAATCGCACAAAAAATCGATATTGGTATTCATTGCACACCTCCGTGAATTTGCTCTCTTAAACATGCTAATCCTCTGGTTGTGATTTTCGTTGAAGGGAGCACCTTTTCTGTACCATCCGGTCTTTGAATGGTAATAGCAGAACAATCCATAAATCCTTTCTTGATCTTGTCCTGATAAGGTAACAAAGGAGCCCCTGGAGCCCGTCGATACACCCAATCATGTTTAAGCAAGTAATCAGTTAAGTCCTTAGGTCGTACCTCTAATATCTTTGCTGCTTCTATCAAACCAAACAAACCATCAGAGCGTTTTAAATCATCAAGTGTTTCTGCTTTTGGTGCTAATTCTGCAATAACATGGTCTTTCTATTCTATTTGATTTTGTAAGTGATTCAAGACACAAAGCAATGCTTCGGGTTTGGAGTAGTCAATTTGCGGTGTTGCTACTTGTTTCAAAAGCCGTTCACATTTGATAAAGTATTGACGTGCCTCATGCCCTTTGTCATTATGCTCTATCATCGAAAGACGTTTAGCCATGTCTAATGTAATGTGGTATTCTTTTTCTTTTCCACCGTTTTCTAAATTCAGACTTTATTTCCAAAAACGCAATATAATTCACGTGCGTTAACAGTTTGAACTGTTTACTTGGCCAATAGTTTGTTCTTTAATTTCTATAGAGTATTCATGATGAACTCCTTACTACTTAGACATTTTTCATTGACTCTTTAATTAGGAAGAGCCGAGCACTGAAAAACACGGTAGTAAGTCCGTCGTTATGTTTTTCTGTGAAGGTGTTTTATAGCATAACCAACCCCACAAGATCACTATATGCGAGTAACATACAATGGGTCAAAGCCTTTAATGTGCGAAAATAAACTATCTTGGTAGCTTGTCCGCTTAGTATTTAAGGTGTTCGTTAGGTTCCTGTTTCGATTATTCATACTCCTGTAATAATATCACTTTTTTCTAAAAATCATAAGCACATATTTACTTTATTTGTCGACTCACTTTAGATTTTCCAGCTTAGTTTTTTATTTATAGTGGAGGGGAAAATAATGCTCGACATACTTGACACAATTGCGATGATCGTATGTTTGTTGTCGTTACCGGTGATGGTTGTCGGACTTGTTTTAGTGTGTATAAAAAAATGGCGTAAAAATGGATTGAAAACCCTTGGCATTGGAGTCTTATTATTTCTCGGCTCTGCAATATTAGGTGCGTTTTTTTTTCACAAAATCAAACCAGATCAAGTTGCATACAATAATGAAATTTTTTCCTCCTCCTCTACTTTATTAATAGATGTTGCTACTCAAAATGAAAGCGTGACACAGGCACTACCTGAGAATATTGATAGGCAAAGTATCCATGTTCAAGATAAAAAGTCAGACGAAAATGATGGTCTAGGTTTTTGGGGATGGTTCAGGTTAATTTTCTTTG
Organism: Bartonella sp. AC62GZZY; assembly: GCF_042196525.1. Taxonomy (NCBI): domain Bacteria; kingdom Pseudomonadati; phylum Pseudomonadota; class Alphaproteobacteria; order Hyphomicrobiales; family Bartonellaceae; genus Bartonella; species Bartonella sp. AC62GZZY. The sequence goes on from NZ_JBHIQN010000022.1 coordinate 2,529, forward strand.
CATTTATTGCATTGTCTATTTTTGTTCATTGGCAAGATAAACGTAACAAACGTTTTAAAGAAAAAGTTTCAGAGCAGGTTTTAATGCCTCCCCCCCATATCCATCTTTCTTCTGATTTATCAGTTATTAATAAAATGTTGCCGGAACTTAAAAAAAAACGGTTAGAAAAGAGGGGACAGATCGTTCTCCTTTGTGCTCTACTGATTGGAGGCATTTTGGTAACAGTAACTATTACGCCATGGTTATTAGTACCCATTCTTATTGTTTTAATTTTTGTTATTATTGCTTATCGTGAGACAAAAAAGGAAAAAAGCTTTGAGCAAGAAGTTGCTCTGTGGCAATCAGATATTCCTCCCTCTAATTTTGAGGAAGCATGTGACATGTTTCAAGAACTTGACGCAAGTGAATATGATTATCGTTTAGTACAAAATGAAAAACTATTGGGAGTTCAAGAACGCGTTACCCTCGATATTGGCGAAAAGACTCCGATTTTAGGACGTCTTTTAGTAACAAATCAAGCTATTGTGTTTGAAAGCCCTGAAGATAATGAAAGGACTACTTGGGCAAGAATTGCATCAGTAACTATAACATACCAAGGATGTCACATCAGTCACCGTACCGGCGCACCATGGAATTACCGATTTAGTGCTATTCCAAATCCAAGGTTTGCAGCAGTAATCCGAGCTCTTGGGCAGCCTTATTGATTTTGAAACACATAAGACAAAGGTTCCTCATTGTTTTAGCTCCCGCAAGATAAGCTTATACATACCGGATTCAGAGGCTTGGACATCTGTGATCACGAATTGCTCTTGAGAAGAGGGGTCTTTGTTGTTTTCAGGAGAGATGATCACAATACTATCTTGAGGTTTTGGTGGGACTCCCCCGATATCATTAATACAAAGATCAAGTTCCTTTCTTGCAATTGTGGTAGAGATTCTGCCACCGGCGTCCGATTCCGAATGTTTAATGGTGTAAATCGCTGTAATTTGAAATGATTGTTGATTATCCTTTCGCGTGTAGATGACGGGTTGCCCAAAAGTGTTGCGCACGTCTTGAATCATTTTATTAAGCAACCCATGCCATCGCATGTTATTTTCCTTCACTGACCGCTTTAAAGAGCATTTCAGGACGCGTGCAAATATAAAGCGGATAGCTGTATACCTCCGGCTTTACCCATGCATTACGGTCGTTATCAACGATCAACATAGTGTAGAGCGGTTTTCCAACCGTGTTGGCAAAATCCAAGCTTTCTCCAGGAGAAAAGGTTTTTTGAAACACTCCCGGTGCATTGGCAGGCAAGAATTGACATTCATCAGGCTTAATGCCTATGGCGCGCTTTGTTCCAGCCTTCGCACTCACATTATAGTTATGAATACTCCGGTAATTAATGAAAGTCACACCCGCAAAGTCAAAGCTACCAAAGCTCCCAGAGCCAATCGAACTTGGTGTTGCAACTCCTCCAGCACTATTCAAAGTTTGTGCAAGAGCTGTGTTGAGATAAGTCTCACGAATTGTTTTATGGTTTTTCAATTTGGAGAAAAACTCATTTCCACAAAGCCCAATAATGCGTGAACGATCAGTGAATGCTCCCTTTGAAGCTTCAATCATTTTCATAATGACTTGATCAACATGATCAGCAACATTGGTTGTTTCATTATTTAATTTAAAGTCAATCGGCTTTGGTGGTGCGATTTCCCATTCCTTGTACCAATCAACAATCACTGAACCATCGGCATCAAGAACCACCCCTTGAACAGCGCCAAGTTGCATGTTTTCCCATGTCAATTCGATTTCAGAAATCAGTTTCTTTTGTTTTCTGGCAATATATTTCATTGCCGTCTCGAGTTGATCTTCTGTCCCAAATTCACGCCGGTTTTGGATTTCCTCTGATTTCACCGTGTCACTTTTGGCAATCCGTGTTGTTTTGAAAAACCGAAGATTACGCCCATCTCTATCACCTTCTGCCAAAGGTGCGCCACGTTCACTGGTTTGAATCAAGGACAATGTATTGTCACGTCTTTCAATACCAACCACTGTGGTGCTTGTTTCCACTTCCTCAAAAAGATCAAGAGAACTAATAAGTCCCGGTTGAAACTCATAGTTTTCAATCGCTTTCATCATTGTGGTGGCAGAGAAAGCGTCGTGTTTAAAAAAGTTCATATCCATGTGCGCATTCTCCTATCGCAATAAAATATTGTTATGGTCTTCGAGAAACTGAATGGCAGCACTTTTTTGTTCATCTGTAATGGGCATCTGGCCATAGCAATTCAGAAGCTTTTACAGTGCATAAGCGTGCTGTCATTACGGCACGTTGATCGGCTTGAGAGGCATCAACAGTGGCAAAAGAAATTCCAGCAGGGATTTGGCTGCCATCTGATGCTGCTGGATTAAGGGGGGCATATTTTTCTGATGCTGTAATTTTCCCCATGACAGTTCCTGCTTCAATGAAGGCTCCTGATGCAAAAACCACTTCTTCGTTTGACATATCCGTATCGTAGGGTCCAAGATAAGCGCCATTGCGTACGTCTTCATAAATAATATTATTCATTTTATTGCCCTCCAAGCTGTTTCCCATTTTGTATGAATTTTTGCCTTGCTCGTTCCATCACTGTGAGGAACCGTGGGTGATAATTTAAAAGATGAACTTTTCGAGACAGCAGCAGTTAAAACAACATTTTTTGCTTTCTCAACATTCATGCCGCTTTTAATGGCTTTTGCGGCATCAAAAGAAACGCCTAAGTGCTTTGCTTGCCTTTCAAGGGTTGTTAGTGCCTTGCCACGTTTTCTTTCCTTTTCAAGAGCAGCTTTTATGCTTTCTGGTTTATTTTCGTCCTCATCTTCGTCTTCGTTTTCTTCTTCATCGTCGAAGTCTTCGGCGTTTTTGTCGATGTCACTATCGTCTTCGTCCTCTTCCTCGTCATTGATGATGTCGACGATCTTTTCGTCATCCTCTTCTTGGGCGCGGTATTGTGTGCGTGCCATGTGTTTTTTCCTTCTTTTGTTGATGTTGGGTTTTGTGATATGGAATCCGTTAAGGCTTCCAAAGCTTGCGCAAGGGTGCCCTGCGCATCTGCTAATCCAAGCTCTAAAGCTTGGGTGCCTATAAAAGTTTCTGCTTTTGTGTCACGAATTGCAGCAGCATTTAAGCGTCTGTTTTTTGCAACCCAATCGACAAACATTTCGTAGAGCAGGGCGCAATCGGCTTGCATTTTTATTTGTGCTGTATCGCTCAAGGGTTCGTGAGGATTGCCATGGGTTTTGTGATCACCTTCAAAAACGAAGGTCCATTTAAGCCCGTGTTGCTCATCTGCACGAGATTGGTCAAGATGGGCGCAAACAACCCCAATCGAGCCTACAACACCGGTGCGTGCAACCCATATTTGAGAAGCCGCACAAGCAATGGCATAAGCTGCAGAACAAGCAAATTCATTGGCATGCGCCCAAATGGGTTTGTTATATTGTTTTGAAAGGGTTTGAAACTCTTCAACCAAATCAAAGATGCCACCGGCTTCTCCACCACCACTGTCAATATCAAGTAAGACGGCATGAACATCAGGCTGTGCCATGGCTTCACGAAAAGAAGCCCTTAACCCTTCATAAGACGTCAATCCCGATAAAGCTCCAAGCCATGCACCGCGGCGTACAAGCGTGCCATGAACCGGTATTATAGCAACATTGTTTTGCACCACATAGGTTTCTGGTGGTCTTAAAGCTTCTGTACTCCCTTGCGAATAAGCTTCAATGGGAAACTTTTCACTTGCAAAAAGCCGTGGAGCAAGAGCATTGAGAATAATATCAAGCTTTGTGGAGGCAAGCATGTGTGGAACTCCAAAAAGCCGTGATGCCAAAAACGGCATGTCGAGATTATTCACCATTTGTCTGCGCCTTACTGTCTTGGTTGTTTTCATAAGTCTCAGAAGTCTCTGAATCTTCATCACCAATCGCTTGATTTTCACCAGAAGGCGCTGCCATATCCGTGTCAAAAGATAAGCCGCGTGCACGAGCGTCTGTGTGCTCTTCTTGCAGTTCGGCATGAATGCTGTCGATATCAAAGCCGCGCTCGGCAAGCGCCATGCGTCGTGTTTTCAAGCCAGCACGAATTTCTTCTTTTTCTGCCGTGATATCCTTGTTTGGATCAATCATTTCAAGCGGGGGCGCAAAGCTTTCACATTGAAGCCATGGCAAGGAATTTTCTTCCCATCCGGGTAAGTGAACGCGTCCAGAAAGTACTGCCATTTCAACAAAACGTTCCCAAACAATGCGGTTAAACTGAAAGGCAATGATATGTTCACGCCATTGTTTGACATGCCGTCTAAACTGAATGATAGAGGTTCGCACATTGGAAAAATTACCGCGCGTAACGTCTCCAGTCACAACGGCATAAGGCATATTGAGAGCCGAGCAAATTTTTGAAATATTGCGAAATTGGAAAGCCTCATAAGAACCTCCAACCTCAACAGGGTTAGAGAATGTAACCTCTTTATTCTCTCCTAAATAAAGAGATGCACCGGGTGCAATGGCAGGTGCTTCGTATTCTTCTTCAACGTCGTTTTTATCACGATTATCGGATAATTTTGCGACGTTTGGGGAATTGTCCTTGACAAACGCCGCGAAAAGAGCCGCCGTCCTTTTTCGATCAAGTTCTGCATCATCATAGGATTCGAGTTGAAAGATCTTTGTCATACAGCGCGTTATTTTGGGAGAACCGCGCAATTGTCCGGCAATCCGGCGTTCTTTGATATGAATGACCATTTCAGTAGGCACACGTATGCGCTCTTGGCTCTTAAAGGCTCTGTTTGCAGGACAATCATCATAGGGATGATGTTCCCAGAAATGATAAGCAACGCGCTTACCACTGGCATCGAATTCAATTCCCATACGAATGTAATTGCCTTCAATTTCAGCAGGTCCATTATAGGTGAGATCCAGCATTTCAGTAGGATAAACTTGTAATTGAAGCGGCACACCAGAGCGCCCATAAAGGTCAACATAATGCAATCTTACAAAGCATTCGCCGGTTAAAAAGACCTCTCGTGCAATGGTTGCTTGCAGCCCATAAAAGCTGGCATCTTCGTCGTAGTCTGCTTCATCAGCCCATTGCCACCATAAGTCTAAAAGCTTTTTCTTTTCTTCTTGAAAACCTTCAATGCGAGGATAAGGTTTAATCCCATCACTGACAGCCGCAGAGACCCATTCTTCAGTCGCAGAACCGTAAAGAGCTTCATTGTCATAAAGCCATCTTGAACGGGCAACAATGGTATCACCGCATTCTTCAATCGCTTTATTGATATGTTTTTTTGCGGGATCAAAACCACCCATGCGACGGCTTTTGCTTGCCGCTTCAAAATGGGGATTGTGTTGACGAGAAATTGTAAAAAAGCCCGTAAGTTTATTGATAAAGCCAGCCATTAATAGCCTCGTGAGATATTAAAATAGAACACGCGTGAACCTTTACGCCCTTCAAGGTCCGCTATTTGCGTATTGATCATTTCAAGAGCTCTGCGCAGTTCCTCAACAGAGCGGTTGCTGACTTGCTTATCGCCGTGACGCACTGATTGCGCACCCGAATAAAGAGCCTCTTCAATTTGTTCACGCCGCCTTTTTAAACTTTCCAGTCTGTTAATTTTGCTGTTAAATGGTCCTAAAGTTTCATCCACAAATCACCTCCAATCCCCTCGCATATAAGGATTCATCACTGTTCTGGATTGTTTCCTTTGAGGTTGTGCTATCTGAGATCTTCTTGGAGAAGTGAATGAAGAAATCCCAGATGTTGGTTGCTCTACAGAACTTTCAATTTTAAGTTTTTCCAAACGCTCTTCTAAGATATCGACTTCTCGATTAAGGTTTATTCCTGCCGAAATCAGACCTTGTAAAGCAGCATAAGCATAGACCCTACAGTCCAAGGCTTCGTTTCTTGCCTTTTCACTTTTTTGCCATTCAATACGCTTGAAGCCTTTAAAATATTTGATGACTTTTCTTTCAGCGGTTAGCTGGTCAAAATATTCCAGGTCAAGGCTTTTGTGAAAGTGTGTTGCACCAGCCCCCGTTGCTTCAGGACCCGATTTTTTAAATCGTGCTGTAATGATATCTTTTGCGGCATCAACCCCAACAATATAAAGATTAATCTGTCCTTTATTGTTTCTGCTTGGTCGGCGTGGCCATACCGCACGCCGTCCCGCCTGTCCTTTAATACCCCAGATACGCCGCCCCTCACGCGGGCGTACATAATTATAAACTGCCTGTGTATGTCCACCACCGGTATCAATACAAGCCGCTGTTATCCTAATCCCTTCTTTATAGCCTGGATGCGGCCAGCGTTTTGCAAGATATTCATCCAATTGGTCCCACACTTCAAAAGAAGAGGGATCACCAAGGATCACTTGATAATCAATATGCCAACTTTCTTCACTACGCCCCCATCCCACCACTTCAAGCTCTAAACGATCATTTTGCACATCAATGCCTGCTGTCAACACGACGGCTTGTTCTGGTGCCAATGGATAATCTTCGCGTTTTGCATAGAGGCTATCAGGGTCAACAACTTCGCCTGTTTTGTCCTCCCATGGCTCTCCAAGAACTGTATTAATAAAAACTTGCAAAAGAGCAGGGTCTTCTTTGGCTCTTAAAAATTCGCGCGCACAATCGCCCCAAGTCAGCCATGGGGAATAAAGCGCTGAAATATGGTAAGAACGCAGACGAGGCTTACTTGACTCCTGTGTTGCGATCCAGCAAGCACCGTTTTCTTCTGCCATTAAGGTGGACTTACGATGTTCGGCATGTTCATGACCACAATGCGCACAAACAAAAACAGCTTTTTCGGGGGCGCCTTTTTGCCACTTGATTTGTGACCAAAAAATCGGTTGTAGCGTACCACACGCATCACAAGGAACATTGTAATATCTCTGGTCACCAAGCATAAAATCCTTGGCGATACGGCTTGTGTCACGGTGTGTCGGCGTGGACAATTTAAAAATTTTACGTTGAATAAAAGCAGAAGTTCGTTTTTCAGCAATTGTTACAGGATCGCCTTCATTATCGACATTCAATGGGTAAGCATCGACTTCATCCAAAACCAAATAGCGAATAGGAGAAGAACGCAATCCAGCAGCACTATTTGCTCCTGTAATCATCAATGTCCCCCCATAAAATTCCTTTGAAAACATTGTATTTCCACTGTCTCTTGCACGAGCAGGAGCAATGCGTTCACTTAAAGCAGGGCTAGCTGAAATCATCGGATCAAGACGAGACTTTGACAGTTTCTTAGCGGTCTCAACGGTCGGCATCACATAAAGGGCAGGTCCTGGACTATGATGAATGGCATAACCACAAAAGTTCAACGCTGCTTCCGACATTCCAATCTGAGCCCCCTTCATCACAACCGTTGTTTCAGTCGGATCATAAACAGAAAGATTATCCATGATCTCTCGTAAATAGGGGGTACGTATAGTCCTCCATAACCCAGGCTCAGCACTCGTAACTGTGCTCAAATAACGATTTTTATCAGCCCACTGGGAAACAGTATAAGGCGGGTCAGGACGGCGTCCTTCATTCGCATAGCAAAAAAAGAGCCCAGCATCAGAGGACGAGGGCGAAGCATCACTTATCATGTTCTGGATTCTCTTCTAAAATGTTGGGATCGTGAAAAGAAACAGGGACGACATTTTCTACTAAAGCTTTGCGCATATGATGATCGATAGCTCCAATAAGGCTCGCAGCATCACATCCCACTTGCGCCGCAATTTCAGTACCAAAGCGATAGGCAAAATTGAGCATTGTATCTCGATGCGCTCTTCCAAAGTTCCATGCTTCTTTTCTCACTTCTTCACGATCAACAGTTGTTTCACGCAATCGTTCAAGTGCAATCTTTTCTTTTGCTAGCGCAACTTGCATTCGCTCCAGTTTAATCTTGTATTCATTGGCACCCTCTGTAGAGACTTGTTTGATCTTTGTTCGCGGTTGGCCATCCGGTGCTAAAAATGGAGCAGGGCGTTTTGTTGGATTCTCATTCCAGATAGCTGTTGCAAGCGCTTCATTAACAGAACCATCTTCAAAAAGAGCCTTATCAAACTTCCCTGTCTTAAGACGAGAAACCACTGCATTAGGAGAAACACGCATCTTTTTGGCAAACGCACGAAGCGATATCCCCTCACGAGTTTTCTTATTCATAGTGGCTCCATTTTGAATGGTTTATACGAATTATTGTACACTTTAATTATTGACAAGGTTTTATTTTTCGTGTACATAAAATATATGAAGATAGTGTGGGATGAACCAAAAAGAGCTTTAAACATTGTTAAACATAAGCTTGACTTTGCTGATGTTATTTACTTTGACTGGGAACATGCTTTTATTGATGCAACCCATTCAAACCGCATGAAGGCTATTGGACATTTTGCGGATGGCACAACAGTTATTGTTTTTGCAAAGCTTGGCAATGAAGCAATATCCATTATCAGCTTTCGTCGAGCTAATAAAAAAGAAAGAGAGGTTTTCAATGACTATCAAAAAAACCTTTGAAGCAGGATGTGATTACGCAAAAGAAGATTGGGACGCTGTGGATTCTCCACCATTGACAGATGAAGAACTTGCACGCTTAAAGCCAGCTAAAGACGTTTTACCAGCCTCCTTTTTTAAGTATGTAACAGAAGAGCGCCGTAAACGTGGGCGTCCCCCCGTTGAATCTCCTAAACAAGCGGTTACTCTCCGCCTCGACCCAAACGTTATTGCCTCTTTTAAAAAACAAGGAAAAGACTGGCGAACACGTATGGGTGAAGTCTTAAAAAAAGCAAGTGGCAGCTAAACCAACCACCTCCCCATTTTTGAGAACGGGGAGGGGAGATGTGTTTTAAGTCTAAGCAGCTTTTACGACAGATCTTTCTAAGACTTGTTTTGCTTCTTTAATTAAAGCTTTATAATGTTTGCTCTCTTCTACCAACGTGAAGGCTTTAACAAGATGCATATGAAGTGGATCATAAATGTAAACAGCCTTTTTAGTTGGAGACATTTTATCCCAATCTTTTGGGAAAGAAAAACGTATATCATCACAATAATCAACAGATTGGCTTTTTAGTTTCTTTTCACATTCAATAAAATAACGGCATGCTTGACGTCCTTTCTCGTTACGTTCAACCATGGAAAGCTCTTTCGCCATGTCTAAAGTGATGTGATATTCTGTACTTGGACGACTGCCTTTAGGTTTCGGTAAATTTTTACCGAAACTCACAAAGCCTTGATTCTCTTGCAAGGTATTAGGTTTCGCTAAAATTTTAGCGAAACTTATAAAGTCCTTACTTTCTAGGAAACCATACTCCTCAATGCGATTTTTTATCCAATTTCTAAATTCCGATTTAACTTCCAAAAACGTATGCAATTCACGTGCATTAACAGTTT
>NZ_JBHIQN010000023.1:0-5913 GCF_042196525.1 Bartonella sp. AC62GZZY
TCCGTAAGTATAGAGGAAGAAACCGGTTTGTTTTTCCTCTTCTTTTCCTAAGACAGATGTTCTGATATTGGCTAAGAGTGCGTTTTGTTTAGCCATATCGGTTAATCCACTGTAGAAGAGAGCATTTGGCATGACCAAATAGCTTGCTGTTTGTGGTACAGGGGCAACGGTAGGGATATTTGTTTCAGGATCAGGATTTGAACCAGAATTGGAGCCAAGCAGTTCGGGTTGCAAACGGAAATCCCAGAAATTTTCATTCTTTTCATCAAAGAGGTTTTGTGCAATATCGGCTTTGCCTTGGCTTGAGTCTGGTCCATAGGCACGTAGTGTATACATATCCGGTAAGCCACCTCTTGTGGTATAACCATTTACCAGTTTGAAAGAGTTTTCTTCTGCTTTTCCAGAAACTTGAATGAGTGAAAGACCACGGACATTGGCAGCAGCAGAGGTGTTTGCTTCGATATTGTTCTCTTCTAAGCGCCCCGTGACATAAACTGATGTGTTGCCAGAGACATCCCCATGGATCAAAAGTCTATCGGTTTTTTGGTCATTTATTGCAGCACCGTCACTCCATTTTGTGTTGAAGTAAATCTTTGCATCACCCGTTGCATTGTAGACTTCTTGCGTGTCTGGTTTACCAGAACCTATATGCAATGTTTGGTAATGCTCTTCGGTTGGTTTCTCAAAAACAATGGAGCTGTTATCGAGATTAAGCACAGAAACATCAGAACGAGATCTTTGAGCGATATCAAGCAGATTGCCATCATCATCTTTTTCATTTTTGCTGATTTTCAACGTCCACGTTGTATTGTTTTTTAAATCAAAGTGCACATTTCTGTCTTTAGCAATATTTGCTCTGCCTTCTAGAGTAGACTGATCAGTGCTTAAGGTGAAGGTGCCGTTGGAGATCGCTTTAACCTCTTTATCATTCCAATAATTATCGGTTCCCCAAGATTTTGGATTTTCGAAAATACCATCTCCTAATAATACGTCGGCATGGATTTCTGAATTTTTGAGATTGACTGTACCGATTGACAAACTTGGAATATCTTCAATGTTATCGTTAGTAAAAGCTCCAACAAAAATTCCAGTACCATTTTCAGCATGAAGCTCTGCATTAGTCAGATTGATTTCACTGTTTTTACGTTTTTGTGGAACATCTGGATAATCTAGATCAGGATTAGAGAGAGCTATAAATTGCAAACCAGCAACTCCTGCTATCATAGAAGTATTCACGACATCAATATGTCCGTTAAATGCCGCCCATAGTGCAACTTTTTTTGCTTCTATTTTATTTTTCTTCCCATTCTGAAGGGTGTCGGATTGGGTATCTAGACCTTTAGAATTAGCATCAATAGCGCCATTAATCATCTTAATTGTGCTATCTTTACCAATAGCGAGACCAACATCAACATTTTGAATGGTTGTTTTGCCATTTAATTCAACTATACTGTCAGCCTCCCAAGTGTTTACACCAACGGTTGCTGCTTCGGACTCACCACCGATTATTGTTAAATCTCCGCTAATAATTTTACTTCCATCCTCTGCATAAAGACCTTCATCAAAATTTTGAATGGTTGTTTTGCCCGTTAACTGAATTTCACTCCCAGAGCCCGCTGTCCATACACCAGATCGTGCTTCATTGGGGTTGTCATTAATTGCTTTACCACCGACTATTGTTAAATCTCCGCTGGTAATTTTACCACCATTATAGGCTCCAAGACCGTACGAAACTTTTTCAAAGGTTGTATGCCCCTTTAATTGAATTTCACTATTGGGATCAATGGCTATTATACCAGAAGTGCCGTATTCTTGGTTTTCATAAGCAGTTATTGTTAAATCTTCGCTGGTGATTTTACCACCTTTTTCTGCTCTCAGTCCGTCTCTAACTTTTTCAATGCTTGTTTTGCCTTTTAATTCAATTATGCTTCCAAAGCCATGGGCATTTGCACCGTTTCCGAAGTTATCGGTTGTTAGAGTAACATCCGTAATTTCAATACGTCCACCATTTTCTGTAAGTAATGCGCCTTCATGTCCATTCAAACTTCCTCCTATGACAGCCCCTCCTTTCATTGTGATCTTGGATTCTATACCATCTGCATGGAGTCCAGTACCATTAGATGATGCGACTGTAACATTGTTGTTTAAAGTAATGATGCTGCCATTTTGAGCAGATATTGCTGTATTTTTTGCACGAAATGATCCTCCAGACACTGTTATTGTTGAGTGATCCTCTGCAAATATGCCTGTTAGTGCTTGAGTAACGGTTACATTGTTCAAGATTACTGTGCTGTTTTTAGCATTTATTCCTAAGGATAGTGAACTGTTATCGTTTTCACTCGATATTACCACGTCTTCCAGCTTGTTTTTTTTACTCTTACTGTCAGAAAAGGAAGCGCCAGTGCTAGATAAAATGCCAGATGAGGAGGGCCCCATTCCAGAATATGTAATTGTTCCTTTAGTCATTTGAAGTGTAGCACCGTCTTTGGCTTCAAGGCCTAAGAAAATACCAGAACCAGTTCCTTTAATGGTTGTGCCATCCAGTAACTCAATCGCACTGTCAGCACCTTCTGCTGTTACAGCATAGACGGTTTCGTTTGTGCCCTGGTTTATATCTTTATTCGTAACAATGGTTAAATGTTTTCCAATGATTTTGCCACCGTCTTTTGCGTGAATAGTTTCGTAGGTTTTATCGGATACTTCTTGTTGTTTTCCCTCAGAAACTACGAGGGTTTCAGCATGTGCACTGAACTGGATGTTAAATAGGATAATAGCGGCTACAGCCGTGCATGATAAAAGGGATGTTTTATACACTAGTATTCTCCTTATGAGAGCCCCCAAATATTCATTTCCCCGCGAACTTCATAAGAAGAAGTGAAAATGGATAGTTGTTATTAATTTCAGTAATTGTCTTTATTTGGTAAGACATTTTTGGTTTTTTGTCAAAATTAAAAAATAATTGATATTAATTATGTCTAATACAAAATGTATTTATAACTGATTTTATTTAAAGAATTATAATTTTGAATATTATTATTCAGAGAAATATTGTGAGATACTGATATAGTGGTACCATGACATCTTTTACGTGATGGTAGGGATTATTATATGACCCAAATTGGGGTTATGAGGGAACAAAAAAGGATGTAGAAGAAGCTTATAAAAAAGCTAATCTACTTGGGCTTAAAGTGGATTTTCATTTTTCAACACAGTGGTATTAATTTATTTCTAATAGACTTCTCTTTTTCTCAAAGTAGGAAGTACTTTTCATCCACTGGGGATGGAAGTGCTCTGTTGCATTTGTTGTGTCTTGTCTTGGTGATTTTCGTAAAGAACTAAGTATAAAGAGGGAAGGGTGCTTTAAAAGGAAAAAAGATGGCTTTAATGTACAAAAAAGGCAGCATATTGTGGCTGCCCTTTTGTTAAATTGAATAGAATGAATAGGCTATTTTTATAGCCTTGTATTAAAACTGATAGCGTATGCCACCTGAAAAGCTTGCACCACTTATACCAGTTTTCTGAAGCTTTTGTCGATAGCTTACATCACCGTAAAGAGAGAAGTTGTGAGATAGTCGCGCATTGATACCAATTCCTCCCTCAATTGCTGTTCCCATGGGATCAAGGTTAAAATTCTTGCTCATTTGTACTTTTCCATTATCACCAAAGGTTTTGATCAAGTTTACTTTTCCATAGAAGGAAAGGGCAGGACCATTTTCAGCAGTCATAATGGTTTTGGTTAAACGTCCACCAACACGGATCAACCATTGAGAAGGATTTTTCATATCAACGGTAAAATTATCAGCATCTTCAATGGTATTAAACATCAAATGTTGATAAGCAAGTTGTGCTTGAGGCTCGAAGGTTAAGCCTTCCATTCCGGTTGCAAACTCTTTGCCAACAGTGGTGGAGATACTCAACATTTTGGCATTTTTCAACTTTGCGGTTTTGCCAATGATAGCATTGCCGATATCTCCTTTTAGAATTCCATAGGATAACAGTGTATCTATATAGAAACCATTGTCATGCTGCACGCTGCCATAAGCTGTTAGTGACCATTTATCCAATGTGCTCTCACTGACATCATCCATATCCTTTGGAGTGAAAGATAGCCGCCCATAGGTGCCTACAAGACCGAAATGTGTCGTGGTATTTTGTCCTTCTAATACCGCTAATGTGACACCGGCTTGGAGAGCAGCATAACGGACATCAGCACCATAACCATATTTAAGGGGACCACGTTTCGAGGATAAGGTTCCTTTACCCCCATAGGTAGAGAGGAAGAAACTGTTTTTTAGATTTTTCTGCTCTCCCAAGACTGTTGTTCTCATATTGGCTAAAAGTGCATTTTGCTTGGCCATATCGGCCAATCCAGTATAAAAGAAAGCATTTGGCATAACCAAATAGCTTGCCATTTGTGGTACAACTGCTCTTACTTTTGAATCGGGGTTAAGAAATTCAGACTGCAAGCGAAAATCCCAGAAATCTTTATCCTTTTCATCGAATAAGTTTTGGTTAGCATTGGCCTTGCCATAACTTGATACTGGTCCATAGGCAGTCAGCGTATATTTATAAGGAGTTCCTCCTATGGTGGTATAGCCATTTTTCAATTTAAAGGAGTCTTCTTTTGCTTCTCCAGAAACTTGAATAAGTGAAAGTCCACCTATATTGGAAGGAGCAGAAGCATTTTCTACACTCTCTTTATCCCCTGAAGAACTTTTGACGTAAACTGTTGTGGTGCCTGCTACATCACCGTGAATGAGAAGCCTATCGGTTTTTTGTGCATCTATTGCAACACCATCACTCCATATAGCGTTGAAATGAATTTCTGCCTCACCAGAGGCATTATAGACTGCTAGAGTGGTTGGTATTCCAGATCCTACATGCAATGTATGATAATGATCTTCTACCAGTCCATTGAAAACAATAGAACTATCATTGAGATTGAGTACAGAAATATCAGAACGTGACCTTTGAGCAATAGCAAGCAGTTTTCCATCATCATCGGTTTCTTTTGTACTGGTTTTCAATATCCATGTTGTCTTGTTTGCCAAATCAAAGCGTACAGTTCTGTTTTCTGCAATTTTTGCTCTTCCCTTTAATACCGAGTTATTAGCATTTAGTGTAAAAGCAAAGTTATTTTCTTTAGTTGAATCTTTTGCCGCTAATAAAATATCGGCACTGATTTCTGAATTTTTGAGATTGGCTATACCGATTGATTGGTCTGCATTAATTCCAATACTATTTTCAGTGCGAATCTTTGTATTTGTCAAGTTGATTTCTAAGGTGTTATCGTCCTCGGATTTATCAAATGTTATGCCACTGTTTTCTGCTGTTGCAGAAACATTTGTTACATCAATATATCCGCTATTTTTTACAACAAATGCTGATCCTTTTGCTGCTACGGTCCCTCCATTCATTTTAATCGCGCCACCGTTTTCTGCATAAAGCCCGATGAAAGTATTGCTAATCGCTGTATTTCCATACAATTCAATTAAGCTGTTAGGATTGCTGGTAGCTGCACCGTATCCGTTACCATCCATCGTTGTTAGAGCAACGTCTGTGACCTTAATATGTCCACCATTCATTGCGAACAATGCCATGGTTTTCGCAGTTACTGTTCCCCCAGTCATTATGATTGTGCCACTATTTTCTGCATCAAGTCCGGTTACAGCATTATCAATAGTTGTCTTCCCATACAATTCAATCAAGCTGTTAGGATCGGTGGTAGCTGCGCCATAGTTACCATTTGTTGTTGTTAGAGCAACATCTGTAACCTTAATATGCCCACCGTTTTTTGCAAGCAATGCCATGTTTACAGCGGTTACAGTTCCTCCCTTCATTGTGATTGCCCCACTATTTTCTGCATTAAGCCCGATGAAAGCATTATTAATTGTTGTTTTGCCTTGCAATTCG
>NZ_JBHIQN010000023.1:6013-8579 GCF_042196525.1 Bartonella sp. AC62GZZY
TTACCATTTGTTGTTAGAGCAACATCTGTAACCTTAATATGCCCACCGCTTTTTGCAAGCACTGCCATGTTTGCAGCAGTTACAGTTCCTCCCGTCATTGTGATGGTACCACTATTTTCTGCGCCAAGGCCAGTTACAGCATTATTAATCGTTGTTTTCCCATGTAATTCAATTAAGCTGTTAGGATCAGTGGAGGCTGCACCGTATCCGTTACCATCTATTGTTGTTAGTATTACATCCGTGACATCAATATATCCGCCGTTCTTTGCAAATAATGCTGCGCTTTTTCCAGTTACAGTTCCTTCCGTCATCATGATGACACCTCTGTTTTCTGTATAAAGCCCGATAAAAGCATTATTAATCGTTGTTTTCCCATACAATTCAATCAAGCTGTAAGGATCTGTGGAAGCTGCTCCGTTTCCGTTACCATCTGTTGTTGTTAAAACAACATTTTCGCCTCTAATATATCCACCGTTCACTGCCAATAATGCTCTGTTCCCCCCAGTCACTATTCCTCCCATCATTGTGATTGTGGAGAATAAACCGTCTGCATAGAGTCCATCGCCATAAGATGATGTAACTTGAACGCTGCCTTTTTGACTATTGGCTAAAGTAATGATGCTGCCTTCCGTAACGTATAGCCCAGCGTGTTCTCCATTATATTCTCCTCCTAATATCGCTATTTGAGAATGACCTTCTGCGGATATGCTGGTTTCTGCTTGGGTAATGGTTACATTTTCTAAAGTGACTTGACTTCCAGCAAAGGCTGTTATTCCTGTGTATAAAAACTCTTCATTTACCAATTCATTTTCTAATTCACTTTCCCAGCCAGCGTCTAATTCATTGTCCGATGTTTTTGCATTTGCTAGCTTGTCTTGATCACTTATGCTGGTGTTTGCATAAGTAATTGTTACATTTTCTAGCTTGTTTTTTTTGCTCTTACTTTCATTGAAGAATGCGCCAGTTTCAAAAGCTTTAATGGTTCCTCCTGTCATTGTGATTGTGCCACTGTTTTCTGCATAAAGCCCAATTACAGCATCATTAATTACCGTATTTCCATGCAATTCAATTTTACTGTTAACATCATTGGCTATTGCACCGATTCCGGTGCCATCTGTTTTTAAAGTAACATCTGAGATGTCAATATGTCCGCCATTTTCTGCAAGCAATGCTGTGCTTCTTCCAGTTATTGCTCCACCAGTCATTGTGATTGTAGATTGTTCACCATTTGCATAAAGTCCATCACCATGGGATGATGTAACTTGAACACTGCTTTTTTTGTTATCGGCTAATTCGCTATAAGTTAAAGTAATAGCGCTGCCTCCTGTAGCGGATATTCCTTTGAGTTCTCCATCAAATGCTCCTCCTAATATCGTTATTTCAGAATGATCATTTGCAAATATACTGGTGTTTGCTTGTGTAATCGTTACGTTTTCTAAAGTAACTTTGCTTTTGTTGTCGGCATTTATTCCCTCGTCCATGAAGTGGTCGTCTTTACCGCTTGATATTGTTACACCTTCCAGCTTGTTTTTATCATTCATACTGTTTTCGAAGAAAGCGCCAATTTCAGAAACCGTAATAATGCCTCCAGTCATTTTGATTGTAGCACCATCTTTTGCATTAAGACCAAGACGAATGTCAAAATCAGTTCCTTTAATGGCTGTGTCTTGCAGGAATGTAATCGCACTGCCAAGACCGTCAGCTGTTACAGCATAAATATCTGTGTCTTTATTCCCAACCACAGTTAAATGTGTGCCAGTGATTTCTCCGTTGTCTTTCGCATTAATCATCTCATACGTTGTATTAGATACTTCTTTTTTCTCGCCGGAAACTTCAAGAGTTTCAGCATATACATTGAGATGGGTGTTGAATAGCATGACAGCTATGACAGCCGTGCAGGATAAAAGGGACTTTTTACACATCAAGATTTCCTAAATTATAAGTAAATTATAAGTGCCACACACTCTTCCCCCGCTTATAAGAAGGATATCAAATGGATGGGTATTTTAGAGATGGAACGTGATAGGCGATTTTTATTTTTATGTAAAGTATAAAATAAATTATATATTTAATATATAATGAATTATATTTTAAATTCATTTTGTTCTAAAATAAATATATTATGTTAATATTATATAAGTATTATAAGTTTTTCTATTCAAGATATGTGTTATGTTTGCATAAAACTTGTTGCTTATGCTTAAAGAAAAGAAGTAGGCAAGAAAATTTCAAAAAACTGTATGCTTGAGCCTGATAGAGATCTCTTTCAACATCATAAACAAAGCTAATACCATAGCTTTCATGTTTTCCTTTAATACGGTTACGATGAAATAGCGTTCATTGATTTTTCAATCGACTTTTAGTTTTTTTCAAGGGAAATTTTTACTAGTTGAAAGCGCGATATTTTATTGTCTTGAAGTTTTCTAACTAATTTTCTCAAAGAGAAATGTTGGCGATGTGTATTAGTAGAGAAGAATAGAGGAGAGATAAAAAGGCAACACGATGTGCTGCCTTTTTTGTTAATGCATAGAAAAGAAATACGCTATTTTTACAGCCTTGTATTAAA
>NZ_JBHIQN010000024.1:0-8512 GCF_042196525.1 Bartonella sp. AC62GZZY
GACCTCATAGGGGGCATCGGTTGTTTCAGCAAGCCAATTGCGTAAACTAGAGCGAAAGCCATGCGGGCAGGCTTCAATTTTATTTTTTCTCATATACGCCGCCATCATCGTATGTGAAAGAGGACCACGACCGGTAAGTGAAAAGATGAAATCACTTTTAGAGATACAGCGGGCTTGTTTTAAAGAAACATCTCGCAAGGCACCCAAGCCCACTTCACGGCGCCGACCATGAATGGTATAACGATAAAGCCATTGAGCACTACCATCTTTACGTTTGTGAAGAAGCAAGCCGGGCGCCATCATTATATTTGTCAGCCCCCAATGTTGCGACAGCCCTTGGCACTTAAGACGATTCATAAGAACCATTTTTACTCCTTTCTTGTACAATTTTTACCCACACATCAGCCCCGCTTGTGACGTGCAAGCAAGTGGTTTTGATTGATTCAAGATAAGCAGATTTGAAATGAGAGAATCCTACGTTATTCGAGGGGCTAATTCAATATGAACAGATCTAGATTATCATTATAAATCAATATATTGTTATTATGCGAAGCGCGCTTTATAGAGAAATGTTAGAAAATCCTATTCCCTTAACTTTACTCAGGTATCCCTTACTTAAAAAGTAAATAAAAAAAACAATAGGTTACATATAACAAAGAAGAGTATGGTGCCCAGACGCGGCAAGCAGGGGCTTAGCAACAAGATTCAAAGTATATAAAGATGTGTAAGGGCGTATTGATGTCTATAATTTTTTATGTTCCAATAAAAAAATTAAGAATTAAAGGAAAAATCTCAAATCAGAAATTAAAGGTGGTCTAAAAGGTGGACGAGAGGGAACATTAAGAGAGGGCGATTCATCGGTTATCAGCATCATTCGTAAAGACGTCTCCGCAGGGTAAATATTGTGACGGGGCAGGGTTGTGGTTGAATGTTCGAAAAGACAATACACGCTCTTGGTTTTTTCGCTATACGCACCGCAATAAGCGCCGTGAAATGGGACTTGGTCCTGTTACGAAACTCTCTTTAAAAGAAGCGCGTGAGCTTACAAGATATTATAGTGATATTCTTAAAGAAGGCAATGATCCTATTGTCTTTTGAGAACAGACTATTTTAAAACAGCAAAGCAATATTTTTCAAGAAATTGCAAAAGCAGTTTTTGAAAGTAAAAAAGCAGAGTTGAAAAATGAAGGTAAAAACGGCCGCTGGTTTTCTCCGCTGGAATTGCGTGTTATTCCACACATAGGTAATTTACCTATAGAAAAATTAACGGCTAATATCATTCGCAATGTTCTTGCGCCCCTTTGGCATGAAAAAGCAGATACAGCACGAAAAGCTTTAAACCGTATTAACATTTGCTTGAAATATGCGGCGGCTCTTGGTTTGGAAGTTGATCTACAAGCTTGTATGAAAGCACGCCGCCTTTTTAGGAAAGCCCCGTACTACACCAACAAATATTCCTGCTATGCCATGGCAAGAAGTTCCTGCATTTTATCAGAGCTTGGATGATAATATCCTTTCAAATTTAGCACTGAAGCTCTTGATTTTGACTGGAGTACGGTCGTATCCATTGCGCTATTTGCGTCTTGAACAAATTGATAAAGATATATGGACGATACCCAAAGAAAATATGAAGGGCATTGTAGGGAAAGTTTCAGATTTTCGCGTGCCATTGAGTAATGAATCTTTAAAAGTGATTGAAAAATCTCTTCCCTTTGAAAAAAATGGTTTTCTCTTTTCTGGTCTTACAGGCAAACCAATTTCTGATGCAAGCATGGCAAAATATATGACAGTTTGTGGTTTGACTTATCGTCCCCATGGTTTTCGTTCCAGTTTACGGGATTGGATAGCAGAAACAACGTCAACACCCTTTGAGATTGCCGAAACTGTTCTTGCGCATTCAGTGGGAGTTCAGTGACAAAAGCTTATATGCGAACGGATTTTTTAGAGCAACGGCGTATTCTTTTAGAGCAGTGGGCGTCTTTTATATCAGGAAAGGCTTGACATTATTTCTATAATGTGTATTTTCGAATCAGGTGCCTAGAAAACACCTTGGATGCATAGCGGATAGATTGCCGAAACAGTTTATTTTCCGCATATTAAAGGCTTTGACTCATTGTATGTTACACGCATATAATAGCTTTGTCGGGTGTAGTTACGCTATACAATACCTTTTATAGGGAAAGCGTAACGACGGGCTATGCACCGTGTTTTCTAGCACCCGGCATTCTTTGTTGAGTGTCAATAGAAAACCTCTAACTGCATAGGAGTTCATTATGAACATTCTTATAAAAATTACGGAACAAACAGTTGATCAGGAAACTGTTCAGACAGTAAATGCACGCGAATTACACGCGTTTTTGGAAATAGGGAAAGATTTTTCTACCTGGATTAAAGACCGCATTCATCAGTATAAATTTGAAGAGGGTAGTGATTTTATAAAAACACAAGATTTGCGGTCTCCAAAATTGGGGACCGCAAAATCTAGAGCTGTACAGCAATAGATTATCACCTCACTCTAGACATGGCAAAAGAGCTTTCCATGGTTGAGCGCAATGAGAAAGGTAGACAGGCTCGTCGTTACTTTATTGAGTGTGAGAAAAAGCTAAAAAGTCAATCTGGTGATTATGATAATGATACACGCTTTAATTTCCCAAAAGATTGAGATAAAATGTCTCCAACTAAAAAAGCTGTTTACATTTATGGACCTCTTCATATGCATCTCGTTAAAGCTTTTACGATAGCAGAAGAAAGCAGGCATTATAAAAAGCTTGTTGAAGAAGCAAAGCAGGTCTTAGTAAGATCTGTTACGAAAGCTGCTTAAGTTTAAAACCGATTTCATCTCCCCGTTTTAAAAGCGGGGAGAGGGTAAGGCTTTCAGTTTTTGGTTAACCATTGTTTGAGATGTGCAAAGATATTGTCTATGGCATCCATGAGGCGTGTAGAGCATTCCGTGATTAATATCCTTACTACTCCAGATTCTTTCAAGTAAACTTAAAAATCTAACTGTAGTTGCGATGTATGTTGTGGATAGAATATTCCGATGATAATATATGGATTTTTCGCTATTCTATGACTTTTAAACGTTGTTCCTAAAAAGAAATAAACGTCTTTTGTATTGGCAATATCGTCATAGTATTTTTGCTGAACTAGCTGAATTGCTTTCTCGTCGGATTTGACCTTTTTCCTGCAGTTCCAGTAAAGCTGACCTATTTCCCAATCTGCTATCATTAGCGTGCTATTAACATTTTTATCATCTGTAAATTCATATGAAAATTTGTAAGGCAATTGTTTTGTTCGTATAAAATTGTCCGTTTTTTCAAAAAGTGAACCCTGCCGGATTAACTCACAAACAACTTCTTCCCTTTTAGGATTCAGTATTGGATTAATCGGTTTAAAAACAAACTTTTTAATTCGTGATGGCTTAAAAATAGCCAGTGAAAATTCATTAGATTTTGCCCCTGCAATTACAGCATGTAAATCGGTGTATATCGTATTCTTAGCCAGTATTAAACGCTTACGTTCTTCCCAGTCCCGTTTAGATGAAATGAACTCGCAAAGCTTAATATCTTCAATGTTACATGGCCTATAACTCTCTGGCCTATAATCTTTGGGATTTTTTTCAAGAGAAAGTTCTATCCATTGATATTTTTGTATTTTGTTTTCAGAAAGCGGAATGGCGCTGGATAAATCCTAATCCAAGAACCATCTTCCTTAACGCCAGCAGTACACACTAATTCTATATACTTCGTAGAAGGTGTTGGATAAGTTTTCACCGTAATCAACACTCGTTCTTTTTTTATTACTGCCATATTTATTCTTTAGATATGTTTTATTTCATAGTTCCAATTCGGCAATTGAGTGAGGGCTAACGCGATTCGCCCTCGATGGCACATACATACATTAGCTTCAAAACAAGTAATTGCAATACGCTTATTATCTAAAAAAAGTTGATATAGCCTGCTGATTGCGTTGCTATTGTTCTTGAGAATTGTATTTTGATAATCTTCAAAAAGACATTCATAATCTTTTTGTGTATTGAGGTTCTGACGCTTTTCAGACACAATGCCCAATTCTGGTATATGCACATATTCAATACCAAACTTAGCCACGTTATTGGACAATTGTCTTTGGGAAAACCCATATTTTCGGCTTATAGGATTTTTGCGAACATCGCACAAAAGTTTGACATTATTTCTGATGAGGCGGTTAAGATAGTCATCAAAAGACGCTCCTTCATAACCGATAGTATAAAAACAAAAGCTTTCATCCTTTGATCGAAATTCATCGATTTTTTCTAAGTCTTCTTCATCCATAACCTCATCTACTATCTGACTATTAATCGCAAAATATGGGTAATTTTTGTATACGTACCGGATAAGTTCATTACCTCTTATCGTACTAAATTCTTCAACAAATGAAAAAATTTTATTCTGTATAGAAGGTGCAATATTGGTACTGTAATCATTATTTTCTGACACCAACTGCCAATAATTATGATTGTTAGCAAGGATTCCCATTTCTACAAGTCGACGTTTGTCAGCATAAGATTGAAAAGAAAAACAACCAAATTTGTAGGGCACAAAATCATAACTGTGCATTTTTTCACGTTGTGTGAATAAAAATAAATATTTTTGAAAATCTGTACTTGAAAGGCACCCTCCAAATTCTTGAAGTAGAGTCAATAATATTTTTTGCCGTTTAAATAAAATTTTCCCTTTTATTTTTTCCATATGTTCATCCCAAGACCCCACTCTATCAAATCAAAAGTTTGTACTAAGTTAAAATTTTCTGACACAAATCCAGATAAAAACAAAAAAACGTAGTTTCTTCCTAATATTTGAGATTATACCATGAAAAAAATTCTAAAAAAACAAGATTGCGGTTATTATAAATTTCATGCGCTGGAGAAGGCATAACTTATTTACTCTATATTTACTATATTTTAATTTTTTGAAATCCACTATTTTAAATGTACAAAGACATTCTCTATCATCTCCATGAGACGAGCAAAATTAAGAAATCATTTTCTAAAGAATTTCGCGCGTCTCAGAGTATGTTTAGAGTCGGATATTTGGTTTTTGTGTAAAAATACTTACTAATGCATCCATAATACGTGCAAAATCAAGGATAAGCAAAAAGAGGATGAATGCTATCCACTTCATCAAACGAGCATCATTTTCACACTTTGATAGGTGATGATCATTTATTGAAGCATTTCTTTTTCTGCTTCTGTAAGTTCTGTATCGTCTTGTGTTTTTTTTTAGCCATGTTTCCACCCACACACACGTTCACCCTGCTTGTTATGCTTTAAGATTTCTCTTGCTAAATTGGAACTGATGACGTTGACATCTTGCCTCTCTAAATAAATTGGCAACCAACCAACACAAGAGACATACTTATTTGTCCTGCAACCAACGAGAGAGAGCAGCACGCACATCAGTATCACTTTTCTGATTAACTTCATTTTCCACCTCCAGCCGTGTTGTTGCTGTCTTTAAGGTTTTTTCTGTTTGCTTTTGCTGTTCTGCCTTTTTTCCAAGGGTAAAAGCTTTTGCCAAAGCCATAAAAAAAGCGGCTAAAGCCGCGCCTGTTAACAGCAGATTTCTTTTCATCCATAAGATCATAGGCGGTGTTCCTGAAAACGTTTAGCAACAAAGAAAATGCCAGCACATGCAGCTAAAACCATGATAGTGGCGAGCGCCCATTGCACTGGACCATTGCCGGCTAATAAGCCACCAAGCCCAGAAAAAGAGCCAATGACTGGTGCAAGGGCTTCGGCTTTGAAAAGCCCTGTTGGTGCTTGCGTTTCTACGGTTTGGTAGTTAGAGGAAACAAAAGCACCTTTCGCCCATAAGCCTGCTTCTGCTGCACGCCGATGTACAAGACCTTGCAAGCGTTTACCACCGGCTTTGGTCCATTTCTGTAATTCGGTTGGGATTGCTTCATAATCGCCACTATTGAGCTTTTTTAACAGTGTCGAGTTACAAAAGGCTGTTGTTCCTACATTATAGCAAAAGGAGACTAAAGCCGCGAATTGTTCATCGGTTAAAGAAACTTGAACGGCTTGTTCAACGGCATTTTCAAATTGTCTTAAGTCTTGGCAAAGAAGTTCTTCTGCGTGTTTTTCAGTGATTGCCATACCTTTATGAACAAAAGGTTTTCCAGCATTGTTTGTATGTCCATAACCAATGGTCCACACTCCAATGGCGTCTTTGTAGGCATTGAGACGCAAACCTTCCCATTGTTTAATCAGTGCTAGCCCTTCTGGTGATATTTTTCGCATATGTTTCTCCATAAAAAAAGCCCCGCAAAAGCAGAGCTGGATTAAAAATTGATATTTTTCCCATTTGAAAGGATGGCTTGTTAAAACCTATGTAGCTTGTTCATTGGAACAAAAGAATGTATTTGACATTATCTATTATGTAGCATATAAACTACAAATGTTTATTGTGAAAAAAACACACTGTTTTACAGAGTGGTTAGACTCGTTAAAAGACAAACAAGTGCAAAAGAAAATTGCTGCACGTATTTTCCGCCTTGAATATGGGCTTCTAGGAGACGTGAAATATTTCTGTGGCATTGGTGAACTAAAAATAAATTATGGACCAGGCTATAGGGTTTATTTTGTAAAACAAGGGAAACAAATCATTTTGTTATTAAATGCTGGTGATAAATCCACACAACAAAAAGATATCGAAAAAGCCCTTCAATTAGTAAAGGAAATGAAACATGGAAATTACTAAATTTGATGTAAGTGAATATTTTAATACACCTGAAGACTTTAAGATCTTATTAGATGATGCTTTAGAAACCAAAAATAGCGGCTATATTGCACATGTATTAGGCATTATTGCGCGTAAACAAGGAATGACAGCTGTTTCCCAAGAGACAGGACTAAATCGCGAGTCTCTTTATCGTTCTTTAAGCGATAAAGGTGATCCACGCCTTTCTACTTTTCTTAGTGTTTTGAGTGCTTTAGATTTGCAAATGAGTTTGACACCTATTCAAAAGAATTGTAAGGAGCAGAAAGCTTTAGAAGAAGCATCTTAACCACCTCCCCACCTTTAAAGATGGGGAAGGGAGGTATTTAAGCAACCTTTTTAATGGGAGGCTCCAAATTTGGTTCATAAGTTCGCAACAAAGAATCCATGCTATGCGGTAACTCTGAATCGCCAAAATCTGTTAGAACTGTTAAGATTTTAAGTATACTTGGCATCTCATCTTGAAGTTTTAAAATCAAAACTTTTTCTATTAATTCCATAACCTCAACTATAGCATTGCAGTCCTCATCTCCAATGCCTCGATGGTTAGAAAGCTTAAACAATGCCATCCATAAATCGCATAAGAAGTTGGTATCTATCTTCATTGCACACCTCCATGAATTTGCTCTCTTAAACATGCTAATCCTCTGGAGGTAATTTTTGTTGAAGGGAGTACCTTTTCTGTACCATCTGGTCTTTGAATAGTGATAGCAGGGCAATCCATAAAGCCTTTTTTGATTTTATCTTGATAAGGCAACAAAGGCGCCCCTGGAGCCCGTCGATAGACCCAATCATGTTTACGCAAATAATCGGTTAAATCCTTTGGTCGTACCTCCAACATCTTTGCTGCTTCGATAAGACCAAACAACCCATCAGAGCGTTTTAAACCATCTAAAGCTTCTGCTTTTGGAGCCAATTCGGCAATAACATGATCTTTCTGCTCAATTTGACTTTGTAGGTGATTCAAGACACCCAGTAATGCTTCGGGTTTGGAATAATCAACTTGTGGAGCGGCTATCTGTGGTGTTGCTACTTGTTTTAACCGTCTTTCACATTCGATAAAGTATAAACGAGCTTCTCTACCTTTCTTATTATTCTCAAGCATCGAAAGTTCTTTAGCTACACTTAAGATCAGGTGATAGTCTTTACGATTGTGACCACCCCTACCTTTGCTCCCCAAAATCGGGGAGCAAACAAAATCTTGGTTTTCTAATAAATTATATTTATTGATACGGTCAGTAATCCAAGTAGAGAAATCTTTTCCTATTTCCAAAAATGCATGTAACTCACGTGCATTTACCGTCTGAACGGTATCGCCATCAATTGTAGCTTTGTGTATGTCGATTAAATATTGTGCCATGATTTGGCTCCTATGTGCTTAAAGGTTTTTGATTGACACTCTATGAAGAGTGCCGGGTGCTCAAAAACACGGCACATAGCCCGTCGTTATGCCTTTCCCAAAGGGTATTGTATAGCATAACTACACCCGACAAATCTATTATATGCGAGTAACATATAATGAGTCAAAGCTTTTAATTGGCGGTGAAAAGACTGTTTCGGCAATCTATCCGCTATGTGTTTAAGGCGTTTTTGAGGCACCTAATTCGATTATTCATATTGTCGCCACAATGTCAAGTTGCTTTCGAGATTTTTTTGCATTTTTGCTAATTGATGTCTTCCTCATCCATATGGATAACGCCTTTGCCTTCGTCGTATGCATTGGGTGGGGCGTTTGGGTCAAGGGTATCATC
>NZ_JBHIQN010000025.1:2924-8039 GCF_042196525.1 Bartonella sp. AC62GZZY
GTTTCGAAGGCGTTATATTGTTTTAGGGGCCGTAGCTCAGCTGGGAGAGCACCTGCTTTGCAAGCAGGGGGTCGTCGGTTCGATCCCGTCCGGCTCCACCACTTTAATCGGTCATCATCATGTTGTAAGAACACGGTTTAGTAAGAGGTTTTTAGCCTTTTGCTTGTTCTATTGAAATTGTGAAGAGAAGATATATTCAGACATGTTCCTTTTTAAGGTTCCTTCTGAGGTGCAAGTTTTTTGTTAAGAAAAATACTTTCTTGGGAAAATGCTTGTTGTCGAAAAAAGGTTTTGGAAAACAGATTTTAAAAAAGATCTTGAAAGAAAAACCTTTCTTCCGAAGAGGAAATCTTAATTTAGAAGGAAATCTTAATTTAGAAAAAGAGACATGTGTCGCAAGGGAATGCTCAAAACCCTTGCTTATGATTGGAAGCTTAACCGCGCCATTGAATATATCTCGAGAAGCTGGTCTTTTCTGCTGATATTTGGTTTGTTTTGCGCTTTATTTTGCACAAGATAAAGAGAAGCAGACAAACCGTGAATGAATATTGGCAATGAGAACGATCAAGTGTCTTAAGGGCATTTGGTGGATGCCTTGGCATGCACAGGCGATGAAGGACGTGATACGCTGCGATAAGCTACGGGGAGGTGCGAATACCCTTTGATCCGTAGATTTCCGAATGGGGCAACCCACCTTTGATGGCTAGAAAAATTAAGCTGTTTTTTAAAACAGTTTAGTTTTCTAGTCGTCAGATAAAGGTATCTACACCTGAATAAAATAGGGTGTAAGAAGCAAACGCAGGGAACTGAAACATCTAAGTACCTGTAGGAAAGGACATCAAACGAGACTCCGTTAGTAGTGGCGAGCGAACGCGGACCAGGCCAGTGGCTTGAATTAAGAAAAGTAGAAACGACTGGAAAGTCGTACCAAAGAGGGTGATAGTCCCGTATACGTAAATCTGATTTAAGTCCTAGAGTAGGGCGGGACACGTGAAATCCTGTCTGAACATGGGTCGACCACGATCCAAGCCTAAGTACTCGTGCATGACCGATAGCGCACCAGTACCGTGAGGGAAAGGTGAAAAGTACCCCGACAAGGGGAGTGAAATAGTACCTGAAACCGAATGCCTACAAACAGTCGGAGCCCAAGATTCGTTCTGGGTGACGGCGTACCTTTTGTATAATGGGTCAGCGACTTAGTCTAACGAGCAAGCTTAAGCCGGTAGGTGTAGGCGTAGCGAAAGCGAGTCTGAATAGGGCGTTCAGTTCGTTGGATTAGACCCGAAACCGAGTGATCTAGCCATGAGCAGGCTGAAGGTAAGGTAACACTTACTGAAGGGCCGAACCCGTATCTGTTGCAATAGATTGGGATGACTTGTGGCTAGGGGTGAAAGGCCAATCAAACTCGGAAATAGCTGGTTCTCCGCGAAATCTATTTAGGTAGAGCGTTAGTCGAATTCTCCAGGGGGTAGAGCACTGGATGGGCTAGGGGTCCTCACCGGATTACCAAACCTAACCAAACTCCGAATACCTGGAAGAACTAACTAGCAGACACACGGCGGGTGCTAACGTCCGTCGTGGAGAGGGAAACAACCCTGACCACCATCTAAGGTCCCCAAGTTATGGCTAAGTGGGAAAGGATGTGAGGATCCCAAAACAACCAGGATGTTGGCTTAGAAGCAGCCACCATTTAAAGAAAGCGTAACAGCTCACTGGTCTAAATAAGGGTCCCTGCGCCGAAAATGTAACGGGGCTAAAGCCATACACCGAAGCTGTGGATTTACTCCTTTTGGAGTAAGTGGTAGCGGAGCGTTCCGTAAGCCTGTGAAGGGAGACTCGTGAGAGCTCCTGGAGGTATCGGAAGTGAGAATGCTGACATGAGTAACGATAAAGGGAGTGAGAGACTCCCTCGCCGAAAGTCCAAGGGTTCCTGCTTAAAGTTAATCTGAGCAGGGTGAGTCGGCCCCTAAGGCGAGGCCGAAAGGCGTAGTCGATGGGAACCACGTTAATATTCGTGGACCTGTGGGTAGTGACGGATTGCGTATATTGTAAGATCTTATTGGATTGATCTTGCAGTGAAGCAGTTCCAGGAAATAGCTCCCACATATAGACCGTACCCCAAACCGACACAGGTGGACTGGTAGAGAATACTAAGGCGCTTGAGAGAACTACGTTGAAGGAACTCGGCAAATTGCACGCGTAACTTCGGAAGAAGCGTGACCCTTTAGCGGGCAACCGTTAGAGGGTGGCACAAACCAGGGGGTAGCGACTGTTTACCAAAAACACAGGGCTCTGCGAAGTCGCAAGACGACGTATAGGGTCTGACGCCTGCCCGGTGCTGGAAGGTTAAGAGGAGATGTGCAAGCATTGAATTGAAGCCCCAGTAAACGGCGGCCGTAACTATAACGGTCCTAAGGTAGCGAAATTCCTTGTCGGGTAAGTTCCGACCTGCACGAATGGCGTAACGACTTCCCCGCTGTCTCCAACGTAGACTCAGTGAAATTGAATTCCCCGTGAAGATGCGGGGTTCCTGCGGTTAGACGGAAAGACCCCGTGCACCTTTACTATAGCTTTACACTGGCATTTGTGTCTGTATGTGTAGGATAGGTGGTAGACTTTGAAGCAGGGGCGCTAGCCTTTGTGGAGTCATCCTTGAAATACCACCCTTACCGATATGGATGTCTAACCGCAGTCCGTTATCCGGATTCGGGACCGTGTATGGTGGGTAGTTTGACTGGGGCGGTCGCCTCCTAAAGAGTAACGGAGGCGCGCGATGGTAGGCTCAAAACGGTCGGAAATCGTTTGTTGAGTGCAATGGCATAAGCCTGCCTGACTGTGAGACTGACAAGTCGAGCAGAGTCGAAAGACGGTCATAGTGATCCGGTGGTCCCGTGTGGAAGGGCCATCGCTCAACGGATAAAAGGTACGCCGGGGATAACAGGCTGATGACCCCCAAGAGTCCATATCGACGGGGTTGTTTGGCACCTCGATGTCGACTCATCGCATCCTGGGGCTGGAGCAGGTCCCAAGGGTATGGCTGTTCGCCATTTAAAGCGGTACGTGAGTTGGGTTCAGAACGTCGTGAGACAGTTCGGTCCCTATCTGCCGTGGGTGTTGGAATATTGACAGGACCTGTCCCTAGTACGAGAGGACCGGGATGGACGTATCTCTGGTGGACCTGTTGTGGCGCCAGCCGCATAGCAGGGTAGCTATATACGGACGAGATAACCGCTGAAGGCATCTAAGCGGGAAACTCACCTGAAAACAAGTATTCCCTGAGAACCGTGGTAGACTACCACGTTGATAGGTCAGGTGTGGAAGTGTGGTAACACATGAAGCTTACTGATACTAATCGTTCGATCGACTTGATCGTTCTCATTTCCCATATTCTTTCTTTAAATATAAAAATTCCAGCTTCTCATCATTCATGCTTTTTGCTGACTTGGTGGTTATGGCGGAGTGAACGCACCCGATCCCATCCCGAACTCGGCCGTGAAACGCTCCAGCGCTGATGGTACTTTGCCTTAAGGCACGGGAGAGTAAGTCGCCGCCAGGTCTGCTAAAGGCATGATAGATAACAATTCAAAATAAAAATATAACGATAAATATCAAGGCTCAATACTGAGAGTAGACAATAAAAAAATCTTGTCTTAAAATATATAACGCGGGGTGGAGCAGCCCGGTAGCTCGTCAGGCTCATAACCTGAAGGCCGCAGGTTCAAATCCTGCCCCCGCAACCACTTCTTAATAGTTAACCCTATAATATTCCCTAGCATTCCCGTAATAGTAACTTGACTCTTCTCAATCTAAACAGAAATATGCCAAACGCAGAGAATAATCTGCTCAATAAGCCTAATTAAAAAAGCTTATAAAATTAAAAAAATCCATACTATTGTCTCTTTACATTGCAAACATTCTAAAGGCGTCAATGAAATATCATAGATAAACGAGACCTTGTATCAAAAAAAACATCTCATTTTACTCTTCTAAAGTTCAAAAAAATAACAAAAGCTCTCTCTCAACACACCGTGATAACAAATCATGCCAAAAAAAGACCTATGGAGCGGCTTTGGGGCTGGATCGGATCTCTTCTCAGCCCTAAAAGAACGCAATAGGACTCATAAGGGGTATGCTACTAATGAAGCAGAGATAGGCAGAGAATGCTTTCTTCTCTCTAAAACGATAAATCTAAAAGCTCTTCTTAATACTGGAAAATAAAAATAGCATCAATCTCTGAAAATAAAAGCAGGCGGAAACGTGTCGTAGCGTGTAAACGCATGGAGTGAAATGCTAATCACTCGAAACTCTTCTCACGTAACAGAGACATAATCGAAAACGCTATGGAAAAAGGAAAAAACGTACGAGCGCGTAAATACCCGTAGAGTTATGCTGAGGAGATATAGGAGCACTCGCAACTCTGCCCTGCGTAAAAAAACGCAATGCAGAAATAGGGGACACTCCGCTAAACATTATGCCCTCTGAAACAACTAGAAAAAAGAGCGTAGAGGTGTATGTAATTCACACACAGAAACACTCCTCAAAAACTAAATCTAAGCTCAGCTTCTCTCTCTTTTACGATATCCCTCCCTTTGTCCTATGTGTGCCTATATATCTTCATCCTTAAAACAATCTGCTAACTTTTTGTAACAAAAAATTGCACATAATTCCTTGACCACCTAAACTATCTATATCCCTAAATACTAAGGCGGATTTTTACTTAGAAAGCTTTTGGGGAAAGCTTTTGGGGTACTGAGCCTATGCCTATGATCTGTAGGGGCAGTGCTTTACGGCTTAGATAGAGAAATAACAGCTTTTTACACTATCCTAACATACATAAAGCAACCTTAAGAGAAAAAACTCTAAAAGTTACATATCCCTATCCTTGGCGCAATGGACTATCTGTTTTGAAAGAGACATCTCACATTATCTCTTGGACATCTGCTCTAGCCCCATTTACCGTTTCTAGGGTGACATGTTCTTTAAAGAATTAATGATTTTTGCGATCTTTTTTAGAAACCAGCGTAATGAGGGAGAAAGTATGCCGTGAGAAAAAAAGGGGCAGCTTTTTGCTTTTGCAGCCATTGGTCTTGATGTTTGAACGGAAACTGGCAGTGG
>NZ_JBHIQN010000026.1:0-7813 GCF_042196525.1 Bartonella sp. AC62GZZY
TCCGTAAGTATAGAGGAAGAAACCGGTTTGTTTTTCCTCTTCTTTTCCTAAGACAGATGTTCTGATATTGGCTAAGAATGCGTTTTGTTTAGCCATATCGGTTAATCCACTATAGAAGAGAGCATTTGGCATGACTAAGTAACTGGCCGTTTGTGCTACAGGGACGATCACACTTGGACCAGAATCCGTTTCAAGAATTTCTTTATGTAAGCGGAAATCCCAGAAATTTTCATTCTTCTCATCAAAGAGGTTTTGCTCAATATCGGCTGTACCATGGCTTGAGTCTGGTCCATAAGCAGTTAGTGTATATTTGTAAGGTTCTCCCCCTAGTGTGGTATAGCCTTTGGCTAATTTAAAGGAGTCTTCCTGTGCTTTTCCTGCAACTTGGATGAGCGAGAGTCCACCTATATTTGAAGGATCAGCAGCATTGACTACACTACTTTCATTTCCAGAATCGCTTTTAATATAAACTGTTGTGGAGCCTGAGACATCACCGTGAATGAGAAGCCTATCGGTTTTTTGATCGGCACTTACTACGCCATCACTCCAAGCAATGTTGAAGTAAATCTTTGCGTCTCCCGTTGCGTTGTAGACTTCTTGCGTGTCTGGTTTACCAGAACCTATATGCAATGTTTGGTAGTGATCTTCTGTTGGTTTCTCAAAAACAATGGAGCTGTTATCGAGATTAAGCGTGGAAATATCAGAACGAGATCTTTGAGCGATATCAAGGAGATTGCCATCAGCATCTTTTTCGTTTTTGCTGATTTTCAACGTCCATTTCGTATTGTTTTTCAGATCAAAACGTACATTTCTGTCTTTAGCAATATTCGCTCTGCCTTCTAGAGTAGACTGATCAGCACTTAAGGTGAAGGTGCCATTGGAGATCGCTTTAACCTCTTTATTGTTCCAATAATTGTCGTTTTTCCAAGATTTTGGATCTTCGAAAAGACCATCTCCTAATAATACGTCGGCATGGATTTCTGAATTTTTGAGACTGACTGTACCGATTGATAAAGTTGGAATATCTTCCATGTTTGTGTTAGTGAAAGCTCCAACAAAAATTCCAGTACCATTTTCAGCGTGAACATCTGCATTTGTCAAATTGATTTCACTGTTTTTACGTTTTTGTGGAACATCTGGATAATCTAGATCAGGATTAGAGAGAGCTATAAATTGCAAACCAGCAACTCCTGCTATCATAGAAGTATTCACGACATCAATATGTCCGTTAAATGCCGCCCATACTGCAACTTTTTTTGCTTCTATTTTATTTTTGATTGTATTCTCTGCTGCTCCAATATAACCATTCGTCATCTTAATCGTGCTATTATTTCCTGCGGTGAGACCAACATCAAAATTTTGAATGATTGTTTTACCATTTAATTCAATTAAACTATCAGTTTCTGCAACGTTTACACCAACGGTCATTGTTTTACTTTCACCACCAGTTATTGTTAAATCTCCGCTAATGATTTTACTTCCACCGTCTGCATAAAACCCTTCATCAACATTTTGAATGGTTGTTTTGCCCATTAACCTAACTTCACTACCAGAGTCTGATGTCCATATACCAGTGCGTTCGTTGTCGGGGCCTTCAAGTGCTTCACCACCGATTATCGATAAGTTTTCGCTAATGATTTTACCACCATTACCGGCATCGAGTCCGCTCAAAGTATTGTTAATTATTGTATCACCATGCAATTGAATTGTGCTGTCATTGCCACTTACAAATGCACCGCTTCCTTTTCCCTCTGTTGTTAAAGCAACATCTGTGGCATCAATATGCCCACCGTTGATTGCGAATAACGCTGTTTTGTTCGCGGCTACGGATCCTCCCATCATTGTGATGGTGGATTTTGAACCTTCTGCATAGAGTCCAACATTATCAGATGATGTAATGTTTGCATTGTTTTTCAAGATAATCGTACTGCCACCTTCTGCACTTGCTCCTACGTCACGTCCACTAAATGCCCCTCCTGAGATTGTTATTGTCGAATCATGGTCTGCAACTATACTGGCAGCTGCTTGAGTCACTGTTACATCTTTTAAAGTGACGGTACTTTTATCTGCTTTTATTCCAAAGTTCAGTAACGTATCGTCTTTACTATTCGATATCTTCACACCTTCTAGCTTGTTTTCGCTGCTGTTACTGTTTAAGAAACCAGCACCAACTAGAGAAGTTTTAATGGTTCCTCCAGTCATCTTGATTGCGCCACCATTGCTTGTTGTAAGCCCGAGTGCACTATTACTAATCGTTGTATTTCCAAGTAATTCAATTACACTGCCTTCGCCAACAGAAAATACACCAGACGATATATCGTCGTCACTTGGAGCCACATCTGTTACAGTTAGAGCCACATCTGTAACAGTAATATGGCCGCCATCTTCAGCAACCAATGCATTCGCTTTCCCTGTGACGTTTCCTCCCGTCATTGTGATGGTGGATTTTGAACCTTCTGCATAGAGTCCAACGTTATCA
Source organism: Bartonella sp. AC62GZZY (assembly GCF_042196525.1). Lineage (NCBI taxonomy): Bacteria > Pseudomonadati > Pseudomonadota > Alphaproteobacteria > Hyphomicrobiales > Bartonellaceae > Bartonella > Bartonella sp. AC62GZZY. Next base: position 2,480 of record NZ_JBHIQN010000026.1, read on the forward strand.
GATGATGTAATGTTTGCGTTGTTTTTCAAGATAATCGTACTGCCACCTTCTGCACTTGCTCCTACATTACGTCCACTAAATGCCCCTCCTGAGATTGTTATTGTCGAATCATGGTCTGCAACTATACTGGCAGCTGCTTGAGTCACTGTTACATCTTTTAAAGTGACGGTACTTTTATCTGCTTTTATTCCAAAGTTCAGTAACGTATCGTCTTTACTATTCGATATCTTCACACCTTCTAGCTTGTTTTCGCTGCTGTTACTGTTTAAGAAACCAGCACCAACTAGAGAAGTTTTAATGGTTCCTCCAGTCATCTTGATTGCGCCACCATTGCTTGTTGTAAGCCCGAGTGCACTATTACTAATCGTTGTATTTCCAAGTAATTCAATTACACTGCCTTCGCCAACAGAAAATACACCAGACGATATATAGTCGTCACTTGGAGCCATATCTGTTACAGTTAGAGCCACATCTGTAACAGTAATATGGCCGCCATCTTCAGCAACCAATGCATTCCCTTTCCCTGTGACGTTTCCTCCCGTCATTGTGATGGTGGATTTTGAACCTTCTGCATAGAGTCCAATGTTATCAGATGATGTAATGTTTGCGTTGTTTTTCAAGATAATCGTACTGCCACCTTCTGCACTTGCTCCTACGTCACTTCCACTAAATGATCCTCCTGAGACTGTTATTTTAGAGTGGTTATCTGCACCTATACCGGATACTGCTTGAGTCACTGTTACATCTTTTAAAGTGACGGTACTTTTATCTACTTTTATTCCAAAGTTCAGTAACGCATCGTCTTTACTATTCGATATCTTCACACCTTCTAGTTTGTTTTCACTGCTGTTACTGTTTAAGAAACCAGCACCAACTAGAGAAGTTTTAATGGTTCCTCCGGTCATCTTGATTGCACCATCGTTTTGTGCTTGAAGCCCGATTACACTATTACTAATCGTTGTATTTCCACGCAATTCAATCATGCTACCAAGGTCATCAGAAGCTACACCAAGTCCATCACCATTTGTTTTTAGAATGACATCTGTGACAATAATATGCCCACCGTATGTTGTCGTTATTGCTTCCTCTTTTGCTGTTACGCTCCCTCCCGTCATTTCGATGATGGATTTTGAACCTTCCGCATAGAGTCCAGCATCATTATATGATGTAATTTTTGCATCGCCAGTTAAAGTGATGTTGCCGCCGTTTTGAGTAAATATTGCTGCTTTTTCTGCATTAAATGATCCTCCTAAGACTTTTACTGTGGAATCATATGCATCTATGGCAGTTTGTGCTTGCGTCACTGTTACATTATTTAAAGTGACATTACTGTTAGTTGCTTTGATTCCATTGATTAGTGGCGCATCATCTTTCCCACTTGATATCACTACATCTTTCAGTTTGTTTTCTTTGCTCTTGCTGTCCAAGAAGAAAGCACCAACTTTGGAAGCTGTAATGCTTCCCCCAGTCATTTTGATTGCGCCACTCTCTTGTGTTTTGAGCCCGATTGTCGCATCATTAATCGTTGTACTAGATAATTCAACCACACTGTTTTTGCCTTGAGACAAGGCACCGAATCCACTTTCGATTTTATTATCATTAGTAGATGTATTAGGGTTATTACTCTTTGCTGTTAGAGTACTACCCGTGACAGTAATATGTCCACCTTCGTCTGCAGATAATGCTGCATCTTTTCCAATTACGCTTCCTCCTGTCATTATAATTTCGCTCTTTTCATCGATGGCATGAAGTCCGTTACCATTAGATGAGGTAACGTTAGTACCGCCATCTACAGTAATGGTGGTGCCGCTCATAGCATATACGCCATCCATTTTACCTTCGAATGATCCTCCGGATACGTTGATTCGAGAATTATTATTTGCGAGTATACCAACTTCTGCGTGCGTAACGTTTACATTTGTTAAAGTGATGTTACTTCCATTATCTGATTGCACTCCAATGAGTTGTGAAATTTCATTTTTATTATTTGATATCACTACATTTTGCAGTATATTTTTGTCGCTGCCGTCAATATAAACGCCAGTTTGAGACGTTGTAATGTTCCCCCCAGTTAGGTTGATGTTAGCGCCGTCTTTTACAGAAATACCGAAACGAACATCAGAATCAGTGCCTTGAATATTTAAGCCATTTAATTTAAGCGCACTGTTAGCACCTTCAACTGTTACAACATACTTATCATTGTTTGTATCTGCATTTGTGCTTTCATTTCCAGTTACAGTTACAGTGCTACCGGTGATTTTTCCTTTGTCTTTTACATAAATAGTCTCGTACGTTTTTCCGGATATATCTTTTTCTTCGTTGGCAACGCCAAGAGTTTCAGCATGTGCAGTGAACTGGATGTTGAATAGGATGATAGCAGCCGCAGCCGTGCATGATAAAAGGGATGTTTTATACACCAGTATTCTCCTTATGAGAGCCCCCAAATATTCATTTCCCCGCAAACTTCATAAGAAGAAGTGAAAATGGATAGTTGTTATTAATTTCAGTAATTGTCCTTATTTGGTAAGATATTTTTGATTTTTTGTCAAAATTAAAAAATAAATAATATTAAATTTGTGTGAATTTATATTGAACACACAATGTGTTTGTAATTATTTATATTATATAATTAAATTTATTGTAAATATATATTATATAAATTATAAATATTATTATAATAATTACATAATTTATATTATTTTTTATAAAGTAATGATATTATTTTCTGTAATACTTATGCATTTTTATAGATTGTCAATGTAAGTGATGACGGTAATACTAAAACACTGTTGCTAGCACTTTTGATTATTTATACCTTATTTATCATAATATTCTAATATATTTGATCTTGATATCCAAAGGAGTTTGATGTTCTAGTATTAAGAATACATTTTTTCTCCTGTTGGGGATATTTTAATAGTATACGACTAAGTTTTTATAAGCTGTTGATGTATCGATGACATTTGAAAGAGCAAGAGCCCAAGCTTATAAATCTTAATCAATGAAGATGCTTCAAGTTGAAGGCTTTAAATCAACAGTGCTTTTATATCATCAAAGTGCACTTTCATTGAAGGATCATTGCTTTCATTATTTTGAATTTTTGACATATTCTTGACAAGAAAATTTAAAAAATTACTTCTGAGAAAATTTTTATAATACAATAAAATATGTAACGTTTTTATGGTGATAGGTTTATGAGATATAAAGTTAAATTGGTAATCACCGTGATTGCTTTTACTCTCTCTGGTTGTTTTAACCTTGATTCTGAAAAGTTAAGAAGGGATAAGAGGCTTTATCATGATGCATTTATGTGGCCTATGAAAGAAAAGTCTCTTGAGAAAAATTATACTGCTATCATCATGGCTGATCCGCAACCGTGGCGTTTAAACTCTGGTGATGCCAATGGAGTATCAAACAGAGAGCCATGGTTAAAGATAAATGAGCAAGTTGCTGGTGTGATAAAAGCGCACAAGGCTGCGTTCCATATTGTCAATGGTGATCTGACGGAGTTTGGACAACAAAAAAACTATGATGATTATAAAAATGTTTATAAAACTCTTGGAGCGCCTGTCTATGAGGGGCTAGGGAATCACGATTATGCCAATAATGTTGGTAATTGTACAAATCCTCAAGAATTCAATTTTTACAAAGATGCTTGTGCTATAAGTGCAGTTTCAAGAATGGTATCGGAAATCAAAAAATACCGTAGTCAATTATTGCATTTCAATGCAGATGTTACTGAAAGTTTGGTTCCCATTTCGGGTGGAAATGTTCGCTTGGTAAGGGGGAGTTTGAGTTATTCTTGGGATTATGGAGATGTTCATTATGTGCAGCTTCACAATTATCCAAGCTATACTGTTGGTTTGAAGGGGAAGTCTACAGAAGTGCAAATCAATAAATCTTTAGATTGGCTTAAGAACGATTTAGCTGCTGCTGATGCAAGAGGTAAAGTGACAATCATTAATTTTCATGATGCGCGTGCTGCTTCCATTGATGGTGAATCCTTTTTTATTCGTAAAAAGAATGCTAAAGATTTGTCGGTCTTTAAGTCAATTGTTACCTCTCATAATGTTAAAGCAATCTTCGTAGGTCACACGCATTACCAGTCTTATTGCCGTGCGAAAAACGATAAGGTTTTTGGAAATATCCCTATCTATACAGCTGGTGCGCTTTTTAATGGAGATTATTACCTCATAGATGTGAAAGGCAAGACAATTCACGTTAAAGCCTATAATGGAGAAATAGGAAAACCGCTTTTAATTAAAGATCTTGGTGTTATAGGGAAAGACACCCAATTTTCGGCAAGTTGCAGTAAGTTATAATAGAATTTGTTTCTTTGTCTTAAAGCATGAGGGAAAAAACGTATTATATGTGCGGATTTGAAGAGTAATGAGAGTATCTGAGTGTTACTTAAAAATAGAATAAAAAATCAGACATATTTTTTTCAAAGCTGCTGAGATTTCAGGTTATACGCTATAAGTGCAATGGTTTAATGTGAACGGAGCTTTAATACAAAGCGGAATAATGGTTTGTTATTCTATTTTTCCTTTTAGGCTTTCATCCTTGAAGCAAAGGGGAGTTTGTCAAGGGTGTGTTCATAATTTGCTAGCACATGTTGTCCAGAATTATCAAGAAGGCTGTTTCTATTAGTTTGTTGCGGTATAATTATCAAGTTATGCCCTTTGTTAGAGTTTATAATATCTATTCATGGGCAACTCTTTTCTTTTTCATAAGAAGAGTTTTTTGTTTTGATCAATTTTTTATTTATAGCATTCAAACAATTGATGTTTTGTGATGCTGTACAATTTTTCTTCTTGCGATCCATGACTCTGCTGGTTGCTGCATTTCGCGGAGTTATGATCTCAGGAAGTGCATTTGCTGCCTCTTTTGGTTGGATGGGGACAGTGATCGAAGTGGTTGGGGCAGGTATTGCCTCTGTTGTGGGAGCTGTTTTTACTCCAATAGGGGCTGTCGTTGCTGCTGTTGTGGCGGTCGTCCTTGCTGCTGGTTTTGCTTTGTGGAAATACTGGGACCGTTTTTCTTCTTTTGTCAAAGGTTTTGCACGGGGGGTATCTCGGGCTTGGGGGCAAGCCTTTGAAGCCGTTATGCGTTTTTTTGGTGCTGATACTACCACCATCACCAAATGGAAAAATATCATTGCTGCTGCTTTTGATTTCTCTCAAACTTGGCAAAAGTTTAAACAAGGACTTTCCTCTGTTGTTCAAAGCTTTGAAGGTTTGTGGGAGGGCGTTAAACAAAGCTTTTCCAACTTTTGGCAATGGTTGAAGAGTTTTTTTACACAGGAAAAGCTCTCGGAGAGTGCCAAGGCTGGTA
>NZ_JBHIQN010000027.1:0-7683 GCF_042196525.1 Bartonella sp. AC62GZZY
CCGCCTTCAAAACGGCGTGATTGAAAATGTTCTGTATCACTTGTGATAAAACCATCTGCATCACGAAGCGCCCAGCCAGTCTTAGTGCCTAGATCAAGACAGAGAATGGTTTGTGCATTAGTGATCATAATCCCCCTTGCTGTTGCGTATTTATATGTGTGCTATGACAGAGCGTGTTGTGACTGCTTGTCTTGAAAAAATGACTGTAACAACACAAACCGACCTCATAGACTTTAAAAAAGTGGATTAACTCAATTCAGACGCACACTACACGCATCATTTATTAATTTGATTTCTTCTTCTCTTTTTTTGATGAGGTCATCCCTTAAGAAGCCAAGATTACTTTCGACTAAAGCTGTAAACAAAAGTAGCTCATTTAGGCGATGAAAAGATGACAAATCTTGAGAAAAATAATTATCAAACCAAGTTGTAAAAGCTTGCGTAAAGGCAGATGAAAACCATTGATTAAAATCATCGTATGGCAATAACGGAAAATAATTTCTATCATCACGCGCAAAAATATTTTGCAGTATATAGACAAGATAACCTGTTGATGAGGGATCTATGCAACTTTCACATGTCTGATTAGGCGAGCGAACACCATAATATATATCTTCACGTCCAATCTTATTAACAAGATTAATCAACTTGACCTTACTTATAGTGATATGTGGGACATCTATCATCTCTGATCTTTCTCTTTAAACCTGTGAAGGGTGCTGTTGCTGTTCATTATTATCTGTAGAAGCAGCAGTAAAAGCAGATTGTGAAGATAATTTAGAATCACATGATTGCGTCCTATAAAAAAACGAGAAAAAGTCTTCTGCCTTAATCGGTGCTCCAATTCTTTTGGCTTCATTCAAAAGAATTGGGATATGTTTTGTTGGAATTCTCCCACCAGTTCCACCTTTTGATATAGGACGGAGCCAGACATATACGCGTGTTCTATGCACCCCAAGCAACTGAGATACCCTACGAACCCCACCTAATAGATTTATTATTTCCGAAAATTGTTTCATAGCACATTATGTAGCGATTATAAAAACAATGTCAAGAAGGAAAATTAATAATGAAACCACATGTTGCTAAATTAGAAAATGACGATTGTATACAACGTACCTACAATAAAGATATGACAATAAGTATCTCACAATGGTTGCAAAATGCCTTATCTGAAGCTGGATTAAGCCAATCAGAGCTTTCAAGACAGCTAACCGCTTCTTTAGGTCGCTCGATAGATCGTGCTGCCGTCAATAAAATGCTAAAAGGAACAAGAGATATTTCTGCTCGAGAATTATTAGAAATATCAAAGCTTACAGGTGCTTCTATTCCTACTAATCACTTAGTTCCTTTGATTGGATCTGTAGGAGCCGGAGGAGAAATAATCGCAATAGATTCTGGTTGTCTAGAAGAAGTAGAAGCCCCGCCATCTGCTCCTAAAGGAACTGTTGCTGTTCGCGTGGTAGGTGATTCTATGTTTCCAGCCATTGAAGAAGGAAGCCTTCTTTTTTATTCCTATCATTTGCCACCAGAGGATCTTATTAACAACCGCGCCATCATAAAAACTAAATGTGGAAAAGTTTACATCAAAGTATTACGTCTAGGGAAAGAAAAAGGGAAATGGGTTTTATCCAGTATAAATGGAAAATATGCTGATATCGTAGATGTAGAATTAGAATGGTGTGCACCTATCGACTGGATTAAGCCAGCCAGAATATGAGTTAATATTTTTATACTTTTCTTCAAGCAAGCCTTTAGTTTATTACTTTTAAAAAATTTTTAAAATCGCTACATTTTTTGTTGACTTTGTTTTTAAAATCGCTACATTGGTATCCATAAACCACGCACAAACAATCGCCAAGAGGCGTTAGGGAGGAAAAATTATGGATAAGCCAATTCTTATTAATTCCAATGAAATTTTATTAGTTTCCTACGATGATAATCAAAACATTGCAGAGTCTGGACCACTTGATGCAAGCCAAATTCTAAGCATTGTTGCTGAGGTAGATGATGCAATCCAAATCTTTCGTATAAATCCTTCTGAGAATAATTGTGAAGATATCTCTGAAGAGATTGCAGACGCATATGTAGAAGCAAATATTGAACATCTCCATGAGGATAGTGAGGTTCATTACTTTGTACGTGAAAGTAATGCTTACCATGATCTTTTATCTGAGTTAGCAGAAGAAAAATATAATGATGAGGTCTACGGGACCTACGAACAACAACACCGTTTGCGTCCTTGTGATGTGCTTTAAAAATTCTTAAGGGCGCATTTAAAAGCGCCCCCTTTCATTCATCAATCCCATCAATATGAGGTTCGTAATGGAAAAGCCTATTGCTATCCAGCACAATACAATCAAACACGAAACCGTTCAAACGGTCAACGCTCGTGAGTTACATGCGTTTTTGGAAATTGGGAAAGATTTCTCTACTTGGATTAAGGACCGTATTCATCAATATGAATTTGAAGAGGGAAATGATTTCATAAAAACACAAGATTTGCGGTCCCCAAAATTGGGGAGCGCAAAATCTAGAGCTGTTACAGCTATAGACTATCACCTCACATTAGACATGGCAAAAGAGCTCGCCATGGTAGAGCGTAATGAAAAAGGAAAACAAGCCCGTCAATATTTTATTGAATGCGAGCGGCGTGCAAAGCAAGTTGTTACACCACAAATCGATTACTCAAGTCCAAAGGCTATGATTGGCTTTTTGAATTACCTACAAGGTCAAATAGATCAAAAAGACACCATCATTGAAGATTTAACACCAAAAGCCATGGCTCTTGAAAGCTTACAGCGCCATGATGGACTCTTCGGTCTTACAGAAGCCGCTAAAATACTTGAGATGCAACCAAAACAGTTCATTCAATTCTTACAGCAAAAAGGTTGGGTTTACAGACGAGCAGCAGGTGGAAATTTGCTACCTTATCAAGACAAAATCCAAAAGCAACTTATGGATTGTCCAACTATCACACTTCAAACCGCAAATGGAATAGAAAAGGTCATTCCTTGCGCAAAAATCACCACAAAAGGTATGGGGCTGCTGTCTCAAGAGCTTAAAAGACAAAGCATGCATTAAGAGGAGGTTATTATGATAAAAAAGAAATATGAACTGACTGATGAGACAATTAAAGTTGATGGAAAAACTCTCTACCGCATACGTGCATTAAAGAATTTCGGAGATATTAAAAAAGGTGATCTTGGTGGCTTTGTAGAGACTGAAAGAAATCTTAGCCATGATGACAATTGTTGGGTTGGTGATGAGGCGTGGGTTTATGAAAATGCATATGTCTATGAAAACGCCAAGGTTTATGAAGATGCCGAAGTCTATAATAACGCAAAAGTTGGTGGTAATGCCATAGTAGCTGGCAAAACAGCATTTTATGGAAGTGATGCTATCTTAAGGTAGGGGCAAAAACCATGGAAAAGAAATACAAACTGACTGATGAAACAATTGAGTTTGATGGCAAAACCCTTCACCGTATTCGTGCTTTAAGGGATTTTGATGATGTTAAAGCAGATGACCTAGGCGGTTTTATACAAAAAGAAGACAATCTAAGTCATGATGGCAATTGCTGGATTGGGGATTATGCAAAAGTCTATGGTTATGCCAAGGTTTTTGGTGATGCTAAGGTTTACGAAAATGCACAAGTTTACGGTTATGCACATGTTTACGGCAATTCTCGTATTTATGGCAAAGCAGAAGTTTTCGATGAACCATGCATTTACGGTCATGCAGAAATTTACGGTGATGCATATATTTGCGGTGAACCTAGCGTTTTTGATAATGCAGAAGTTTATGGCAATGCACAAGTTTACGAAGAGCCATACATTTACGATAGGGCGCGTGTTTACGGCAATGCGCATGTTTACGGTGATGCGCATGTTTACGGTCATGCAGAAATTTACGGTGATGCATGTGTATGTTGGAACGATTGGATTGATGACGATAAAAGAATCTCAACTAGAGAAAAAAAACAGATGAAAAAATACGAACTTACTGATGAAATAAAAGAATTTTATGATGCAAGAACCGATAAAAGTAAAAAACTTTATCGCATACGTGCATTAAGAGATTTTAGAAATATTAAAAAAGGTTACTTAGGCGGCTATATACAAAAAGAAGACAACCTATCGCATGAAGGCGATTGTTGGGTTTGGCATAAAGCTATGGTTTATGGTGACGCTAAGATTTTCGGCAATGCACAAGTATTTGAATGCGCAGAAATTACAGGAAGGGCGCGTGTTTATGAAAATGCAAAAGTTTGCGGTGGAGCATATGTTGAATATGATGCACAAGTTTACGGCAATGCACAAATTTATGGTGAGGCTCGAGTTTTGGGCCATGTTTATGGCAATGCCCGTGTCTATGGAAATGCTTATATAAGTGATAAAGCACACATTTCCGGAAATATGAAAATTCTAGATGGAGTATATATTTTCGATAATGTAAATATTTCTGGTGATCTTGAAATTCGTGGACGCAATTCAATCATCTACGAAAGTGACTATTCAGCAAGCGATATAAGCTACATAAGCCGTTTCTAGCAACAAAAAACAAAGATTTTAACACAAGCGTGATTCACGCCACGGGTGAATTGCGCTCCAATGGAGGAAATTAAGATGAGTAAACAAAACACTAGCCTAACAGAAGTAAATAAAACAAACGATTGTGAAATCAAACCTACAGCTATGGAACTTATTTTAGAAAGAGCTTTAAAAGATGATGTTGATCTGGACCGTCTCAAGAGCCTTCTCGAATTGCGAGAAAAGGAGATAGAACGACAAGAGCGCCAAAACTTTGTCCGTGATCTTTCTGCTATGCAAATGGAATACAAAGATATCGAACAAAACGCCATTAATACACATACTAAAAGCCTCTATACAACGCTTGATAAATATATTGATGCTATTAAAGAACCTCTTTCAAAACATCACTTTGCCTTGTTCTCTCGTATCAAAGACCAGAGTTCAAATGACATAACTGTAGAAATGACTTTAAAGCATATATCGGGCAATGAAATATCAACACAAGGAACATTTCCCATTGATGCTACAGGAAGCAAAAATAACACACAAGCGGTTGGTTCTACTATAAGCTACGCACGTAGATATCTCTTAGGCATGCTTCTTAATGTTGCAAGAAAAGAAGACGATACAGATGGAATAACACTTCTTGCGGGTATCTCTCCTGAACAGATGAATGAAATCAAAGAATTAATTAAAAAAACACAATCTGAAGAAAGTAGGCTTCTCTCTTTCATAGGAGTAAAAAATCTAAAAGATATGTCTTATAAACAAGCACAAAACGCTTTGTTTTCTTTGAAAAAAAAGCAACGAAAGCAAATGAATAAAGCACAACAAGAGCAATTAGATGCACCTATACAAGATATTGAATATGCACCAACTCAACAACAAACGGCGGTGTGAGATGGAACAAAGAACAGCAGAATGGTTTCAAGCGCGCTTAGGAAAAGTCACTGCTTCAAACGTTTACAACGTACTCAGTAAGACAGCAAAAGGTTTGCCTACAAGCAAATATGAAGACTACAAAACGAAACTCATGACAGAACGCTTAATAGAGGAAATAAGCCAATCTTATACAACACCTGCTATGCAATGGGGCATTGAACATGAAGAGAATGCCTTGAGAGAATATGAATTCATTTATGACGCAGAAGTCACAAGATGCGGGTTTATCCCACACCCCAAAATGGAAATGGCGGGGGCTAGTCCTGATGGGTTCATTGGAGAGGACGGTTTAATCGAAGTCAAATGTCCACAATCAACAACCCATCTTCGTTTTTTTATTTATGACGAAATCAAGCCTGAATATATCGCACAGATGCAATTCCAAATGGCATGCACTGGACGCAAATGGTGTGATTTCATGAGCTATAATCCAAACTTTGTAGGCAAATCTACTGGTTTGAGAATGAAAATCAAACGCGTCAATCGTGATGAGAAACACATTGAAGAGATCAATAAAGCGGTCGAAATCTTTTTAGGGGAAATAGAACAAGAGATGCAAAAGATTTTGGCAAAAGCTGCTTAAACCTATGGGGGTGCTCTCTCCTCCCAGCACCCCCACCCATTTACTAACAACTTTTAACACATGCGTGATTCACGCCACGGGGGAATTGCATCTAAAATGAAGGGGAACAGATATGGCACACCGCCAACCTACTATAACACAACCAGCCATTGCACGTGCTTTACGAGAAGCTAAAAAACAAGGAGCAGAGGTTGTAGAAATCAAGCCTACTGGTGAATTATTAATTCATATCAATAAAATCGTAACACCCAGAACGATAGATAATACTTATAGCATTGTCGATTTTCCACCGCTTGAAAATGAACAAAAAGACTACGATACCAGCAAATCGTGTCCCTCTGTTGACGGTATAAAGTTTTAGCCATGCCAAAACGCCGTCCACCGCATCTTGTTCGTGAACGCACACGCCATGGTAAAATCATATGGTATGTACGTATTGGTCATGGACCACGGTTTCGGATTGAAGGAACCTATGGAACGCAAGAGTTTGTCGATAATTATACGCTTGCTCTTAAGCAAGCTCAAAATGGCTCCTCCAAAACAAAGAGGCGTACCAGACTCACAGAAGGGTCTTTCGATTGGTTGTTGCATCAGTATTTACAAAGCATGCAATGGCATAATCAATCAGAATCTACTAAAAAAGTTAAATATCGAATTCTGAATAATGTTTCTAAACATATCGGTAATCGTGCATATAAAAGCATAAACAAACAACACATGCTTGAAGCCGTAGACAGAAGGCGAGAGACCCCCGCGGCTGCAAAACATTTTTTGACCTCTTTAAACGGTCTCTTTAATTGGGCGGTTGATAATGCCCTTTTAAATAGAAATCCTGCCTTTAATATAAAAGCACCAAAATCTTTAAACAGTGAGGGATTACTGCCATGGCTAGAAGAGGACATAGACAAATATTATCACCGTTGGTCACATGGTACACATGAACGCGTCTGGATTGATGTTCTTCTTTATACAGGCTTGCGTCGTGGTGATGCCGTTCGTATCGGCTGGAAAGACGTCAAAGATAATATCATTTATCTCAAAACAGAAAAGAGCCAATTTAAAACAGATGTTTTTCTTCCTATTTTACCAGAACTAGAGGAAACCCTTAAAATTGGTCCCATAGGTAATGAAACATTTATTTGTGGTAAAGGTGGAAATAAGCTTGTCAAAGAAAGTTTTGGCAACCTCTTTCGTGAAGCATGTAATGCGGCGGGTATTAAAAAATCAGCGCACGGATTGCGAAAATTAGCAGCAACACGTGCAGCCAATGCTGGTGCGACAGTTTCGCAAATGAAAGCGCTTTTTGGCTGGACAGAAGATAAAATGGCATCCCTTTATACCAAAACAGCTGATAGAAAACGACTTGCAATAGAAGCAATCAAAAAGCTACAAAAAGGTTCGGGATAGACATAAAATAAGTTAAAATAATCAACGGAATCAAAACTCCCGAACTTTTATATAACTTATTGATTTTATATAAATATAACGCTCCCACCCCCTCCGCCACAGCACTTTTATGGCGCTATAACTTTTTGATTTTATATGACTGTAGCTTGCCAGCAGGTTTTGTATATTTTGCCACTAGGTTTTGTACCAATTCATTTTTTTTCAAAGAGTTTTAAA
>NZ_JBHIQN010000028.1:0-7131 GCF_042196525.1 Bartonella sp. AC62GZZY
ATGCCGTGAGAAAAAAAGGGGCAGCTTTTTGCTTTTGCAGCCATTGGTCTTGATGTTTGAACGGAAACTGGCAGTGGCAAGGGGAAGGCCATAGAGTACGTGATCACTAAATTTTATCCCGTTATAGGAATATTGGGTTTTATAAGCTATAGAGAAGGCTATACCGAGGGGAGGGGGCTCTTAAGTCTTAAAGAGAAGATTGGATAATCTTCAGAGCACAAAATTATATGTCTACTAGAAAAAATAAGGGCGTTCTTGTATCTCATGTGCTTCTTATTCCACACCGTTCCAAAGCTAGTATCTCTAGCCTCAGTACAACGAGGTACAAATCGGATGATGTCTTACCCTACCTTAAATACACTTTTGTGAAAATTACTTTAAAGGTCGTGTGTTAGCTTATGCAAAATCTTTTATGGAAAGAGCTTATTGCTCTAAGAGCAAGGAAAAAAACGTATAAGGTTCCAGTGATAATGAAGAACTTATCGATGAAGTTTATAATCTTATCTTATTTAATTTATACTAAATCACCATCAAGCTCTATAGGATATTCAGACGTTTGAAAAAAGGATTTTATTTTTTCTGAGCTTGAGGAGCGAATAAATTGAGATTTCTGCATAAAGCAAACATGGAAAAATTGTATTGATTGATAATGTCTTTTATCAGATAAGAGGATGAGAGCGATGAGAAAAGGACATTTCTTTCAATATCGTAACGTGAATCAATAAACAATAAAACGCCAACATCGTTCTCAAATTGATTGACTATAATGAGTTGAATATCTGTAGCCAAAAGAGTGCAACCTTGAAGATTTAAGACATTTGTAAAATCGTGTACAGAAATTGAAGTTCCCATAATATTATAAAAAGTTGGTGTTCTTCCTTTCAGGTGTAAGGTATGGCCATGATAGCCACAATCGCATGATTGATCATATGCAATATGAACAACATCACCTGTGGCGTGCTCAAGTAATGGTGCATCTTCAGGATAAAAAACAGAGACAATTAATTCATCATTTTTAGAACTTGAATTGACTTGAATGTGATCATAAAGATCATTAATGTCACCATTAATCTTGGCTATAGTAGTAAGAATAGTGCTATTTTTTATACGAGCTATCTTATTATAAAATTATGTAGGGTAGGAGAAGAACGTATAGGTATCTAATTTACGCGCATAAAGGCTTTTCAGGGATTAAATCTAAACTCAGATTTTCTCTCTTTACAGAGTCAGAACTGTATTTTTATCATAACGACTAGCTTCTCTATCATAATATTTCTTCACGAGAGCTTTCCAAAAATAGTAGACCAGCTAGTTTGTTCTTAAAAAAATAATCAAGGCAATACTTTCGCACCATCCTCATTCGCTGTCTTTAAGGGCGTCTTTTGCATTTACAGAAATTGCTCATGGACTTTAGAAGCGGAGCCTAGAAAAGTGGGGAAGAGGAGAACCATAGGGTGCTGTGACTACTCATGTTGTCATGCTATAAAAATATTTGGTTTTGTAGGGTAGCAGCAGCCCCCCTTTAATGCTTTTTAGGCATTAAAAATGGCATGAGAAAATGCTGGTAGTTGTGATATGTTTTTTCTAAAGTTTTTTAATTATGGCTGATCCATGAGCTCTAAGATATAAATTGAGAGAGAATGGGCGGCATTAAAAGTTAAACGCGCATGGCGAGGCTTAAGATTGATTAGTTCAAAATCCTTTTCTGAGCGGCCATGCGCTGCACTTTTCTTGTTTCTTAAATTCATAGTACCACTAACGATTCTGGATAGACCGGTTGCGATCATTCTTAAGTCATTTTTATCTAGATCTTGATTTTTTAAGTTTTTTTGCTTTATATCGTCAGTATGAATCTTAGCCTTCTTAGCGACTTCTTTCCATAAAGCGTACAGCTTATTATGGGCATTTTCTTCGTATAGGATAGAATGGTGGTCGAGATAAGCTTTGCAAGAGGCTTCCAACAGATTTGCTGCAAATAAAACTGCCTCCCTTGGATCTTTTTCTATATTTTCTAATGCCCTATTTATTTCGATTTCTACTGCTGAAAGTTCTTTCTCTGCAATAAGTTTTTTTAGCTCTTCCATCGAGAGGAGACCAGCTTTTTGCAATTCTTGTGTGAAGGTCACCTCATTCTTGATAATATATCCTCCACGCTGATATTCCAATCCATCTTTCTTTAACGTTTCTAAAACTTTACGTTGATCTTCTTTAAGCTCTTGTAGCATTTGATCTTCTGATATATCTTGAAATATGAATCTGACTAACTTATGACACTCGCTGTCCAAAAAATCCCCAAGCAAATTACCAAGGACTTCAAGCGGTTCATTGCATTCCACATTGATTGTATCTAGTCGTTTCTTAATCTTGACATAGCTACTATCATTTAGCTTCTCATGAGGAGCAGATGGTGTATAAAAAAATAAGGCATCCAAATTCTCTGGCCAATAGTACTTTGGTAATATTTGAGAGAGTATCCTAATTGTTGCAGGAGGAATTTTGTTTTTTTGAGATATTTTTTGCGGGGATGATAATTGCATTTTATGGCTTTATAATATCAAAAAGTGGTGTGTGGAGTGGTTTTTAGAGTATGATTTTATTGGCTTGACCTTGCATAGAAAGTCGCGCAACAATTTTGTGGCTTATATAAGATTTTTGAAAGGGAAATGCCATATTGTGTTTTAATTTTTTTCTCCTTTCATTGTTATAGCAGTGAAGCAGTGAAGGGGGGGTGAATAATGTGTGATAATTCGAAAAATATAGAATGAGAACAGAAGTATAATTTTGTATTATCGTAACTGCAATAGCATTCTTTATTGGCAGATTGTTTATTGGAGAGAAGGAAGCAGGCAATGCGCATAATCCCTGAACGGAAGGTTTTGTGACAAGAATTTCAACAATAGTATGTTAGAAAAAAATGTTGCGTGTGTTCTTTGCTTGTCAAAAAGAGCAGATGGGGCGCTTTATTCGCATAACCAGTAAAGAGCTCAAGTGGGACAAGAGAGAAGTTTAGCAATCTCGTTTATCTCGTCAAGTTTATTGCTTTCACTAAAAATGCTATTTTATGATATCCGCTGTTAATCTTGCATACTTGCTAAAGAAGAAATATAAACAGTTATCGTCTCTGTAAGGGAGCTTTAAGCAATGAAATTAGGTGTAAAAAAGCTCTGAAAAGCTTTTTTTGCCGTAAAACTTACAAGAAAAATTTAAAGGTAGGGAAATCTAAAAGCACACTGTAAAAATCAAAAAAACAATTTTTTTAAAGATGGTTTCCCGTATGTCATTGTATATTACGATTTTCAATGTTTTAAAAACTTCTCCCTCAAAGAGGAAAGCCTTTGTTCTTAAAGCGGGGGAGATTTGTTATAACAGTTAACAACAAAATAGAGAGAAGATGCTGTTTTACCAGCTGTTTTTGTTGCTTTATTCACTTAATCCCGTTGCAATTACCAAACCATAGTGATCAAAGAAGTGTGATATAGGGTGAATGAAATAACTTGGTTTGAAAGTGCGGTGCGATTTTCCACACCGCGATGCGTCGTGAAAAATGATCAGCATTGGGGGCTGGGCGGCGTATTCTATACTGGTGTTGTAGGGGCGTTTGTTAGTGATGGGATCTTGGATAGAAAATCATGTTGTCCTCTGTGGACACCTCCAAAGATACTATTCAGAAAATCGCATATTTCAATAGGTTTTTAGAGGTGTCTCATAGCATCAAAAAAATCATAAAATTACAAACAACATGTATGCTACTAGAGGTGTCCGATTTCAGAGTTTAAGGAGCTTGTCGGTTTAACGCTCTTTTATAGAATGATGAAGGCTGGGGCAAAGGTTCTAGCGCATTGGTATTCCTTAACAGTGGTAAAGGCTGTATAATTTTATACACCGTTGCAAATGTTATTGATAGGGCGTTCATACAAAAGCATATCATAAATCGGAATTTTTCTCTTGAGGCGATAAGAAGAGGGCTAGGCAAAACAGTAAAAATGCAGCGATAGAGAAGAGGAAGAATATGAGATATGTTTGACTTAAGGAAAGGCGTTGCTCTGTTAACGAATGTAGCAGAAAGCCAGCAAATACACCCCCTAAGGCTCCACCTATTTGCTGTAATATGCGTGTGATAACGGCTGTATCTTTGACGTATAAACGGTTGACATATTGGATGGGAGCAGACAAACATACAATGGTGGCGATGCCAAGCCCTACGCCTCTTAGCAAGAATCCAAGTCCATCCATGCTTATATTATAGCCGAAGCATAATAACCCAAAGCTTGATATCACCAAACCAATTCCTATCATGAAAAAGGGAGATTTTTCTTTCCACTTTTGGTAAATAAATTTCCTTCCAATCCATGCACCCACTCCTTGCAGAGCTAGGACTGCACCGATGATGAGAAGGCTATTTTCATGGGCTTGTTCCATGGCAATGGCTAGTGGGAAATAAACGAGGAAACTATAAAAAAGAAATGAAGCAACAAGCCCCATGATCATGAGCAATGTATAGCGCGCATTTTTAAATCCGCTAAAGACGATTAATTTGTTTTTTGCTTTCTGATTAGAAACAATGAATAATATGAGAGATATCACTGCTATAAGTGCTAGGATAAAGAGGGCGTTGTGGTTATTTATATTTCTGGCTTCTGTGAGGTAAAAAAACGAGAGAAGCGATATAGAAAATGCTAAAAATGCAAATAAGTTAAATTTTGTTTTTGCTATTTCGTTGCTCTTTAAATGTTTTGCTCCAAGGGCGAGTGCCAATAAAATAAGCGGAATATTGATAAAAAACAACAAACGCCAAGACACATACTGAGCAAATGAAGCTCCTACCAGCGGTCCAAAGGCAGGAGCAAAAACCGTTGGTACGGCTATGGTGCCCATGGCTTGGCGCACTCGTGTCTGCCCAAATTGTAACGCAATAATGGTTTGGCTAAGGGGCAGCAAAAGGCCTGTCCCGAACCCTTGAATAATACGGGCAGATATAATGGTTGGAAAATTATAGCTTAATCCTACCCCCAGTGAGCCAAGCATAAAAATGAAGCTTGCAAGGAGCCAAGTTCTTTTTATACCTATTCTTCCTTGCACAAAAGCGGACATCAGCAGCCCTGGAACGGTGGCTAGAAAATAGGACGTGACAACCCATTGTATATTATTTCCTTCCACGGAAAAATAACGTGCAAGGTCAGGAAGGATGACATTGACAATGCTCCCGTCTAGTAGAGGAAGTATGCTGGAAATAATGACGGTATATATGACATATTTTTCTGATTTGGTATAGGAATCTACCTTTTGCATGATCATGCTCCCTACAGATATTATTTTAGATATGGGGCCTGCGTCATAAATTACAGAGCTCTAAGAATGAACACGCATTTGTGATATCTGCAATTTTGATATTGGAATGAATGTGATTGGAAGTGCTGATGGTCCCCTTGTGTATAACCCGCCTTTTTCTCTAGAATTAAGCCATCAGTTAAGCTGATGTCAATGAGTTTATCGAGGAGTCTATTCGCTGTCAATTCAATCTGTATGAGAGCAAAAGCAGAACCTAGACGTGCATGCCTGCTCCATTTGCATTTATTATTTAACATGGAAAATGTTAAAATCTTTATAAATCAAATTATTGACTTAAAAATCCAATGTTTGTTTATATATCATTTTTTATGATTAAATGATTATTTGGGTGTCAAATGTATTTTCAATAGTTTATAATTTTCTTTTATTAAATATGCTGCCCTTTCTGAAAAATGTTCGACAATCTCTTGATTGTTTAATAAAAATTAAAATCGGTTATAAGGAAGAGTTTGAAAATTATAGAGTAGGAAAAAGTTGCATTTTATAAACAACAAGGGAGGGTTGTTTCCATAACCCAAACATTTTTTCAAGTTGTTATGGTATCTTTTTAAATTGCTTGATTGATAAAAGTTTCATAATTATCAGAAACAATATATTGGGTATTTTCTTCTAAAGCTTTGAAATGTTCATGACCGCAATAGAGTTTTGCTTTTTCCAGATCGCGCAAGATGTCTTCGAAAATACTTCCTTTGCTTTCCACAACAAAATACAGTTTTTCTTGCCCATCTTGCTCGAATAATACAGCCTAATTGGGAGTATATGATCCAAGAGGTGTATCAATTTTAAACCATTTAGGCAGTTGCGCATAAACTTTAATCTCATCGTTTTTTTTCAAACGATTGTGCAAAACTGAACTCAATATCTGAATCACAAATACATGATCATAAGGTGATTTATGGTTTTTTACATATTCTTTTATAAAACGATTTGCTTTATATTTATTAAAGTGCATTTTCTATTTTATTTTTTCATATAATTAGCCAATGAAGTTTTTGCTATAATATCGCAATTTGTAAAAGACTATTTTGGTAATTCAATATGAAATTTTTTATGTCGGTTTCTTGTATTGAAAGCAATGGTACGATTTTTGATATCTGATAAAAATATTTACAAAAGAATTAATAACGCATGATTATAGAATTTTGTCCTTTGTTTGAAGCATGTAAAGTTAAGCCATTGTTTATTGATAGATTTTATGTTCATTATTTATTTGATACATTTAATCTAGAATGTAAATATGTATTCATATCCTCAAACTAAAATACTGGTATTGAAGTGGTGAGAGTGTTGCTTTGTTGAGAATAGATAATTGGGTAGGTTAGTATTCCCTTTGTATCAGAGAATTCAACTTATTCTCTCATATTGTGTGTGGATGAAATGTTAACCGCATAATGCTCCCTCTTACATGAGATGTAAAATGGTTTCCATATTGAGAAAAGTTGTTGATCGTAGAGGAATATTTTTCTGCGAAATTTGTTTGGCTTGAATGGAAAAAATAGAGCAATAGCCGCATATTTGTTATGCTGTAACGGCATATATATAATCGATGGAGTCAACACTTCATTTAAGAAGTTTTTTAAAGGAAAAACATAAAAAAATAGAATTATTGAAAAAAATCTTTTATTTTGAATCTTGTCTCTCACGATTATAAAAGATTCACGTAGATTTCGAAAATTCTTGTTGTGTTGAAAAGCATGAAAAATCAAGAAAATTTTGCAAAAAAGCTGCACGCATAGTGCAGCTTTTTATATATTTGCTTTAAAGGTAGACGTTTTAAAGCAT
>NZ_JBHIQN010000029.1:0-6719 GCF_042196525.1 Bartonella sp. AC62GZZY
AGATCCTTCAGACTTGCATCAAGCTGCGCTTTATTAACTGCTTCATTGTCATTCTCTGCCGCCTTAACACCTGAAAGGGTCCGGTCTTCTTTCTTACTGTTGGCAATATTGAGTTCTGTACCTTCTACTTCTTTACCAATAGTGATAACCTTCGTATTATCATCCTGCTTGGCAAGGCTATCACTGACTACATTGGTCACATCATTGTGAACATTCGTAATAGAACTTGCAACACCTGCAAGTGCTTCCGCTACACTATTGTAAACCTTTTCCTCACCAGCACTACCATCAGAATTGACAGTTTCAAGCTTGAATGTGGGTGCAACCCATTTTCCATTTTCATAGCCAGCACCTCCACCCAAATACGTCGCAACTGCTTGATTCATTGAATAAAGTTGGTTGCCAGTGATCGCTTCTGTTGAACCTTTAGAAATTTCTCCATCTAAAAGAAACTTCAATTTGCTATTGTTTCCTTCCGTTCCATGCTTAGCCACAAATGCATTGGCTTCATTATTCCAATTCAAAGAATCCTGTGCGACTCCTTCAGAAACTTCCTTAATCCTCTGATTGACATTCTTGATATTTGTATCAAGTCCTTCAAAAGCTGAACCAACATTGGTAAAAGGTTTGGCTGTTATCTTACCATCTTTATCAATCTCCGATAAACTATAGGTCGGCCCTGTAAACGCACCATTATTAAAAGCTGCATTGCCTCCTAAATAAGTAACAACCTTATCATTCGTTTCAAAAAGCTGATTACCCGTAACAGCATCTGTTGATTTAGCGCTAATCTCACCATTTGCTAGAAACGTAATTCTACTGTTTTCTTGTGTCCTTAAAGCTCTGCCTTGTTCTTCTTGCTTCTTCTCATGACGTGCTACAAAGGCATTGGCTTCATCATTCCATAACAAAGAATCTTGCGCTACTCCTTCAGAAACTTCTTTAATCCGTGCATTCACATTCTTGATATTCTCATCAAGACCGGCAAAAGCACTCCCAACATCATTAAAAGAGCCATTTGTTATATTACCAGCTGTATCAACCTTGGATAACTTGTAGGTTGGTCCTGTAAACGTACCCTCAACAAATTTTGCATCGCCACCAAGGAATTTAGCTACATTCTGAGAAATCGTGTTGATCTGACTACCATTAATCGCATCATGTGAACTCTCACCAATGACACCATCTTTGACATTATGAAGTGCAACTGGTCCTGCACCCTTACCTTTACCTAAAGTCACACTCGTGTAATCAATGCCGCCATTCTCACCCTCTTTTTTATCGTAGTGAACAACAGCTGAATCATCAGACTGAAGACTATTAGAAAGCTTCTCTAATCTTTTATCAAGCTGACCTTTGTTAACAGCTTCATTATCCTTTGTTGCTTCACCAACACCTGAAAGTGTCCGATCCGTACCAGTCTTGTTGGCTATGTTGACTTCACTGCCTTCTACTTCTTTACCAATAGTGATAACTTTTGTCTTTTCATCCTGCTTCGCAAGGCTATCACTAACTACATTGGTCACATCATTATGAACATTCGTGATAGAACTCGCAACTCCAGCAAATGCTTCCGCTACACTCTTATAGCTTTCCTCACTTTCTTTACCTTCTGCATCAACTTTCTTGATCACAAAACTTGGAGCTTTCCATTGTCCATCTTTATCGTAACCTGCTCCTCCACCAAAATAGGTCGCAAACTGTTTTTGCAGATCATAAATCTGTCCACCCGTAATCGCATCACTCGAGCCTGATACTATAGAGCCATCTGCAAGTGATGTAAGCTTGCTGTTCTCTTTATTGTCCCCATGCGTCGCTACAAACGCACCTTTAGTCTTACCCCATAACAATGCATCGCCTTGAACTGCTTGCGTAATATTACTCAGTTTTTCATCAAACTTTTTGACCTCATTAGACAGATGAGTGTTCACATTCTTGACACTCGTATCAAGACCCGCAAAGGCGCTACCAACATCGTTATGTGAATTAGTCGTTACTGTACCATCGTCAGAAACATTAGAGATTTTATAAGTCGGAGCGGTAAAAACACCCTCTTTAAATGCAGCATCACCACCTAAAAACTTAGCTACATCCTCACCGATTTTATTAATCTGACCACCCGAGATTGCATCATGTGAACCCTTGGCAATCTGACCATCGGCAACATTATGGAGTCCTACAGCTGCCTTATCCTTACCTTTACCTAGAGTCACACTCGTGTAATTAATGCCGCCATTATCACCATCTTTTTTATCGTAATGAACAACAGCTGAGTCATCAGATTGAAAACTATTAGAAAGCTTCTCTAAACTTTCATCAAGCTGACTTTTGTTAACCGCTTCATTATCATTCACAGCTTTCTTCACACCAGAAAGAATCCGATCCACACCACTTTTATTGGCAATGTTGATTTCTGTACCTTCTGTTTTGGCGCCAATAGTAATACGACCAGCATCTCCATCATCCTGTTTGACGAGGCTATCACTGACAACATTAGTCACATCATTATGAACATTCGTGACAGAAGTACTAATATCAGAAAGGGCTTCCGCTACACTCTTATAGCTTTTCTCACTTTCTTTGCCTGCTGCATCAACTTTCTTGATAACAAAATTGGGAGCTTTCCATTGTCCACTCTCATCATAGCCAGCACCACTATCTAAATATGTCGCAAGAGTGTTACTCATCGAATAGAGTTGTCCACCATTAATGGCATCTGTTGAGTTCGAGGTAATGTCACCATTTGCAAGAAACGTAATTCTACTGTTTTCCTGTCTCCTTACAGCTCTGCCTTTTTCTTCTTTGCTCTTTTCATGACGTGCTACAAAGGCATTGGCTTTATTACTCCAATTCAAAGAATCCTGCGCTACCCCTTCAGAAACTTCTTTAATCCGCGCATTCACATTCTTGATATTTGCATCAAGACCAGTAAATGCACTACCAACATCTTTAAAAGAGCCGTCTGTTATATTACCATCTGCATCAACCTTAGATAACTTGTAGGTTGGTCCTGTAAACATACCGCCAACAAATTTTGCATCACCACCAAGAAACTTAGCTAAATCCTGAGAAATTGTATTGATCTGACTACCATTAATCGCATCATGTGAGCTCTCACCAATGACACCATCTTTTACATTATGAAGCGCAACTGGTTCTGCATCCTTACCTTTGCCTAAAGTCACACTGCTATAGTCAACTATTCCGTCTTCTTTTTTATCGTAGAGAACCACTGCTGAATCTTCTGACTGAAGGCTGCTGGAAAGATCCTTCAGACTTGCATCAAGCTGCGCTTTATTGACTGCCTCGTCCCCATTTTGCGCTGCCTTAACACCAGAAAGAATTCGAGCATCACCATCCCGATTTAAAATATTGATTTTATTGCCGCCTCTTTCCGCACCAATAGTAATAAGACCCATCCTATCCTGCTTGACAAGGCTTTCACTCACTACATTCGTAATCTCTTTGCTGATCTCATTTTTTACATTCGTAACAGAAGTACCAACTCCAGCCAAAGCATCCGCCACATTGCTATAAGTTTTCTCTTCAGATTTACCATCATCCTTAACTGTCTTAACCTTAAAACTTGGAGCTTTCCATTGTCCTTGCTCATCATAGCCAGCACTACCACCAAAATAGGTTGCAAGTTGTTCGTTCAGCGAATAAAGCTGTCCACCCGTGACAGCATCCGTTGAATCTTTAGAAACATCACCATCTAAAAGAAACGTAATTTTGCTGTTATCTTGAGTCGCTACAGCTCTGCCTTTTTCTTCTTTGCTCTTTTCATGACGTGCTACAAAGGCATTAGCTTCATCATTCCATAACAAAGCATCACCTTTAACTTGCTGAGTAATATTCGTTATGTTTTTAGTAAGTTCGCTAAACTTATTTGTTACATTATCATTGACATTCTTGATATTGCTATCAAGCTGGCTTTTGTTAACAGCGTCATTATTGTTCTTTGCTTCACCAACACCTGAAATTATCCGATCCGCACCAGTCTTGTTAGCTATGTTGATTTCACTGCCTTCTACTGCAGCTCCAATAGTGAGACGACTCGTTGTCTTATCTTGCTGAACAAAGCTCTCGCTTTCCACTTTGGTAATTACATTATTAACCTGTTCAGTCAATTTATTCTGAACATTCGTGATAGAACTTCCAACTCCTGCAAGTGCATCCGCTACATCAGGATATTCTTTGTTTTCTGTTTCGCCATCATCCTTAACGGACTTAACAGTAAATTTAGGAGCAGTCCAAGCGCCATTTTCATATTTAGCGCCACCACCGAAATATTTGGCTATATTCTCAGATACTGTTTTGAGATCACTTGTTACAGTTGTAACATTTTGATTTGTAGTAAACAACTGAGAACCAGTGACTGCTTCATCTGAATTTGCACTGAGATCGCCACCTAATAGACCGGAAATTTTCCTTGCCCCATTATCTTTATTCAGAATGCTGATTTCAGTGCCACCAGTTCCTTTCCCAATGGTGATAACACCTGATCCCTCAGCATGGAGACTGCGACTTAACGCCATCCCTTCTTCTTGCTTAACAAGAATACTGTCTCTTACATCAGCAATTTCATTATTTGTTGCCAAAAGTTGTGAACCATTTACCGCTTCTGTCGATCCTACTGAGAGCGCCCCATCTTTAACGCCTTTTAGCTCTTTATTGCCAGCATCAATACCACTAGTTGTTATTTTCGGACCACCTGTAATCATTAAGCCTGTTTCGTCTAAAGTATTTGTACCTGCCTTTACGCTCTCCAGTGTGATGTCCTTTGCTAAATCAAATTTTACCTTATTGTCCTCTTTGCCTTTTGTAATATTTAGGTTGCTACTTCCAGCTGCCAAATCCATTGGACTAGTTGAATTAACACTCGTCGTATCTGCACCCTCAACAGAGAGATCCCAACTTGAAGTTATAGAGTTTTTTAGAGCTTTTAGCTGCGCAACATTCACGGCATCAGTGTCGTTCGTGCCAGATGCAACACCAGAAAGAATTCTGGTTTTATTATCTTTATTGGCAATTGTGATTTTATCGCCATCTGTATCCTTACCAATGGTTATGAACTTCGTCTGTGCATCTTGTTTTACGAAACTACTAGTTGCTACCTGTTCTTTTATTTCCTTCAGCTGTCCAAAATTCACCGCATCGGTGCTTTCAGTACCCGTTGCCACTCCTGTTATCTTTTTACTGCCAACATCTATACCACCGGTGGTTATTTTCGGACCATTGGCAATCACTAAACCTGTTGCGTCTAGGGTACTGCTTCCTGCAGTTACTTTATTGACTGCAATTTCCTTAGATAGATCAAATTTTACATTATTATCTTTATCACCTTTTGTAATCGTAAGATTTGTACTTCCAGTGGAAAAATCTACCGTACTGTCCATAATAACGGTTTTACCATTCTTACCCCCAACAGAGAGTTTCCAACCGCCTTTTCTTACGACACTTTCTAAATCTTTTAACTGTATAACATTTACTGCATCAGTAGGTTCACTACCAGCTGCTACACCTATAATCTGCCGCGTTATGCCCTTACTAGGATTACCAAAACTAACGGCACCCTGCGTACTTTTCCATTGCACTTCAGTGTTTTTTGCCGGTCCCTGCTGCAAAGAAGCATACCCCAAAATACCATCAGCCCTATCAGCTACAGAATTACTTCCTATAGCAACACCTTGGTGTATATCTACTTTTGCATGATGACCAATAGCAATCGCATCTTCCTGTGTAGTGCTAGCAGAATCCCCCAACGCTATTGTAAACTTGCCGAAAGCTCTAGCTTGAAAACCTATGGCAATTGCTTTTTCATCTCCAGCAGTTGTTCTTTGCTCTTCAGTAGCAAAGTCTGGAGCAGAACCAATCGCAATACTATTATGAGCATTAGCGTAAGAAGACAAACCTATAGCAATACTTCTATCTTGTTTTGCTTCCGCCAATGGACCTAACGCAATAGCATCATAACCTTTTGCACTCGCACTATAACCCTGCTCCAGAGGATGACCATTGCCTTTTGCTGCAGCTCTTTGGGTCGATACTGTTCTTAACAAACCAGAAGGGTTTGAAAAATCTGCACCATCTATAGAATTCGTATGAATACTTCTTGTAAGTTGTAGCGCTTTTTTATCACCAACATTTCCAACTCGCGCAAAACGGCTACCTTCTGTCAAAACATTTATTATGGAACTATTATCATCCGTATCAGAAAAAAAATTGATTAGAAAATTTGCATAGTCTTCAGAATCATTCAAACCAGCAACAGAGAGAATGCTTTGTGGATAAGATATACCAACACTTTTTACACCTTCAAGAAAGGTGTTTCTAAAATCAGGATTTGCTGAAAAAACAGGCGTAACATTCGATAAGAATGTAGCAGCTATAGCCAACGAAAGAACTTTAACCAAAGAAAAACGAGAACGTTTTAATTCACTCGCTGCTTGTGGGGCATATAATTTTTTCATAACAAACTCTCCAATGAAAAAACTTAAAAACACCTCCAAAACATAAAAAAGACACATTTTAGCATTATTGATCTCTTTGGAACTTAGAGTAGAGGATCATTGCTTAGAGTGTGAATATTTTGAGTCTTTTGTTTTGTTTGTGCTCTCTGTATTGAGACCCAAATGCTTATCTTTTTGATTATGTTTTTTGACATAAAGATAACACATTTAGAGTCTAAGGGTTTTAGTGTGTTGTTTTTTCCTAAC
>NZ_JBHIQN010000030.1:0-6506 GCF_042196525.1 Bartonella sp. AC62GZZY
GCGCGCTTGTTTGGCTGTTTTGTCACTGCTCACAAATTTTCGTTCTGTCCAAAGTGGTTCAGCGAGTTGTTCTGTTTCGTCAAGTTTCAAAGGGGTGAAGCCACCATCATCCAGTTGCATCTCCAGTGAAAAGGTTGCACCACCCGGTAAAAAGGTTTTGATATAGCTGGTCAACCTTGCCTTTTCGCCAAAGGCAAAAGCACGCGTGACATAGGTCGCTTCCTTATGGATTTTTCCCGCAATCAACTGAATAGGGGCAAATAACACCGGTGAGAGTTTCTCGGTTCCTTTAAGAATAGCGCGAAGCTTGACCTTTTCACTGATATATTCAGTAAGACTGAGCAATTGAAAGGGAAGAAGTTGATAAATTGTGC
The DNA here is from genome assembly GCF_042196525.1 of Bartonella sp. AC62GZZY. Classification (NCBI taxonomy): domain Bacteria; kingdom Pseudomonadati; phylum Pseudomonadota; class Alphaproteobacteria; order Hyphomicrobiales; family Bartonellaceae; genus Bartonella; species Bartonella sp. AC62GZZY. The sequence goes on from NZ_JBHIQN010000030.1 coordinate 375, forward strand.
CATTGTTTCGTTCAATTTCAAAGATGACAGAACACTCACTTGAAGGCAACTCAATGGCTGCGCGTATTTGCAAATCAGAGCAGTCTACAAGGTCAAAGGTGCCTAAATCGACAATCTTTTCTGTTTGCCTATAGCGTGCAGCGAGCACCCGAAAAGCTAAAGCCTCATCTTGATGGGCTGTCCAACTTTGTGCGTTAACAGAAGAAAAGCGTGGACCGGTCACGTAAGGGTGACTTGAGACAAATCTTTGGTGTTCTGCATCAAAATCTCCAAGCTTTGCTAGTGAGATGGCATGATCAGCATCATCGGTTTTAATGATAAAAGCAGTGAGACGATCATTAGGGACTAACAAGGGGACATCATAGCGTGCCCCAGCCCAACCTAGCTTTGCGCCCTTCATAGAATAAAAGCTTTGTGCTTGAATATCGGCGGTAGGATAGCCGTTTTCGGTTGTCACCAAATCAATCACCAGATCATGGTTCTGATTGCCGATTTTACAAAGATGAAAGTCAATTCCAGTGATTTGCCGTGTTTCATCGGGGGTAAAGACTTGCGCTTGTGGGTCAAATTGCGTCCATATCTTCACTGTTGTGGTGCGCCGCATCACTTTCACATCAATCAGACCTTGTCCGGTAAAAAGTCCCGTTGCAATGGTGCCCCCTTTCCCCTGTGCCACGACATTTTTTGTACCAGCGGTAATATTTTGTGGAATCGTGAAAGTGCCCTCAAGGACGCCTTGTCTATCGGCAACAAGGCGGCTCGCTGGCAAAATATCCACACCATCAAAGGTAAGACTTTCCAAGATTTCGCTACTGCCAAAACCTTCAATTTTAAAGTGAAGGGTAATTTGTCTTAAAAAGTCGATTTGTTCTTGGTGTGTGTTGATGAAATTATCGCTTACTTCTGTTCTACGTATGGTACTGCCGCGATGTTTTCCCATAATGATTTGATTGGTCACGCTTGAGAGCCAATCGGTGCGTTGTTCATGCCAAAAGTCTGTTGCGGGTTCAAGGGTTACTGTACCAGGCAAGGGTGCAAAATTTTGATAAGGATTGATCTTTTCGCAAGCCGTTGTCAACTCTTGCGCAATGATCACTTCATTTGTCCAGTCAAGGGTGACAGGCGCTTTTAAAGGAGCAGTATAGAATGTTGGGTCAATGGCAAGCTGCAAAATGCCGTTGCCTACAGCTCCCGTTTGTTGAAAGCCTTCATCTCTGTAACTATCATCAAGAAAGGGATCAGCGAACATGCCTTTTTTGGCAACAGGCTCTTTAGAGTCTACATTGCTTTTAATGCGCTCTAACTGCATCAACCGGTCAAGGGAAAGCACCCGTTGAAAATAGCGCCACATCTCATCATAGGGGGCAACACGGGTGCCATCATTGACCACAAGGGGGGTACTAAGCCAATTGTTGGTAATGGTTGCGAGCGACAACACCTCATCAGGGACACTAGGTGCCATGGGTTGGTCTGAAGAAATCCCTTTGATATAGACGACATTTCCCCCTGTGTTGAGACCAATACGGTCAATGCGGGGGAGTTTGTAAGTGTAACTGACAATGATATCACCACCCTCCGCACCCCCTGATACTGTAATTTCCTGCGCTGTTACCTTATCAGCCGTGATTTTTGCACGATAGCGATAAGTCACCTTATAGTTGCTCCCTGCTAAAGGTTCGTCTCCCACCGGTGCCCAATCAATGGTGTCTCCGGTTTTTTTAAAATCCGTTCCTTCTTTAAATTCTTTAGTTCCTTGAACAATTTTGATAAACGCGGTGATGCTTTTATCCGGCACGCCATCACGCCCTGCGGCAACGGCACCGCGGGTGACGGTAACGGTTTTTTCTTTTGTCAACAAAAGAGACTGAATATCAGCAAGAGGAAAATAATAGGGTTTAAAGGTAAAGCTTGTTTTCCCTTTTGGGGGCGAAAAAATGTGCGTTTCGCTAGGAACAACGCTTGTCGAAAAATCTTCCATCTCTTCATGGCGCAAAGCTGCTAAGCGTTTGCGTTTAAAACCATTGATATTGGCTTCTCCCTCTTGAATGCTAAACACTTGGCAACCGTTATTTGCTCCCAATGCACTTACACGGCATCCCCCCACGATATAATGCCCATGAGCGCGGTCGTACGTCGCAATGGCTTGCATGGCCGGTTCAAGGAGTGAGGGCGATTTTTGATCAATCAAAACGCCATCTTGTAAGATATAGACCGGAAAGAAAGCCCCTTGCTGCTCATCATCTTTGAGAGCCCAGACAAGTTTTGCGACTTCGCGTGCCGCTCCGGGCTCTCCTTCTGCCAAACTGCCGGCAACTTGCCCCAACAGCTCTGGATCATCTTCATAGGTCACCCATTTCTTTTGTAGCTTTACACCAATTTCCACACGCCCAATCATGGAAATATTCTCCAAGACAGCATTTGAGACAGGAAAGATGTCGCCTGCGATATAAATTTTGCCCTCTGTTAACGTGACAGTCCTTGTCTCTTTATTAACAAAAGCATCAGCGCGTTCAACGCGGTCTCCTTCTTTTGCCACAAGGCGCCCCAAACGGTCATGACGCCCCCTGATGATGGTTTGAACCTCATTGAGTTCACCCGCTTGAAGAAAAGGGCGCTTGCCATAAAACACCACGCTTTGTTGTTCGTCTTTGCCTACCGATCTGTCAATTGCAAAGGGTAAACCACTTTCATGCTTCATGTTAAAACCTCAATAAAATTTTGAATTGTTCGCGAACATCAGCACGCAAAGGAATGTTGACCGGTGTTTTAAGAATTTCTACACCATCACGCAGTTCATGAGCTTCAAGCCAAAGCTTGCCAGGAGGGGTTTGTTGTGCAAGAGAGCCATGAACGAGAAGGGAAACAGCGGCGGTTTGTTTGTCCTCAACATCTTCAAAATCTGTGCGAGCTGCAAGAAACAACAGAGTGCCGGTTGGGGAAGGGTTAAATCTGTTGCCACAATGGTTATAAACACCCTCTAAAACCTGTTCGACAGGCGCTACAGCATAGCATCGGCGATACCCAATCAGAGTGTTGTTTGCGTCTCTTAAAGCCAAATAAAGGGGACGATTTTGGAACCATTCTGCCATGAGTATGTCGCGTTCATGTTTTTTGACCGAACACCAGGGAAAATTTGCCAAATCCCAAGGGTAATCAATTTGGTTCCAGCTTAACTCCTCGTCAAAGTCATCTATCCAATTGCCAATAAGCTTGCCTTCTTCTTTTGTGAGGGTATGATTGATTTCTGTTGTGCGTCCAAAGGAAAACAAAGTTCCCCCAGCTGTAAGACAGATGCCACTCTCGAAGTCCAGCATGCACTCATCAAGGTGTGACATATTGCATTCAACAGCTCCAACATCATAACCATAAACACCACGACGAAAATCAGAGCGCAAACTTTTGGAAAGTCTCACGATTGCTTCAATGGCTTCAAGCTGTGTTCGTTCAGGCAAGTGATCAAAATCAAGTTGAAAGGAATTCCACCATGCACGCCCAGACCATGCGGGCTTAAAACGCGCGGAAAGCTCTAACCATTGAAGTCCCAACTCAATGGCGTCTACAGAGCCACGAATATTTTGCCATGCAAGTCCTTGGTCAATCAAATCATAGAGGTTTGGAACATAAGGTGTGAGTTCACCAAGTCCATATTCTTCAATCAACCACGGCAAAAAGCGGGGAGGGCGCGTGATCAATTTAGCACGTGAAATCCCCAAAACAGACCCATCAACATCTTGATGAAAGTTGCAAGCATCGGCAAGGCGTTTCTCAAATTCTGTTGCATGGGTGGGGAGGAGGGAACCAACCATTAGCGTGCACGCCCTTTGAAGTTTAAGGTGATTTTGCCAATCGATAAGATTTCTTCATCACAAACTGCACTGTCCTTTGTGGGTGTAATGGCAATCACTTTTTGGACACCAGGGATCATCAGTTTTGAAACCCACCACGAGAGGCTTAATTCACGACCAATGGCTTGTTCTTGTCTCCATGCTGCTCTTAAATTTGCCTCCATTGTCGTGAGAATTTTCAAAGATGTTTCCGGTAACAGCCAAACATCTGCTTCTAAGTCCAGCACTTTTTTAACAGCAGCATGCACAATAATCGTATCATTGGTCATGATGATATTTTTTCTGTGAAGAGCTTGTGAAACTGTTTGTAAGAGATCTTCAGAGGCTGTCCCTTCTTCATTATTACCAAAAAGAGCAACATAGATGGTTGGGTCTTTGCCTTTACGATAAATAATCGCATCCTTCACACGGCTATCGGCTGTTAAGGCTATAAGCTTGTAATAGGGTTCTGTCCCGCTACCATTGCCACCACGGGCATGAAGCTGTATGCGTTCACGATATCTCTCGTCACTTTCTCCTTCCATGCGGGCAATACCATGCCAGTTTCCCAAGGCATCAAGAGATTCACCGATTGCAAAATCAAGAATGTTGTTGCGTGCTGCCTCATTAATACGCTGTCTTAAAAGCAATTCTCGATAGCTAAAAGCCTCTATAACTTTTACGGCTGGATCACTTTCCAAAAATGTATATTCGGGTAAAAGTTTTTTTAAATGAGCAAGAGCCGCTGCGCGGATTTCCTCAAAAGAAAGTTCTGTAATAATTTCCGGTTTTGCAAGCGCTTTACTCATTTTATCAATAATCCTTCCATGGTAATGGGCTTGCCCGATGGCAAATAAATGCCTTCAAAGGATAAAGAAACGTGTCCATTCTCACCCCTTTTAAAATCGATTTTTTTCACTTTAAAACGTGGTTCCCATTTGTCTAAAGCCTCAGCAACGGCGGCATAAAGGGCAACGGCAAAAGCATTATTCACTGGCGCATCAATGAGTTCTGCAACGCGTGAACCATAATCACGACGCATGACTCGTGTGCCAATGCGTGTTGATAAGATATCAATAATCGATTGCCGCAAATGCTCTATGCCAACCAAGGACTTTCCCGTTGTACGGTCCATTCCACTGTTCAATTGGGACCTCCTGTCATCGAGCCACCAGAATAAACACCGCCATGAACATGGGTTGCTCCTACATTGGTGCCGTTATGCTTTAAGCTACTTGAATGAATGGAAACATTATTTCCAGAATGAAGAGAGAGACTATCATTCGAATTCAGTGAAATGTCACCACCAACCTTCAAAGAGATGCCGCCCTTTGCCTTTAAACTAAAGTCACGTTCTGAAGTGATTTTTATGCCCTCCGGTGCGCTAAGCTCTAACTTACCAGCATCTCCTTTGAGTGATACGCCATCAGAGATTGTTAGGATAAATTTTCCACCCGATTTTATATTGAGGGCATAGGTGTTTTGTTCATCATCATATTCAAGGCTGGTTCCATCAGGGTATATCGTTCGGTGAATGCTGCCCTTATCGGCTGCTTGATTAGCATCTGTATGAATGGAACCCACAATCATCCCTTGCGATAAATCCCCTGATGATGAAACAACAATCACTTGCTCTCCAACATCGCGCCCTTCATAAGAGCGTGTTTTACCGGCGCGGGCTTGTGTGTCTGGAATCCAGTCACTGATAAGACCTCCAGTTTTTACTCGATAGCGTGCGTTTTTATGGTCGACATGGCTAATTTTCCCCACCACAACCATATTGGCTACGCGTCTCTTTAAATCGGTGATCTCCTTATCGCGCCGCTCTAACATAGTCACCTTCAATTTTATGGTATTTGTCTTCGTTTCCCACACCTGTTTCTGGTTTAAAACCGACAAGGGGTTTAACAACTCTTGCGGTTGCATTTCCTTCATCAGGGCAGGGGATATTGGTTATGTGCGTCACGTCAAAGGTTAAAATTGCACCGTGGAGTGCTAAAGCGCCATTATCACCAAAGGCAAAAGCAATATTTTGCAGGCGGCATGTCTCAACGGTGTTGTTAAGATTGGGGTTGGCATGGAAAATCTCTTCAACTTCCCATGCTAATTGGTCAACAAAGCGTGCACCCTCTTCACATGTTGCATAGCATTCAACATCTACTGTTAAAACACGCCGCCTTAAGCCAAAATCATGTCCATCTTCAATGGTTTCACTTTGCGTTGAGATATTAATAGCTGGCATTGCTTCAATAAATAAATTGAAATCGCGCATATTGAAAACATTATCACCAGCTACTGTTTTTGCTGC
>NZ_JBHIQN010000031.1:0-6389 GCF_042196525.1 Bartonella sp. AC62GZZY
TCTTCCTCATCCATATGGATAACGCCTTTGCCTTCGTCGTATGCATTGGGTGGGGCGTTTGGGTCAAGGGTATCATCTTTGTCTGGTGTGGTGTTTGCAACGTTTCCAGCTGTGTTTTCTTGGGCTTCATCAAAAAGCTCGCAATCTATTTTTGTAGTGTAACCACCCGTTTTATCAAGCTTGTGTTTAACGCTTTTGATGCGCCGTTCTGCTGGAATATAGGGGCGGAAAGGGGGCTCCTGAACAAGCTTTGCTTCCGCTTGTACAAAGGGATCACCACCAATATCACATGAGAAAGAAGATTTCCCACGAGATGATTTATTGCGATAAGCCGCAATGGCTGCAACAGCTTCTGATTGATTGTGGTAGGTATATTTGAGTTCATGAAACGGTGCTTTACCAACTTTGACTTCTTTTTTTTCACCAGTGCGAATATCATGATAGCTTGCGATAACACCGCCTTTTTTCTCTTCTTCTTGCTCTTGATTTTCAGGTGTTTTGGCTTCCGTCTCTACTTTAGGCAAATTGGGGGCGTCATTTTCGTCCATATGGATAACATCTTCGCCTTCTTCAATTTCCTCTGGCTCTCGTGCATCAGCGGCGGCTTTTTGATCATCTCCTGCCTCTGTTGCTAAGCCGTTTGCTGCTCCTGCTTCATCACGCGCACTGTATTTAAAATCCCAAGAGGTACAGAGTTTTTCATGGATAATAACAACGGGGAGTGTTTCACCAGTGATGGCTTTGCCTTCCCCCCGTCTAGCCAAAACAAGCTTGCCATCAACGGGTTTTGCTACCGCATCATAGTCTTCTGCAAGGCGTGTGGCAAAAGCCATATCGCTTTCAGAAGTTTGATCAATGTGACGCACAACAATTTTAGCAAGAGCAGGGTAAACTTTTGGTGTATAGCCATTGCGCTCTGCTATCTCTTGAACAATACTGCCAAGGGTTTGTTGGTGATAGGATTGGCTTTTGGGTGTTCTATAAGACGTATTCATAGAGGCGGCGCGCCCTGTTACACTTAAGCTTTGGGGTGGGCTGCTTACAGAGATTTCATCAATCAGATAGGCTCCCATATCGCGGTTTTTGCCGCCTTCATAGCCAAGTGTGACAGAAATGATTGTTCCGATGAGAGGAATATCAAGAAAGCCATTATCACTGTCACGAGCGCGGTCATCAAGCTCTATGGTAATGCGGTCACTTTTGTCTTCTGCTTCATCGGTAATTTCAATCGACAAAACATAGTCCATCAGCGTTCTTGTGATGTCCTCTCCATTTGCCATCACTGTGCAAAAAGGTTTCATGACTGGCTACCCCAAATTCTAATCACCGGTGTGGCTTTAGGATAGGGGAGGGTTGGCAAAACGATTGTGATGCCTGCTTTTAAGATAGGTCCATGGTCTGCAAGACCAAAATTTGCTGCATAAACGCGTTCAACAGCAAGGGCTTGTTGACCCTTAGCATAATATCTCCAGCAAATGGCGTCAACCATATCGCCTTCTTTTGTTACGTAAAGATCACTCATAGCTCTTCACCATATTCTCTCAACTTTATCGTAAATTCTTGTTTTTTGGGGGACCCGTTATAGTGAAAAATGCTTTGTTTTTCCTCTACAGAAAGAATGACAAACTTGCCTAAAATTTTCCCCTGACCGGTCACAAGGATATGAGGACCATTATGGGCCATTTGCCGTAAATACTCGATTTGTCCGTGACCGCCTTTAAAATCTGGATAGATCACACCGGTTAAAGAAAACTCTGCATTTGCCACAGCAGGCAATTGAAGCGCTGCTTTGCGCCCCAATCGCCCTTGCTCGACCCATGGAATGCCATAAGACATGTCAAGGGTTTGATAAGCAGCTGTTTCAATGGAAAAGATAAAACCACCCAAAGCTAACATCATGGCGCTTAATCCGAAAGGCTAGAGGCTATAGCCAAGCGTTGCTGCTTGGCATAGCGTTCAAGGGCTTGATTGACTGCGTCTCTGATTTCGTCCTTGAGACCATTGGGGACAGAAATATTTAAATTTGAAATCATCACGCGGGCATCTACTTCTACCGGCTTATGAACGGTAATGGGCTTGGGAGTTTTGAAGGCGCCCACTTTTGCATTTGTAGCCTGCATTTGTCCTGTTTCAACGCCCCCTGTATTAAAGCCACTTTTGCGTTTTTCAGGTGGGGTATTTGTAACCACTGCTGTATCCAGCATTCTTTTTGCCCGTGTATTAGTTTCTTCGGTAAAGGTTTTAATGGTCTTCGTTGAAGTCTTGTCTATTGAAACATTAAACCCTAACTTTTCTTTCACCCAATTAGGCATCCAACTGGTTAATTTACTCATCATGCCGCTGAGCCAATCAGACAGAGCATTCCATTTGCTTTTGATGCCGTCCCAAAGCCCATTAATAAGATTGGAGCCTACTTCCATTAAATCGACACCAAACAGCCATTCAATGAGTTCATTGATTTTTTTCGAAATCCAAGAGAGTGGTGAAAAGTTTTTAAAGAACGTCAAGAGGTTATAGAAAACATTACTACATAAGCTCGCAAAAGAATTCCATAGCTTGCTTATAAAGCTTATGACTGTGTCCCAATTTTTGTAGAGCAGATATCCGGCAGCAACAAGAGCTGCAATGCCGCCAATAATCCAGCCAATAGGTGTGGTCATGATAGCAACACCAAGCGATATAAAAGCAGAACCAACGGCGGTTATTGCTGGGATAAGTGACGCTACAAGAGATACTGCAAGACCAGCAACTGCAGAAGCTGCCGGTGCCATTGCCGCAATGAATGCCCCAGTAAGAACTGCCCCAACCGCGGCTAAAGATGCTGCTACCCAACCATTGAGTTTGTCCCAATATTGATAGAGGACAAAGAGCGCTGCAATGCCACCCATTAACCAACCGATAGGTGTCGTCATAATTGTGATACCAAGGCTAACAAACGCTGTTCCCACGGCTGCTAATGCGGCAATGAGTGGACCAAAAATGAAGGAACCAAGAGCTACAAGCCCCACCTTAAAGAGGGTTATTTCACCAATCAATGGCTCTAGCCATTGGAACCAGCCTTTAATCCTCTCTGTGAGATCACTGATGCTTTTTCTTAAATCAGAGGTAGGATTAAGCAAATCATTAAGGACTTTTTTTAAGGTTTTTGCCCAGCTCGCAACGGTTGTTTGAATGAGATCACGGTTTTCATCAATCAACTTTGAAAAACCGTCAATCATATCATTGATGACGGGCATAAAACGGGCGCCAATAAAGCTCGCGATACCGCCTATTTTTTTCTTAAAAGCACCAAGCTTGTCACTCAAATCTGCGGCATAACGTGCGACATCGGCACCTATGAGCCATTTTCCTTTCCGCGCCTTTGCAAACAGTTCTTTGATAGGCGCCATGCCTTGTGCAAGCATGGTCGCCATTTCTTTTCCATCACCCCCAAACAGCAGAGCGGCAATATGCTGTCTTTGTGCTTGGCTTTTCATCTTACTCATCTTGTCGGTAATTTCTTCTAACAAGACAGAAGTGGATTTGAGTTTTCCAGAAGTGTTTTTGACAGAAATGCCAAGTGCTTCAAAGCCCATCATGCCTCTTTTTTGTCCAGCATATGCTTGTGCTGAACGTCTATTTAAAACCGCTAAGGATTGTTGAAAAAGCTCGGCAGAAGTGCCTGAATTATCGGCTGCATCACCCCATAATTGAAGTGCCGTAACACTCATATTTAAATGGTGTGATGCGTGATAAAGACTATCTCCCAGATGCATGGTTTTCATGGTGAGGGCGGTCACACTTGCCACAAGACCACCCCCGGCAAGCCCTAAGACACCGGTAAAGACTGAAGCACGACTTGCCGCCACTCCAAGAGCACTTTGAACGCCATGGAGGCTTTTTGTCATATTTTTAACAGCAGCAGAAAAGCGGGGAATACCCAATCTATGTGAGAGTGTTTTTGACAATGTATCGAATTGTTTTTGAACACGTTTGAGAGGTGCCGTGAGTTTATCTTCAAGAGACAATTTTACCTTTGCATCAGCAACTTTTTCACTCATTTTGTCTTATACCTTTCTGCTGCTTGGTTTCGCCAGAATATGAGTTCTTGTGGTTCCATTTCCATCATGTCTGAAAGGGACCAATGGAACTCAATAGCAATATCGGCTATGAGTTTTGCGGCGTTTTCCCAGTCGAGGTATCCCGCCGTTTGGTAAAAGACTCCAAGATCTCTCCAATATTTGTCAAATCATTAATGTCGAATTCGCAGATGACCTCATACGGCCATTCAGAAAGGCGTGCGATCATAGTGATTGTTTGCTCTATACCTTCTTTTTTGTCGATTGCTTGCAAATCTTTTGTTTTGGGGCGCCGTAAGGTAATTGTGGTGTGCTCTTTTCCTTCAAATGTGAGAGGTTCAAGTAATTGATATGTAACATTTTTTTTGTAGTGTCATTTTTATAATCCTAAATTGTTTCTATGGTCTGCGAGTTGATTGACGCCATTGAATTTTCTCACCAAGTTGAGGACATCTATCTCAACGATTTCAACGTCCTTCTGGACATATTTGAAATATTGCAATGTGAATGTTGCTGTAGAAGTTGCTTTGCCTCCCGGTTGCCATTCTGCCATTTCAAAGCCTTTGCAAAGCCCTCTCATGGTAATGACAACACCTTCTGCGGGTGTGCCTTGAGCTTGCATTGAACTGCGCAATGAAATGTTGACATCGGTGCGCCCTAAGAGTGCCATCAACTCTGGAGAGCAATCAGAAATGGTCATGCTAAGCGTGAGGGTTTCAAGACCAAGGTCAACTTCAATGGAGCTATCCATGCCACCGCCGCGATAACTTTCAACAACCAAACTCAAATTCGGTAGGGTGACACTTTCACATTTTGCCTGATAGGGAATGCCGTCGACAAAAATGTTAAAATATTTCAAGACTCTGGGTAAAACAGGTACGGTCATTAAAAGATCTCCTCTAAGTAATCATTCACAATGCGTGAACGGAACGTGATATGTTCTGCAGGTGTTGTGGGGGTGAATTCGACATTGAAATAGACTTTGCCGCTCTCAATGGCGCTTGCTGTATTAAGCTCTAGATCAGGCGTACAGCGCCCACCAAGAATGGCACCTTGTGCTTTTAAATCACGCAAATAGGCATTGACGCTTTCACTGACATCATTCATGTAGTTTTTTTTGATATTGCGGTCGACAGCCCATAGATGTCCGCGCAAAATAGCATCATTGATCATATCCGCGGTGCGCACCACCGATAAGAAAGCAAATTTTGTATCGCTTGAGAGTGTGCGATTACCCCAGAGGCGATAGCCGTTTTCCCGAATAATGGTTGTGATGTTTTGTTCGTTAAGAAGGTTAGCGCGGCTTGATCTGTCCCCAATGGAAAAATCAATAGGGCGCGCAGTTCCTACAATGCCATTGATCACTTTATTGGAAGGGGAATGCCAAAAACCATGGGCAAAATCTGTTTTGGCAATGATACCAGCAACCGCTGCACTTGCCGGCTGTTCTATGATTTTTCCATCACGATTTACCTTTACAAACGGGTCAATGAGAATGGCGCGTTTTGAATCAAAATCCTTTGCCGTACTAAGTGCTGCTTCATCTGTCGTGTTTGGTGCATCAAGCACCACAATAGCACGTAGACGCTCGGCAATGCCAATCAGTTCTGCTGCTACAGGATTAGAGGTTGCACTGATTTCGGCTTTGGCTGTCGCTCCAGTGCCATCCCCTTCAATCGTCACATTTGGGGCGGTGTGATAATCAAAGCCACCGTTCTTAATGACAACAGAAGTTACTTTTCCATCTTTCAGGATTGCTTCTGCTTCTGCACCGCCGGCAATTTTAACAGTTGCTTGAGTGTAACCACTTCCTTGGTTCGTCACATCAATCTTGCTAAGACTGATAGGGCGTTTGTGTGTAAAGCCTGGAGCGATGAGAATGCGTGGTGTTTGTCCCACAATGGATTGTGCTCCAATCAAAGCATGGACGCCTTCATAAGCACCATTTGCGTTCACACCGCCTAGAACATTGGTGAGTGTTGCATTTTCGTTGTCACCTTCTTGCACGCGTACGACAACGACAATAGCCCCCACTTGCTTGAAAATAAGATCAAGGGCATTGGGTAAAGTGCCGCGTCGTTTACCTGTTGTATCCAGTTTTGCAGTTTGTGAAAGAGAGCCCGTTACCAAAACGGGTGTGTTGAGGGGAAATGCTTGTTCATCGGCATCGGGTGCTGTGCCAACAATTCCGATAACTGCCGATTGAACGGCGCGAAGGGGGCGGGTGCCGTCGTCAACTTCAACGACTTCAACACCGTGTAAAAAACCTGTTGCCATACTTTATGCTCCTTTTAATAATTGGCTAATGAAATGAATGGGAAAAATGAGAGG
>NZ_JBHIQN010000032.1:0-6018 GCF_042196525.1 Bartonella sp. AC62GZZY
ATGCCGTGAGAAAAAAAGGGGCAGCTTTTTGCTTTTGCAGCCATTGGTCTTGATGTTTGAACGGAAACTGGCAGTGGTAAGGGGAAGGCTACATATTTTTGATGTTTCCGTTTCGCGATAGTTTTTTCCTATTTGAAATGCTTCTGCAATTTTTGTAAGTATATCTCCTGTTTCTAAATGACGATCGCTGAAATTTTCCATATTTCGTACATTTTTATCTTCTAGCACTTGCCATAATTTATCGATTGCTTGAAATCCCTCTGTTGTGTTTTGAATAAGACCAAGGTTTAAAAGGCGATTAATAGATTTGTGAATGTTTTTAGTTTCTGAATTGACAAGTTTGAGGATATCAGAAAGAATTTTAGCACCAAGTATAATAACAGTATAGACAGCGCGTAGTGTCGGTGAGGTCATGGCAAAAATGAGCGAATTATAAGAAAAATGCTTTGGCTGTATTGCACATGGATATCAATAGAATATTATTCGTGCAGAATGTAGCTACCTTACGCTTGTCTATCCCATAATCCTTTAAGCTATGAGACAATTTGCAACGGCGTTTACAGAGCAATCTTTAAAGACCATTTTGAGCTTTTTTGCCGCAGAGTGTGTTACAAAATCATAATTGAGCCATTTATGGCGAAGTGTTTTGCGCACCCTTGTTGTGCCCCCAGTAGCAAAAATTATATGTGACATTGAAGTTCCTTATTTTTTTAGTTTGCATAAGGCAAAGGCAAGAAGCAAAGGCGGAGACACCAACAATCATGCAAAAGGTGAAAGCGATGTGATTGTTGAAATGGCTGATGATCCATCCACTTGTCCATGAGCCGGCAGCTTGGCCAATATTTGAAATAACAAGAATATAACTAAAAAGAACACTGGTAGAGAGGGATGAGGTTGTTTTCCTTGCTTGATAGTATATCTCTGTAATCATGACAGATTCATAGACACTGTAGGCAATTAATGCAGTCACAGCGGTAAAGACGCCACCCATAAGGAAAAATGCAGCGAAACTTCCCATAAGCCATAATAGGTAGAAAGTTGATTTATCAGAAAGGCTGAGATGTTTATTGATTATTCCTTGCCAGATACAAATACTGATGCCAACAATTGAAAAGAAAATTCCACTATAAGGGGCGAGATTGCTGTCAAATTTACTGAGAAGTGTTGTGGTGGTGATGAAAATTCCCATGAGGAATGCACAAAGCAAAGCCGTGACCAGCAAATAAGCAATAGAGCGATTATATATTATTGTTTTTAAAGAAGAAAGAAAAGAATTCTTTATTTTTTTGTTCTTTTCAAGAGATAATTTTTTATGGGGGTAGTGATAAACAATTTGAATGGATAAAACACAAAGATACAAACCAATGAGTGCAAAAAAAGCCATCAAAAAAACTGATGCGTTGTATTTTATGGCACTCGTTGCAACAAGAGGGGCGATAACGACAGCAGCATTTTGAAAAAAAGAATAGAGAGTTAATGCGCGCTTAAGAGCATTTTCATTGAGATGTTCTGATAAAATTTCTCTCAAAAATGGCTTTGAAATTGCTTTCGAAAAAGCCATTAAGGTAAAAAAGATCAACCATGCAGAAGGTGTGAGCGATAGGATAATGCACACAAAAGCGCTACTCCTTAAAATAAAGGCGGTAGCCATTAAGAGTTTACGCGAAAATCTTTCTAATAAACTCGTTGTGGTTACCATGAGAATGCTTTCAAGGATTACTGATCCAGCGAGATAAAAAGCGACATTGGCAGCAGTTATGAGAGAAGAGTTTCCAAGCAAAGGGAGTACAAAGAAAAAGGAAAATTCAGAAAGAAAAACTGTGCTATAGATGAAAAAAGTTATTTTATTTTTGCCCATGGAATTTCCATAGAAGTGTCGTTAAATGATCAAATACATTTTGTTGTATCTCTTGAGGAAGTTTTGTCAGCCCTGTTTCTGCTGTGCACATTTCGTTGAAATAGTATCCTTCTTGATTCACCAGCCAGTCCACTGCAAGAATATTGTTTTTTGTTTTTTCTACGATGTTTTTAGAAATATCGAGCATGATTTGGATTGAGCAACAACACTGTGCGCGGATGTCTACGCAACAATCGTAAGATCATTGAGACCTTGATCCTATATCTTCTCCTGATGGTTTTGACTGTTCCTAATCCTATTTGATAACCAATTGACATCCCGCATTCTTGCTTTTCCATTTTAACCTTTATGAAGAGGATGTACTATCCCCCCATAGATTGTCAACATATGAATGGGATGAATGATTTTGTAACCTTTTAATGAATTTATATTTTTTAGTGGAAGGTTATTCATTCTCTTGAAATAGAGAAGAAAAACGATAGCGTTCGCTAATCATTTTTCAATTCTCTTTTAGCGCATGCGTTGATATTTTCCTCCATGGCGTTGTAAAAAACCTCTCTCAACAAGAGTGCGTCGTAATCGGGCAAAGTCTATCGTAAAGAGGTTGCATATCTTGGAAACTTCCGTTTCGCTATAGATTTTTCCCATTTGAAAGGCTTCACCAATTTTTGATAGCATCTCTTCTGTTTCTAAATGGCGGTCGCTTAAATTTTCCTTCTCCCGCTCATGTTTATTTTCTAGCATTTTCCACACTGTCTCTTCGGCTTGAAATCCTTCTGTTGTGTTGTGAATAAGTCCAAGGTTCAAAAGGCGCTTGATCGATTTGTGAATTGTTTTGGCATCTGAATCAATATGTTGGAGGATATCAGTAAGATTTTTTGCACCAAGGATAATGGCGGCATAAACAGCGCGCAGGGTAGGAGAGGCCATGGCAGAAATGAGCGAATTGCGTGTGCTGCGTTTGTGAAGGGTTTCTTTTCCCATGGGCAAAAGATCATTGCGAATGGGTAGTTCATTGATTTCTATAAGTTCTTCTTGTAGTGATTGTGCGCGTGTAGCCTGTTCGGCTGGGGTGCTTTTGCGAATAATTCCCAGACCACTTTGACGATATTTATGGTTTTCGGGGAGTGTTAAAGCCTCATAGGAGCCATCAAGCCGATAGAGGAGTTCTTCCCAGATAGGGGTTCTAACGCGTCGAACACGTTGTTCGCTATTGAGAGCAATCGTTGTGGTCATTGTTGGTTCATGCAGACAAAGATAACCACCAGGTGTGATATGTTCCCAAAGGGTTATAACAAATCGTACATCATCTGCTGGCGTTCCAGCATCAATCCAAGCAAAATCTATTGGCACCCAAGATTTGAGAGTTCTTTCATCAAGAGAGAAAAAATTTTCATTGATAAATGTTACAGTATCTTTTTCAATGCCATCTTTAAGAAGTCTTTGCCATGCTTCTTCTGCTGATTGACCTTCTACTGTAAAATCATCAATGGTAATAAGCCGAGGTTCGTAATTTTCAGGAATTCCTGAAGGGTCAAGCAAAGCTGTACGCTCTTCCCAAATGGCGGATTCTAGAAGCTTTTTATCCTGTTGCCATGCTTGTTTTGCTTTTTGGAGTGCTCTTACGATAAAGCGCGTACTATCACCAGCACCGATTTCAATGACTGTACGCGGTCTTGCCATTTGAATGAGTGCATGGATCAGTTGAGCACTATTTTGTGTTCCCATACCAGGTCTTATCAGCTGCATCTTTTTATCCTTATAATTTTATCAATCGTAGCATTCCTGCTTTTACAAGAAACTTTATTGAATCCTCTAGCGGGTGTTGAAGATGCATTGGTGTGGTGGCTTGCTTCAAGAGATGTTTTGTTTTTTCATGAAGCCGGATTGTACGTCCATTAAGTTGATTAATGGCAAGGAACCCAAGAGAAGAATCTATGATAATACATGTTGGCTCTCGTAAAAGAGCGGTTGCATCATTTTTTGAAAAGGCTTTTTGATTTGTTTCGATGAGACCGTGTCGTAGCAGTGATATCAAAAGACTATTCACGTCAAAAAAGCAACCATTGAGTTTGATTTCTTTTAAGGATTGGACAAGGCAGCCTTCACGAAGTGCTTCAAATGTGGGAAAGTCGAATCCGCCAAATGCCGCTCCTTTTGTAGAAATAACGATTGCAGGTTGTATTTGCCGTTTTCCAATTAAAGCTGGTTTATTTCTCGTTATCTGTACGTCCTTTGCCCATTGAACGCGTGATAAAGGATTGAGTTCACGTGGGTAAACGTCAAAAGAATTGATGGCTGTGGGCGGTGTGGTTTTTTGTAAGGCAAGGGTGTGGATGCTTTCATTCAAGTCATGTAGCATATAGTCTGCCAGTTGCCATATATAACCACCTGTTCCATTGTAAAAGTTTAAGCCTATAGGGTCTTGTTGCATGATGTTAAACTGTTTTCTTCTGCTTTAAAATATCAAGTTTTGGCAAGGGTTATTTGCTTGGGTTGTTTGCTCCTCCACACGAGAATGGTTTATCAAAATCACATTGCTTGGTATAGGGTTGCATGGGAGATACAATAATTTGATCAAGTGGTGATTTTTATGCCATTTTTGGGCATGTTTTTTTTTCGAGAGAAAAGATGGTAAAGTTTGCTAGGCATTATCCCATTCCTTTTTTTGCAGAGCGCGGTTTAATGTAAAGCCTAATATGCCTGTGATCATGGTGGCAATGCCGATGATAAGGAGTGTGTATTGGGTGTGATGCACTTTTACAAAACTTGCACTGATAAAACCAATACACACGGCTGTTTGTATGATAAAGATATAGGCGGGCATTTGACTGTTTCGTTGTTCTTTTTGGATGGCTTTCATCATAAAACTTGCCATTAGTGCATTTTGCACACCGTTGGCACCCCCAAGGATGAAAAATGACAGCATCATTAACCATACAATGTGTGTGAGAGAAAAGCAGAAAATTGCAAATCCAATTATTGTCGCAGCCAGTGATGCTCCAGCAGCATTGCCAAAGCGGTGGAAAAGGCTGGAAAAGCAGAGCGGTCCAACGACGAGCCCTAGACTTATCATACTTGCAATTATCCCGTAGGTTTCAGCGCTTAAATACAGTTCGGTGCGGATGCGGACAATTGATAGGACATTAAGAGCCGAGGTGAGGGTGATGGTAATGATGAGGGGGGAAAGAGCATAGACAACATTTTTTTTACGCAAGAGCCCTCTTAAGTCTAGTCCCTTTTTGGCTTGTTGTACTGCGTTTGTTGTTGGCGTATGCATTTTTAAACTTTTAAAACAGAAGAGAGTGATAAAGGTTGCACAGAGAACCATGATGGATAGTGCAAAGAGCCCTTTTTGCCCGTTTGAAAGACCATATAGTACACCTCCTAACAGTGGTCCTGCAATGTAGCCGAGATTACGGACTGTTTGGATAATGCGGTTGTTACGGTCTAATTGCCGATCATTTTTTGCGAAGTCAGGTACAGCAACAAGGATAGCAGACCAAAAGAGTGAACCAGCACACCCTAGTGCAAAAGAAAGGGCAATATAAAGCCAAAATTGGTTAGCGGCTGCGGCTGCGGCTATGAAAAATGCTTCAAACAATAAAACAATGGGGACTGTTCGCGTTGGTTGGAAGCGATGTAAGAGGCGCGGCGCAATGGGTCCTGCACAAATTGCTCCTATAAGCCCTGCAAAAAGCAGCATTGAAATCGAGGCTGTACTTTCTGCTAAGTGTAAAGCAAATGTGACCTGCGCTGTTTCATCGGCAAAGCTGCTAAGAGCCAAAATAATAAAAAGCCCTATTTGGGCGAAAATCATGGATTTCTTCTTTGTCACAATGCTTCTCCCCAAGAGGCTAAAGGTACAATTTTCTTCTGCGTGTTTATGGTATATCCCACGCTTTGTATAGTTTTTTTTGATGATCAGTTGAGAAAGGAAGTTTTCAGAGTTCTTTTCCAAAACAAGCACAATGCCTATTGGCAGCGATGAGCAACTCCTTGTGTTTTTTGAAAGGGGAGTATTAAGGATGATGGGCTAGAGAAGTTGTCTGATATGAGAGACAATGATACAAAAGGGCAATCAGAAAATTTTGCAAAAAAGCTGCACGCATAGTGCAGCTTTTTATATATTTGCTTTAAAGGTAGACGTTTTAAAGCAT
>NZ_JBHIQN010000033.1:0-5600 GCF_042196525.1 Bartonella sp. AC62GZZY
CCGCCTTCAAAACGGCGTGATTGAAAATGTTCTGTATCACTTGTGATAAAACCATCTGCATCACGAAGCGCCCAGCCTGTCTTAGTCCCTAGATCAAGAAAAAGAATCGTGTTAATCATTTGCTATTCCAATTTAAGAGTATTTTTTAATCGTATCTGATCATCATTTTTTTCGAAACCGCAGGGGAGAAATATGCAAGAAAAGCTAAAAAATTTGGAAAGCCAAATGGTTAATATCAAAAGGAAAATTGCAATATTAGAAAAGGCATCACAAAATTTAGAGCCAAAGTTGGAGATTAATATTGAGGAACCTAAGATTGAAGTCATACCACCACACAATATTGTTACTGTAGAATTTGAAATCAAAAACCCTACAAAATAACCAATAAAAATGAATCATATACGAATAGACGAAAATAGCCCATTTCAATTTGTTGAGGCATTCCATAGCGCCTACAATTCGCGTTATCGAAAGTCACTAAAAACTACTCCCAATATATCTCAAAAGCACATCGATTTAATAGCATTTCCCATTACAGATACCATCGATATTGATTTCTTTAGTTTACATGGCGGATCTACTTGCGTTTGGAGTATAAAAATTCGACCTACAGAAACAGAAAATTCCAATAAGATAACCGTTCCAGTTTTTATTCTTGAACACACCTCGTCAAATGATCCATATAAAACACTTCAAGTTCGTTTTTGGCCCAGTTTTTACCGTCAAAAGCCCTATCAACAATTTTCATCCCACTTTGAGATTAATCATTGACTGTTCTATGCTTCTTTGCTTTTAAAGGCGAAGAAGCAAACACATCTAAGTAACTTATTCTGTTTTACTGCTCATAGCCTCCAAAGGTCCCCACAATTCTTCTTTTCGATACTGTTTTTTCTAACTCGTTAATTAATATACTTAATTGTGCTATTATTTTGTCTTTTTCATGCGTTTTCGTCATTTTATAAAAGTAAAAGCCAGCAAAAAACATGATTACATTGACTATAAAAAACACAATCATCGCTGCCAAACCGTAATCCATTTTATTTTCTTTCTTCTTTAAGAGTGTGAATGGTGCTGTTGCTGTTCATCTTTATCTGTATGAGCAGCAATAAAAGCAGAACTAGAGCTAGAACTATCCTTCAACTTTTGCAGCTTTAAATAACTATTTAAAGATAGTCCTTTGCCTTGTTCCCAACGACAAAAAAAGCTTGCTTAACACCTAAAATATCTGCTAATTCCTTTTGTATTAGCGATAAACACTTTCGGATAGACTTAATCTTTAATTTTTCCTCTGTGTCCATTTGAGTTAAGCTCCTTGATTTTAACCATATACGCAATTGTATAGAGTTAATTAAAAAAAACAATAGATTTTTTTAATTTTAAAATCATAAGTAATTAATTATGACGAAAAATATCATTGCGACATTGCAAGTATTGCAATCTGAGTTTGGTCTTAATCAAAAAGATCTTGCCGATAGATTAAATGTAACCCAAGCGACCGTGTCAAGATGGTTAGGAAGTGAATCAGATCCCAGAGGTTCACACAGAGACGCAATTTTAGAACTTTATAAAAGCTTAAAAGGTTATAATCAAATTACTACAGTTGTTCCTGTTATGGGGTATATAGGAGCAGGATTAGAGATTGATACCGATGTTGAGCAAATCCCAGAAAATGGGCTTGAAACAATCGAAATACCATTTGATTTGCCTTTTGAAACAATAGGATTCATGGTTCGTGGAGATTCCATGTATCCCGTGTATAAAGATGGTGATTTAATCGTAGTTAAACATCTGCAAACAAAGCCAATGAGCGATTATTACGGTGATGAAGTTGTCGTTCTAACAGAAGATAATAGGCGTTTCATCAAACAAATTACTCGCTCTTCAGAGGGTATTGTACTCAAATCATGGAATGCGCTACCTATTAAAAATGCAAAGATAAAATGGGTTGGAGAAATAGTTGCGATATTACCGCGCAAATCCTATCGTCTACTTATGAAATAATCCCAATAAAGTTTTTGATTCTATTGCTTGTGAAGATGGCATTTAAGTGAAAATGCAAAAAAAATGAAATATATGCGATTTTTTGCTTGCTTATGTTTATACATTTGCGTATAAGTAATTATGCAAACCACGCACAAACAATCGCCAAGAGGCGTTAGGGAGGAAAAATTATGGATAAGCCAATTCTTATTAATTCCAATGAAATTTTATTAGTTTCCTACGATGATAATCAAAACATTGCAGAGTCTGGAACACTTGATGCAAGCTAAATTCTAAGCATTGTTGATGAGGCAGATGATGCAATCCAAATCTTTCGTATAAATCCTTCTGAGAAGAGTTGCGAATATATCTCTGAAGAGATTGCAGACGCATATGTAGAAGAAAATATTGAACAATCTCCATGAGGATAGTGAGGCTCATTACTTTGTACGTGAAAGTGATACTTACAATGAACTTTTAGACGAGATAGCAGATGAAAAATATAATGATGAGATTTACGGTACTTACGAACAACAACACCGTTTGCGTCCTTGTGATGTGCTTTAAATTCTGAGGGCGTATTTAAAAGCGCCCCCTTTAATTCATCAATAATTAATTAGAGTAAACTCATGACCACACATGATAATAATATTCATAGTGAATGATATCTCATACCTGAAAACGAGGTAGAAGACAAAATCGGTTATGTCCAAATGGTTAATGCCCATGTAATGCATAGGCACTTACATTTGAAACAAGATTTTTCCACTTGGTTTAACGATTGTGTTGAAAAGTTTGATCTAAAAGAAGGCGTGGATTTTGTTTTTACAAAACAAGAATGGAACAGACAGAAGATTTGTCCAAAATCTGAAATAGAAATAGATAAAACCGATAATCATTACTTCAAAATTCACGCAGCAAAGAAAATCGCTAAAGCAGAGCGCCATAGAAACTATGACAGAATATTATATCAAACCTTATGTTTTTGTTAATTAAGACAGTGATGATGTAAAACTTTAGGAGTTCATCATGAATACTCTCATAGAGATTAAAGAACAAGCCATTGATAAGGAAATTGTTCAGACAGTAAATGCACGTGATCTGCATGGATTCTTAGAGGCAAAACGTGACTTTTCCAATTGGATTAAGGACCGTATTACCAGATACAATTTTATAGAAGGACAAGATTTTATAAAAACACAAGATTTGCGGTCACCAAATTTGGCGAGCGCAAAATCTAGAGCTGTTATCAAAATTAATTACCATCTCACTTTGGAAATGGCAAAAGAACTTTCCATGGTAGAGCGTAATGAAAAAGGTAAACAAGCCCGTCAATATTTTATTGAATGTGAACGGCGTGCAAAGAAACCTTTAGACCTTGCAAACGCATTAGAAGACCCTCTCTTTATTAAGAAACTGCTTTTAGAAAGCGTCACACAATTAGAGACTTTAAAAAGTGAAGTGAATACCCTTAAACCAAAGGCAATGGCTCTTGAAAGCTTACAGCGCCATGATGGACTCTTTGGTCTTACAAAAGCCGCTAAAATACTCAAGATGCAACCAAAACAGTTCATTCTCTTCTTACAGCAAAAAGGTTGGGTTTACAGACGAGCAGTAGGTGGAAATTTGCTACCGTATCAAGACAAAATCCAAGAGCTTAAAAGACAAAGCATGTATTAATTAAGGAATGCAATAATGAAAAAGACATACGAATTTACTGATAAAATCAATATGATTTATTTGCGTCAATTTTCAAACTTTTTAATTGACAATATACTATAGTATATATATGCTCAAATCAGGTGCTTGAAAAACACCTTAAATGCATAGCGGATGAATTACCGAAACAGTTTATTTTCCACACATTAAAGGCTTTGACGCGTTGTATGTTACACGCATATAATGACTTTGTCGGGTGTAGTTACGCTATACAATACTCTTTATGGGGAAAGCGTAACGACGGACTATGCACCGTGTTTTTCAGCACCCGGCATCCTTTATTGGATGTCAATGAAAAACATCTAACTGCATAGGAGTTCATTATGAACACTCTTATAAAAATTACAGAACAAACAATTGATTAGGAAACAGTTCAAACCGTTAATGCGCGTGAGTTGCATGCATTTTTGGAAAGCAAAGAAGATTTCTCTACTTGGATAAAAAAACGCATCATTGCTTATTCTTTTCTTGAAAGGCGAAGATTTTATTCGCTTCCACAAAAAAATGGAAGCGAACAATGCTATAGCAGTAGAATATCATCTCACCTTAGATATGGCGAAAGAGCTTTCCATGGTTGAACGTAATAAGAAAGGACGACAGGCACGTCGTTACTTTATTGAATGTGAGAAAAAACTAAGAAACCAATCTGTTGATTATTCTTGTGATACACGCTTTGATTTGCCAAGCTATTGGGAAGGTATGAACGCTGGTGAAAAAGTTTTGTATCTTTTAGATCCAATTCATATGCGTCTTATTGATACTTTCAGAGTAGATGAAGAGAACAGAAAATATAAAGCCCTCATTAAAGAAGCAAAACAGGTTTTAGAAAGATCTGTTGTAAAAGCCGCTTAGTTTAAAAAAGATTTCATTTCCTCGTCTTTTCAGACGGGGAGGTGATCAATATCACACAGTCTCTAGAAACAGGATTGTAACAACCAACCAACTTTTAAAACATGCGTGATTCACGCCACACGTGAATTGCGCGTAATGGAGAAAATCAAAATGAGTGAACAAAACACTAACCTAATAGAAATTGAAGAAACACATCATTTAGCCGTCGAATAAACTGCTATGGAATGTATTTTAAATAAAGCATTAGAAAGTGACGTCAGTATTGACCGCTTAAAGCGTATTCTTGATTTAAGAGAAAAAGAAATAGAACGACAAGAGCGCCAAAACTTTGTCCGTGACCTTTCGGCTATGCAAACAAAATATCAAAATATTGAAAAAACTCTACAATCACCCATACAAACAGCAAATACGCTATGCTTGATCAGTACATTGATGCTTTAAAGGATGGGCTTGCAAAATACAACTATATTAAACAGAAAAAAACGTTACCATAGAAATAATTCTGCCTCATCCTTCAGAAAATCAAATCTCAACAGAAGGAACATTTCCAATTGACAGTACAGGCTCTAAAAATAGTATACAATCAATTGGTTCCACACTTACCTACGCACAGAGATACCTGTTAGGCATACTTCTTAATGTAGCAAGTAAAGAAGACGATACAGATGGTCAACCGCAAACCAAAGAAGGCGATACAAATAATCAAAAAGTTTCCTCTAAACAGATAAAGCAAATCGAAGAATTAATTAAAGAAACAGGGACAAATGAAAGTAGTCTTCTCTATTTTGCAGAAGCAGAAAAACTAACAGATATGTCTTGTGAAAAAGCAGAATTGGTTTTGGGCATTTGGAAAGAAGAAAAAATATTTAAAAAGAAAAAGCTCTACAATTGCTCCCATCACAAGAGCAACAAACGGCGGTGTGAGATGGAGCAACGAATAGCAGAATGATTTTCAAGCAAGTCTAGGGAAAATCACCGCATCAAACATTTACAACATACTCAATAAAACTACAAAAGGATTGCCTACGAGCAAATATGAAGACTACAAA
>NZ_JBHIQN010000034.1:0-5319 GCF_042196525.1 Bartonella sp. AC62GZZY
ATCTCATTCTGAAGCTCTTTATGAATATTCGTGAATGAATCACCAACACCAGCAAAGGCTGACGCAACATCATCATAGCTATGCTCTTCAACGGCACTGCCATCTTCTTTGACGATCTTAACTTTGAAGCTTGGAGCACTCCATTGACCTTCCTTATATTCAGCGCCACCACCTAAATAAGTTGCAACTGTCTTATTCGTATCAAAAAGCTGAGAACCATTGACCGCTTCACTTGAGCTTGCAGAAATCTCTCCATTGGAAAGAAACTTAATTTTACTGTTGCCTTTCTCATCACCCTCTCCATGCGTTGCTACAAACGCCTTTTCAGAATCACTCCACAACAACGCATTCTGCTTAATATTTTCAGTAACCTCCGTGTTGTTTTGAGTAAACTCTTTTTGAAGATTCTCAAAAGATGTTCCTACACCAGCAAATGCTTCCGATACAGTATCATACTTCTTCTCTTCAACTTTAGTACCATCCTCATTAACGATCTTAACTTTGAAACTTGGAGCCGTCCAAGCGCCACCTGCATAACTAGCATCACCACCTAAAGACTTTGCAACACTGTTACCTAGAGAATATAGCTGATTTCCTGCTACAGCATCGCTTGAGCTAGCAGTAATATCACCATTTGCAAGTGATGTGATTTTGCTGTTCATCTTCTCACTATCTTTTTCTCCATGCAAGGCGACAAAAGCACCTTCAGCCTTGCTCCATGATAAAGAATCTTGTGCAACTCCTTCTGAAACTTCCTTAATACGAGCGTTGATAGTGCTCATGCTGTCATTAATGTCATTAAACGCACCTGCAACATTATTACTGCTCTTCTTATCTCCTTTCGTACCATCATTGCTGAAAGTCTGAATTTGGAAATCCGGATCTTGCCATTCGCCTTTCTCATTATAACCAGCACCTCCACCAAAATAGCCAGCAAACTTTTTTTGCAGATCATAAATCTGTCCACCCGTAATCGCATCACTCGAGCCTGATACTATAGAGCCAGCTGCAAGTGATGTGAGCTTGCTGTTCTCTTTATTGTCCCCATGCGTCGCTACAAACGCTTCTGCGTCCTTATCCCACAACAGCGCATCGCCTTGAACTTCCTGAGTAATATTCGTGATATTTTCAGTAAGTTCATTAAACTTATTCGTTAGGTTGTTATTCACATTCTTGAAATTCGTATCAATACCTTCAATGGCTAAACCAACATCACCATAAGATTTTTCTACTACCTCGCCTTTTGCATCAACACTGGATAATTTATAGGTTGGACCCGTGAAAGTACCATCTTTAAAGCTTGTACCTCCACCTAAGTATTTCGCAATATCCTGAGAAACCTTAGAAACCTGACCGCCATTAACCGCATCATGCGAATTCTCACTAATCTGACCTTCGGCAACATTATGCAAACCAACAGTTGCAGAACCCTTACCTTTACCCAAAGTCACACTCGCATAATTAGTGCTGCTATTATCATCACCTTGTTTATCATAGTGAACAACAGCCGATTCATCAGACTGAAGACTGGTAGAAAGATCCTTTAAACTTTCATCAAGCTGACCCTTGTTAACCGCTTCATTATCCCTTGTCGCTGTCTTAACACCTGAAAGTATTCTATCTTGGCTTTCCTTATCCGCAATACTGATGCTCGCACCTTCTTTTTCACCACCAAGCTTGATTACATTTGTCGTATCATCAAACTTAACAAGACTATCTCCTACAACTTTATTAATCTCATTCTTAAGCTCTTTGTGAATATTCGTGAATGAAGCGCCTACACCAGCAAATGCTTTAGCAACATCATCATAACTTTGCTCTTCAACAGCACTGCCATCTTCTTTGACGATCTTAACTTTGAAGCTTGGAGCATTCCATTGACCTTCTTTATATTCAGCGCCACCGCCAAAGGATTTAGCTATATTCGTAGCTGTTGTTTCAAGATTGTTAGATACACTGCTTACATTTTGATTAGTCGCAAAAAGCTGAGAACCATTGACCGCTTCACTTGAGCTTGCAGAAACCTCTCCATTGGAAAGAAACTTAATTTTACTGTTGCCTTTCTCATCACCCTCTCCATGCGTTGCTACAAACGCCTTTTCAGAATCACTCCACAACAACGCATTCTGCTTAATATTTTCAGTAACCTCCGTGTTGTTTTGAGTAAACTCTTTTTGAAGATTCTCAAAAGATGTTCCTACACCAGCAAATGCTTCCGATACAGTATCATACTTCTTCTCTTCAACTTTAGTACCATCCTCATTAACGATCTTAACTTTGAAACTTGGAGCCGTCCAAGCGCCACCTGCATAACTAGCATCACCACCTAAAGACTTTGCAACACTGTTACCTAGAGCATATAGCTGATTTCCTGTTACAGCATCGCTTGAGTCTTTAGTGATATCCCCATTTGCAAGCGACGTTATCTTGCTGTTCGTCTTGCTTTCCTTCTCTCCATGCTTGGCTACAAACGCCTCTGCGTCCTTATTCCACAACAGCGCATCGCCTTGGACAGATTCTGTGATATTCGTGACTTTGTCATTAAAGTCTTTAACCACATTCGTGAAAGAATTACCAACACCTGAAAGAGCTTCTGAAACACTATCGTACTCAGCTTCTTCTGATGTGCCATCTTCTTTAAGGTGTGTAACTTTAAATCTAGGCAACAACCATTGATCTTTCTCATACTTAGCATCACCGTTTAAGTACGATGCAAGATCTTTTCCTAAGGAATAAAGTTGGGAGCCATTTACTGCATCTGTAGATTCTTTCGTAATATCTCCTGCCGCAAGGAACTTAATCTTGCTATTTGTCTTTGCACCGTCTTTTCCTCCATGCAAGGCTACAAAGGATTTTTCACCCTCGCTCCATGATAAAGAATCTTGTGCAACTCCTTCTGAGACTTCCTTAATACGCTGATTCACATTTTTGATATTTGCATCAAGTCCCTCAAATGCTAAACCAACATTGGTAAAGGCTTTTTGTGTTACCTCGCCATCTTCAGAAACGCGAGATAAGTTGTAAGTAGGGTTGGTAAAGCTACCGTCTTTAAATGCCGCATCGCCGCCAAGGAATTTAGCTACATTCTGAGAAATCGTGTTGATCTGACTACCATTAATCGCATCATGTGAATTTTCAGCAATGGTACCATCCGCTACATTATGAAGTGCAACTGGTCCTGCATCCTTACCTTTACCTAAAGTCACACTCATGTAATCAATGCCGCCATTCTCACCCTCTTTTTTATCGTAATGAACAACAGCCGAGTCATCAGACTGAAGGCTGGTAGAAAGATCTTTCAGACTTGCATCAAGCTGACCCTTGTTAACCGCTTCATTATTCTTCGTTGCTGCCTTAACACCTGAAAGTGTCCGCTCTTTGCCCTTGTCATCCAGAAGACTTATTTCAGTGCCTTCTACTTCTTTACCAATAGTGATAATTTTCGTCTTCTCATCCTGCTTGACAAGGCTATCACTGACTACATTGGTCACATCATGATGAACATTCGTGACAGAACTACTAATATCAGAAAGTGCTTCCGCTACACTCTTATAGCTTTCCTCACTTTCTTTACCTTCTGCATCAACTTTCTTGATTACAAAATTTGGAGCCTTCCATTGTCCATCTTTAGCATAACCTGCACCACCACCAAAATAAGTCGCCAGCGTCTGATTCATTGAATAAAGTTGATTACCAGCGACAGCATCCGTTGATTTAGCGCTAATCTCACCATTTGCTAGAAACGTAATTCTACTGTTTTCTTGTGTCCTTACAGCTCTGCCTTGTTCTTCTTGCTTCTTCTCATGACGCGCGGCAAAGGCATTGGCTTCATCATTCCATAACAAAGAATCTTGCGCTACTCCTTCAGAAACTTCTTTAATCCGTGCATTCACATTCTTGATATTCTCATCAAGACCGGCAAAAGCACTCCCAACATCATTAAAAGAGCCATTTGTTATATTACCAGCTGTATCAACCTTGGATAACTTGTAGGTTGGTCCTGTAAACGTACCCTCAACAAATTTTGCATCGCCACCAAGGAATTTAGCTACATTCTGAGAAATCGTGTTGATCTGACTACCATTAATCGCATCATGTGAACTCTCACCAATGACACCATCTTTGACATTATGAAGTGCAACTGGTCCTGCACCCTTACCTTTACCTAAAGTCACACTCGTGTAATCAATGCCGCCATTCTCACCCTCTTTTTTATCGTAGTGAACAACAGCCGAGTCATCAGACTGAAGGCTGGTAGAAAGATCCTTCAGACTTGCATCAAGCTGCGCTTTATTAACTGCTTCATTGTCATTCTCTGCCGCCTTAACACCTGAAAGCGTCCGTTCTTTGCCCTTTTCGTCCAGAAAACTTATTTCTGTACCTGCTACTTCTTTACCAATATTGATAACTTTTGTCTTCTCATCCTGCTTGACAAGGCTATCACTGACAACATTAGTCACATCATGATGAACATTCGTGACAGAACTACTAATATCAGAAAGTGCTTCCGCTACACTCTTATAGCTTTCCTCACTTTCTTTACCTTCTGCATCAACTTTCTTGATCACAAAACTTGGAGCTTTCCATTTTCCATCTTTATCATAACCTGCTCCTCCACCAAAATACTCAGCAAATGTCTGATTCATTGAATAAAGCTGATTGCCAGTGATCGCCTCTGTCGAACCTTTAGAAATTTCTCCATCTAATAGAAACTTTAATTTGCTGTTTTCTTGTTCCGCTATAACTTGACCATCTTTCTCTTTGTTCTTTACATGACGTGCTACAAAGGCATTGGCTTCATCATTCCATAACAAAGCATTCTGCTCAATGGTCTGTATAAGTTCATTGCTGTTCTTAGAAAGCTCATTATGAAGATCTGTCAGCGATGTATCAACACCGCTAAAAGCTGAACCAACATCATGATATGACTGACCACCAACAACATACGTCGGAAGATTGCCTACAAGCACATCAGCACCACCACCTAAATAGCTCGATGTATTTTTAGAAACACTGTCTAGATTAGTACTCACTGTCGTAACATTTTTATTAGTTGCAAATAACTGAGAGCCATTTACAACTTCTGTCGATTCTGCTGAAAGTACTCCTGCCTTAACACCTGAAAGGGTCCGGTCTTCTTTCTTACTGTTGGCAATATTGAGTTCTGTACCCTCTACTTCTTTACCAATAGTGATAAGATTGGTTGCTTGATCTTTCTTAACAAGGCTATCACCTTTCACATTGGTAATCTCATTTTTAATCTCATTGGTAATTTCTTTATGAAGATCTGTGAAAGAACTACCTACTCCAGCAAACGCA
>NZ_JBHIQN010000035.1:0-4909 GCF_042196525.1 Bartonella sp. AC62GZZY
GCTACCTGATCGCCCAATTTATGAAGCTGGTTACCCGTTACTGCATCCGTCGAGCCAGATTTAATGTCCCCATCTAAAAGAGATGTAAGCTTGCTATTTGCTTTCGCGTCCCCTGATCCATGCGTTGCAACAAAGGCATTCGCCGTTTTGCTCCAGTTCAAGGAATCACTTTTCACATCGGCAATATCTTTGCCTATTTCATTCTTAATATTCGTAAAAGAGCTACCTACACCGGAAAACGCCTCCGCTACATTACCATAGCTTTTCTCTTCATCATGACCTTCAGAATTGATTATTTTAACCTTGAATGTAGGAGCTGTCCATGTGCCATTCTCATATTTAGCGTTACCACCAAAATATGTTGCTACCTGATCGCCCAATTTATGAAGCTGGTTACCCGTTACTGCATCCGTTGAAATAGCAGAAATATCTCCATTTTGGAGAGATGTAATCTTGCTGTTTTCTTTCTTGTCTCCATGTATCGCTACAAAAGAACCTTTGGACTTATCCCACAACAAAGCGTCATTTTTAGCAGCCGTAATGTCCTTTTCAATCTCTTTGCTAATTTCATCCTTAATATTATTAAATTTATCTTTAACATTCTCGAATGAAACACCAACACCGGCAAAGGCAGATGCAACATCGCCATAAGTCGAGTCAGAAACACTACCATCAGATGCAAATTTTTTAACCTTGAATGTAGGTACTGTCCATGCGCCATTTTCATACTTAGCATTACCACCTAAAGATTTTGCAACACTGCTTCCTAGGGTATGAAGCTGAGAACCATTTATGGCATCAGTTGAGGTTGCTGTAATGTCTCCATTTTTAAGAGACGTAATCTTGCTACTTGTATTCTCTTCACCATGTGTCGCCACAAAGGCATTCGCCGTTTTGCTCCAAATTAAAGAATCACTTTTTTCACCAGCAATTTCTTTTGTAATCTCATTCTTAATATTCGTAATGGAATCACCAACACCGGCAAAGGCAGATGCGACACTGTCATAAGTCGAGTCAGAAACACTGCCATCAGATGCAAATTTTTTAACCGTGAATTTAGGTGCTGTCCATGCGCCATTTTCATACTTAGCATTACCACCTAAAGATTTTGCAACACTGCTCCCTAGGATATAAAGCTGGGAACCATTAACGGCATCGGTTGACGTTTTTGAGAGTTCACCAGGAGAAACCATCAAAAGACGCCGTGTCTTACCTTCACTATTCTCAAAAGTTACGTTAGTTACTGCTGAGGTAGGAGCAATAGCTATC
Organism: Bartonella sp. AC62GZZY; assembly: GCF_042196525.1. Classification (NCBI taxonomy): domain Bacteria; kingdom Pseudomonadati; phylum Pseudomonadota; class Alphaproteobacteria; order Hyphomicrobiales; family Bartonellaceae; genus Bartonella; species Bartonella sp. AC62GZZY. Next base: position 1,270 of record NZ_JBHIQN010000035.1, read on the forward strand.
ACAGATGGCCCATCCTCAGATGGACCATCCTCAGATGGCCCATCCGCTCGGACTAGTTCACGAGATAAGCTTCTTATAAGAGAAAAGCTGTCTGTGTTCTCATACCGATCATCACTTTGAGATGGATTATCTTGTTTTTCCCCAATAGCATGGGGTTCCTTTATCTCAACAATCTGATGATTTAAACCTGCAAAATCATTATTAGTGCCAGAAAATGCATCCGCAACACTTTTATAACCTTCTACATTCTTATAGCCTTCCGTACCTGCAAATGCAGTATCAAAAGCAGCTTTAGTCTGAAACTTAATATTAAGACTTAAGTTCTTGGGAGCATCATACCTCTCCACAAATGCAGAGCCACTATCTCTATACAATTTACTGCCAACTACATAGGCTGGTGGTATACCTTTAAGCGCATTTGTAACACCACTAAAATCGTTTGATACGTCATTTACAATATGAGCAATAGCAAAAACAGGAAAAAGGGTTGATAAAAAAACAATCACTGAAAGTGCTTTAATAAAAGGTAATTGATAAAACAAGCAAGAATTTTTAAAACCATTCACCACTGGCGCCTTTGATGTGGTACATAATTTTTTCATAATAAATTCTCCAAGTAAGAAAAATATATCAAGAACATTAAAAAGACATATTTCAGCACTAAAGGTAATTTGAGGATTTGTTTTTCGTCTGTTCTTTATAAAGCTTAGGTTTTTCGCAAAGATTGAAAGGAGCAGATTAGAACTCCGATGAGATTGCGATTAACGTTGATTAATAGTTTGGTTAGTGAGGTTTTGGTTTATTCTGCCTTTAAGCAAGTTGTTTGTTTGTAGTAATTTCTGAATTTGTGGGTAAGAATAGAGAATGAAAGGGACATATTTGTACGCTACTGTTAGATGTGTGATTTATAGTTATTTGAAATAAAAGAGTTCGTTTTGTATGCTTAATGGACAGTGAATATTTATGAGGGAAAGGTTTAGGTCATTTAGACCCCGTGATAAGTTCAGGTAAAACTTTTATAGGATTATTGTGGTTTTATCACAAGAACAAGTGATTTGTTTCTTGATTTCTTGAGTCATTTTCCTTGAAAGCTTTTAGAGCAAAATGACGATAATCGTGTGATTCTTTCATAACTTTCCGCACCTCCCTTTGCGAGAATTTTTTTGTTCTGTTTGTTCCAGAATGAGTCTTATAGAATTTTAAACAAAATAGCAAGGAGAAAAATGAATTTAATTATTTTTACAGAATGAGTCTTTCTGATTTATGTAACGTAAAATTCTCTATAATAAAAATTCATAACTTTTACGCGTTATAGACTTATGTAGAGGTTCTGTTTTACAGTCAGTTTGAGGTATCTCCGTTTTGTCCAAAATGAGTCTTAGTTTCATTGCCTTCATTGCCACTGCTGTGTACAGAGAAAATAATTAAAATAGTAAAAAGTGAGATTTTTTTGTTTCTTTAAGCATATCCCCCCAATGGATATTTTCTATTAATGAAATTATAAAACGTACAGTTTTAAAATACTGTGCAATTATGCACTCTATCAATTTATATGATAATATTACTCTGCATTTGTAAAATTTTTATTAAAGCGCTTCATTTTTTACTCAATTCAATCTCACTAAAATTATTCCTATAGAATATATTGTGATGAGACTTTATAAGTATATTACTCTGATAATATAAATTCGCCCTTGTCTGATAAGACAAGGGCGAAACTTCGCTTAAATTGTAGTTTTTCATATTCTCTGGTGTTATTTTAATTTTAGAGTTATTCCACCACCTACACCCCACTTACCGCCAGCACTGGTTGCTGATAAATTAGAACGAATCTTGCCATCTTCAGATGTATAACCTGCACCAATCGCAAAGGCAGATTGTCCACGCCAAAAACCGCCACCAAATGAAACACTCACAGATCCTGGGTCATCGAAGTAACGTAAGTTAGACACTGCCAAACCAATCGCTGCTGCTTGCCTAGCCTCTTTGCGCACATTCGTAATATCATAACTTAGTGCGTCAAACTTCATATCGGTATAGGATTTCGCCGCATTAACACCTTCATAGACTTGATCATTCGTATACTTGTTCGCACTTTCAAGGGTAATCCTCATCTGCTCCTCGGTATGCTTGTATAACTGACCACCATTCACTGCGTCCTTAGAGTCTTCTTTAATTTCTCCATCTTTAACATTAGTAATCAAAACAGGCTCACTGTCATCGACACCTTTTAGAGTGATGCTATTGGTTTTCTTTCCGCTATCATCAGTATCATAGCTAACCGCAACATCCACCTTTTTTTCAATGTTTGTTACCCTGTTTGTAACGCTGTTTACCTTGCTTTCAACTTCTGTTACCCTGTTACTCATCTGTGAAAACTGATTGTCATTCACCTCATAAGTTGACTTTTCTAAAATTTCACTAGGAGCAACAGTTACCGTGGTTGAATTATCCTCCTCATCCATAGAATTTTCCGCCTCATCTATGATAAGAGGTAAGCTTCTTAGAAGACGTGCGCTTCTCATAAAAGGAAAGCCTTCTGAAATAATATCCGAAGAATTATCTTGAGGTGTATAACTTTTTTCAATAATACCAACGCTATTCTTTATCGCAACAATCTGATGATTTAAACCTGCCAAAGCACTATTAACGCCAGAAAACGCATTTGCAACATTAGTATAGCTGTTCTCAGTTTCGTTACCATCCTTATCAAAGGCTTTCACTGTAAATGTAGGATCTGACCATTTTCCCTCTTTATTATATCCAGCACCACCGCCAAAATAACGTGCAAATGCCTGAGCCATAAAATAAATTTGACTACCATTTACTGCTTCGGTCGATGTTGCCGTAAATGCACCCCCTTTAACACCAGAGAGAATTCGTGGGAAATTAATACCGTTTGCAATATCTATTCTATCACCACCCCTGTTTCCACCAATCGTAATAAGCCCAACGCTATTTTGCTTAACAAAACTATCACCTGTCACACTTTCGATCTTTTGATTAAGATTCGTAAAAGAACTACTTACACCAGAAAGCGCATCCCCAACATTCTTATAGTTCTTCTCAGCCCCATTACCATTTTCATCAAAAACCTTAACTGTAAAAGTAGGAGCATTCCAGTTTCCATCTGCATCATATCCAGCATTACCACTGAAATAGCTAGCAACTACATTGCTCATAGCATAAGCTTGAGAACCATTGATTGCATCAGTCGATGTTGCTGTAATAGAACCAGCATTAACACCTGAAAGAGTCCGTGCTGCATTATTGACGTTCGCAATACTTACCCTCGTTCCACTCACTTTTCCACCAATGGTAATAAATCCACCTGCATCTTGCTTAACAAGATCATCACCTGTCCCATTAATGACTATATTCTCAATCTTTTTATCAAGATTCGTGAAAGAACTATTTACGCCTGTAAAGGCATCTGCAACATTCTTATAGTCTCTTTCAGCTCCATTACCATCCTTATCAAAGACCTTAACTGTAAAAGTAGGAGCACTCCAGTTTCCATCTGCATCATATCCAGCATTACCACTGAAATAGCTAGCAATCATATTGCTCATAGCATAAGCTTGAGAACCATTGATTGCATCAGTCGATGTTGCTGTAATAGAACCAGCATTAACACCTG
>NZ_JBHIQN010000036.1:0-4306 GCF_042196525.1 Bartonella sp. AC62GZZY
CCGTGTAAAAAACCTGTTGCCATACTTTATGCTCCTTTTAATAATTGGCTAATGAAATGAATGGGAAAAATGAGAGGCGAAAGCCGTTCTTGCGAGCGACTTGACAAAATGTTTAAAACCGTTAGATTCATACAAAGGTGCCTAACAAACACCTTAAAACAACAAGCGGATTGGTTGCCGAAATAACTAATCTTCCGCAGACTAAAGACTTTGACTCATTATATGCGCGTAGCGTATAATAGTGTTGTCGGGTGTGGTTATGCTATACAATACCCTTTTAGGGGAAGGCATAACGACGGGCTTGTTGCCGTGTTTGTTAGCACCCGGCATTCTTCATTGAGTGTCATTAACAAACATTAATCAACAAGGAGTTCACCATGAACAATTTAGCGACAATCAACAATGCTGGTATTGCTGTCACAACCTCTTTAAAAATTGCCGGTGGTGTGGGGAATAGCCACGCTACAGTTATAAAGCTGGTACGTCAAAACATTGAAGACTTTGAAGAATTTGGAAGGGTTGGATTTGAAATCTCACCCTTTGGGACCAAAGGCGGAAGACAGAAAAGAGTAATTGCTATTCTCAACGAACCACAAGCCACTCTACTCATGACCTATATGCGTAACAATGATATGGTGCGTGCATTTAAAAAAGCCCTTGTTAAAGCTTTTTATGATTTAAAAAACAAGTTAATGGATAATGACCGCGATACACGGTTTGATTTTCCAAGTAACTGGGATGAAATGGGAGCGACTGAAAAGGCTGTTTATATTTATGGACCTCTCCACATGCATCTTGTTAGAGCCTTTACGTTAGTAGAAGAGAGCAAACATTATAAAACGCTTGTTGAAGAAGCCAAGCAAGTTTTAGGAAAAACTATTGTAAAAGCTGCTTAAGTAAAAAACATGACTCATCTCCTCGCCTTGAGGCGGGGAGGTAGTTAATGCCATAAAATATCTTTACATAATACATATTGTACGTATAATACGTATTATACATTAAAGATAGGATGTGCATATGAAAAAATATAGTTTTACAGATGTAAACCGCGGGGCAGGCGATATTTTAGACGAGGCTATGTCTACACCTGTCGCTTTGACAAAACGAGGGCGTGAAAAAATCATTATGCTTCCTGTTGATTTATATCATGAATTAATAAAATCCCGTTCTAGTGTACAATCTTTTGTTTACGCAGATGCACCGCAAAATATATTAGACGATTTAGATCGTGGTTTAGATGACATTTTGAATAGTGATGAACATGTTTAAAGCAGGGGATGTTGTTCAATATTATTATTTATGGCACGAACAAGCGCAAAAAGGTGAACATTCAGGGCGTAAAGCACGTCCTTCTTGTGTCATGGTTAAAACTGAAAGCCATTTCTTTTTGTTTCCTATCACTTCTCAAGAACCTATTAATTTGCAATTTAGCTTAAAAATACCTGAGATAGAATGTAGACGTGCGGGGTTGCAAAAGCAATCTTGGGTGCGTGTTGATGAATTTAATGTTGTTCCTTGCGAATCTTTGTTTGACTTTGAAGATTTAAAACCACAAGGGCGTTTTAGTCTTTCTTTCATGCGTAAAATTGCACTTAAAATTAAAGAAGTTAAAACAATAAAACCACTTGGAAAAGTTTCTAGAGACTGAGTTATACAATTAAGCAGTATGGAGTGTCGGAACTTTGCTAACATCTGTTTCACGCTCTGCATGCCAAGCATCATAATTGGCTTGCATACGTAACCATATTGCTGCTCCATTCCCAAACATTTTGCCAAGACAAGCCGAAAGAGAAGGAGAGACAGGCTTTTTGGCATTTAGAATATCATAAAGATGTTGGCGTGATATACCGAGCATTTGTGCAATTTCTGACTTTGTTTTGCCTGTTTCAGGAATAATATCTGCTAAAACTTCTCCTGGATGAGTAGGACAACGATTAGGATTGCGTATAGTCATAGATAGTCTTCTTTGCAATTAACTTAAAAACCATTACAATCTAAACAGTATAACATCAATACTGTGTAATTTAAGAAATGAATATCAAACCAATTTGTACAGAGAGAGATTACCAAGAATCTTTAGAAATTGTGTCTGCAATGTTTGACAAGCAACCTAAAGAGAATACTCTAGAATTTGATAGAATGAAAGCTCTTGTTTTGTTAATTGAAGCTTATGAAACAGAGCACTATCCTGTTTCTCCACCTCATGCGTAAAGAGAAGAATAGGTGCATGGAGGGGATAAATTTGCACGTTAACATCAAGGATTTTACAAACATACCAACGGCTGTCTGATCAAATATTGCTAAAAACTTAGATCCCTTGCCATTCTTAATAAAGTGAATACGAAGTTTAAATTCTATTGTCATTTTGCTCTCCACATTAATGAAGAGACCATAACAATCATCTACACTCTCTCATAAGTCTGACAGTGTCAGTCAAAAAAGCCCTTTAAAGGGCTTTGAAAGAGCTTTAAAGGGGATTTTAAAAACATACAAAGCCAGCTTATACAACAAGCATCATTAACACTATTGTTTGAGTGCCTAAGCTTCTTCACCTTTTTCTTGTGATTTATGGCTAAGCTCTGCCATTGTTTCTTTATCCACCATGGGAGGAGAAAACACTCCGTCCTTATAAGTCCAGCCAATTTGTGCTTCACTTGAGGGGATCGCTTCACCATCAAAGGCGTGAACATAATCTTCTGAGGCTACAATAATATTTGTTACCACACCATTTTCAACAACTGCATATTTCATAAAAAACTCCTAGATAAAAAATCTCAACAAGATTGCTCCGTCACCACCATTGCCGCCATCTCCACCAGATTTTCCTGGAAAGTAGCCACCGCCACCGCCGCTGGTAAAACCATTTCCATCACCACCATTGCCGCCTTTCCCACTGTACCCCCCTTTTGCGATACCATCACTGCAACCACCACCAGCACCACCATAAATAGAGCTTCCACCATGTCCAATGTTTGTTTTATAGACAATAAAGGGGCCGTCGTTACTTCTATAGTATGCGTAGCCACCACCACTCCCGCCACCGAAAGTAGAACTACTGCCATTGACGCTGGTATTGCTAGAGTAATAGCTGCCACCGCTACCGCCGCGACCACTGCTGTTGGCACTTCCTTCACTGCCACTAGTTGCGTATCCATAATATCCACCACCTCCGCCACCGCCTGCGGTAAGAAGTCCCTGAATTATTGTTTGACCACCTATGCCTCCCCTCTCGTTATTACCGCCTTTCCCACCACGTCCAATTTGAGCATTTTTTGAGTTTCCCAGCTGGTATCCTTTGATTTTAATACGTACGCAACCGCCGCCACCTCCACCACCGCCTTTTATATTACTGCCGCCTCCACCGCCACCCCACGCCCATATTTCAATATCGGTGTAGCTAGTAACACTATCAGGAAATGGAATGGGTCCACTTTCTGTCATGAGGATTTCAAGGGGATTAAGCGCGGTAACTTCTTTCAGTTTTGCAATCTCATTGCGTATTTTTTGAAGGACAGTGGTAGCCTCATCTTTTGTGTAAAGTGCCTTACCATCAACAGTTGCTGGATCTCTAAGCATGCTTCCACTTGCACTTAGACTTGTCACAACTTTATTATTGTGGGTGAGATTAAACGATGAATTACCTAACAGCTCTAAGCCACCACTCATGCTAACTTTGCTGGTAAATTTATTATAACTTTGCCATTCATTTGGGCTTGTGAGGCGCCCATAGCTTGTGAGATCTTCGTTAAGCTTGGCTCTAAAATCGTCAAGCCCCACGATATCTTCGGTTTTATGTTGATGCGCGCCTAACAGTGAGACAGCACTGCCAAAGGTGAAGTTATTATTGCTTGATTTGTAGAGAACATAGTTGTTAGCGGCATCTTTTGCCCCTTCGATATCGCTTAAATCAGCAAAAGTGAAGGTTTTATCCGCTGCCATCTTGCCATTGAGAGCGCTTTCTAGATCTGCGATTTCGCTTATGGTATGCGTGTGGTGTAAAGGCGCCTTTTCGTCTATCTTTTCCTCAACAGCTAAAAGAGCTTGATCAATTTTGGTCAAGTTTTCGCGCAAGATTGGGAATTCAGAACTGATAAAACGCCCTTCTTGTGGCAAGTCCATGTTGAGTTTCTTGGTTTTTGTCATCTCTCATTTTCCCATTATAATATGCCTGCGCCAAAATCACTCACCATGGACCGCGCAGCAGGTCCACCGGTAAGGGTCAATTTCAAGCGCGCTTGTTTGGCTGTTTTGTCACTGCTCACAAATTTTCGTTCTGTCCAAAGTGGTTCAGCGAGTTGTTCTGTTT
>NZ_JBHIQN010000037.1:0-4262 GCF_042196525.1 Bartonella sp. AC62GZZY
CGGTACTCCACATTCTAAAAGTATTTTATTTCTCCATAATGCTGGAGAAAGTGAGGGAATTGAGTTAACACATCCAGCTGTAGTTAAGAGAGCTATACAATTCAATAGTTTTAAGATTTTTTTCATTTTCCCCTCTTTCAATGGATTTATTTACAATAAAAAGGCTCTAAAGCCTGTTGATATTTTCTGTCACCGCTGCTTAAAAAAACGTTGAACAATATTGAAATGGTTGCTTGAGGAAACAATCCCGCACAGGCATGTAAAAACGTGAGTGTGGGGATTGTCGGTCATCACAAACAAAACTTAAGGTTTGCATTCAGATGCGTTTTTATACCTTTTACAAAAAGGGCTGTTTAAGCGCTTTTCGACACTTCTCTGTGGGATGACAGCACCAGGCTGACAAATGGGGAGGTTTTCCTCTTTAAAAGTATAACACGGACTCCCTCCCCCTTTATAACGGAATCCTGCTTGAATCATACATGTATAAGTTGTTGCTTTTGCATTGATGCTCTGCTTTCTATTTTCTGAATCAGGATCGATAAGACTCGGCATTCCACATTCTAATAAGGCTTTTCCTACCTCAGTAGAATCCGCACCTGACTTCTCCCACATACTCACGTACCCTGGAGCAGGTTTGTCAATGTTTTCAATGTCACATCCAGTAACCGTTAACAAAATGAGCAGGCTTAATAAATTAAAAAACATTTTCATTTTTTGTTCCCTGTTCTCGTTGAATAAAGTTTGTTAAAACTAAATGAACCATAATTAATTTGACACTCACGACTCGCATCAGCATAACAATTATGGGGGCTCGGGTTAAGGCCCCAGACCGCTCTCCCCATCTCTCTGAGAGGATTAGTTGCTATAGTAAATAAACTGTTTGCTGCAAATATCGTCATATAAAAAGGATTTTTTATACCTTTCTCCAAAAGTGAAAAATCTAGATTTAAAGGTGCCTTATAAGCCGTAGGCCAATTGTAACCAATCACTGTACTAATGGGATCTAACATATGACCTTGTGTGTAGATATAATTTTTTTCGCCATCGCTTAGATAATCTACTGTATTGGCCATCGATTGCATGTGAGCAGCCGCTCCAACAAGATAGAAGTCTGTTTTCTTGGCTACACCGTGGATACCATGTTCTTGCAAGTCATTTGCTCCATTGCTTACTGTTATGGTACCACGGCTATGCCCACCAACAATAGCATTGTCATTGCCATAACGATAGATAAAATCTTGAAACTTTTTGGTTGAATTGGTCAACCCCCAAGAGCCCCCTTCAAAAAACTTTTGATAAAATGCTACCCCTAATTCTACCAGCACATCGTCAGCTTGGGGAAAGTATGTAAAATAAAGGGGACCATTTTTATTAACAGCCAATTGGACAGCATTACCCGCAGCATCATCTGGTGAATTAAAAATGCCATTGTAGAACATATAAACAGCACCATTAGGGCCTTTTTGTAAATGCTTTTCTTCCTCTGGCTTTAAAAAGTGATACAGAGTAATATATTTTCCATCATTGCCTTTTATAGGTTCTCCATTTTCATCGGTTAAATAGAGGACATTGCCATTTTCATCATGCGCAACCTCACCTACTGGGTGCTCTTTAACATTTGTGATTTTATAAATTTTATCAAGGTATCCCAATCCTTCATCCGATAAATCATTGCTCATATCTAGGCGATTATGCACTGCTCCTTCAAGCGGTGCGACATCTAGCTGTTCTACTGCTTGGTGTGCTGCTGCGGTGTTGCGGTTGAGAGAGCCAATGATTTGTCCAGCATCTTGCCCCATCGCCCTCTGTCCAGTTATATCAGTAAGAATGATACTCCCATCACTGATAGCAGATTTGGTTTCCCCTTCTGCTCCATCCTTGGCTTTGCCGTGATTTAAAACATTCTTGGCAATGTTCTTTATCGTGTCATTCCCAGAAAGGCTAAACCCATGGCTGCTGGCTTTAGCATGCGCACTGTTGCTGATATCACTGGTGCTAATGCTTCCTGTGGTCAGGCTGTTTTTATCTGCCGGCGCGGTGCTTTCAATAATACCTCCGGTCAGCGTTGTTTTGTCTTTAACAATGATATTAAAGCCGCCATCACCAGCTTTGATGCCTGATTGCTCCACAACACTATGATAATCACTAGAGGATTTATCCTTTTGGAAAGAGGCGCTCATGGAGCCCCCACCACCCGTTTGTCCAGCACCAAACCCAACAGAAACAGAGTTTTGCTTGCTGGAAGTTTGTCCCGTATCACTGCGGCTGATAATGGCAAAATCACCCCCTACTTCCATTTCTACACGCTCTCCAGAAACCACGGCGCCTGCCAGTGTGGTGTTTGCCCCACTCGTGGTATGAACAGTGCCGGTGCCTATAATATGGCTGTTTTTGTGTTGAACTTCCTCACTGGAACCTTCCCCTTGACTAAAAGCAGCACTGCCCGTTGCACCTGCGCCACCCGTGCCATAACCGGTGCCAACACTCATTGAAGAACTTTCACTGCTGTTTTGTGTGCTTTGCGTGTTTTGCGCACTTTCAAAGGTGAGATCTTCACCTGCTTCCATGGTGATATTTCCGCTCTGTGCATCATTTTCCAGCACATAGATTGGATTGGTACCAGCGATAATATCAGCGCCAACACCATGGATGCTGCCTTTGTGGGCTTGCATATTAACAGCGCGTCCGCCTTCTATGCTATCTGTCACCGCTGTGGAGACTTGAGAAGAGGCTTCTGTTTTCTCAGTTTTAAAGCCCACGGTTACACTGCCAGATGCGCCAGCCTCGGTTAAACCGCTTAACGTATCCAGTGGATTGCCCCACGACTTTGGCTTCAAAATGCGCATCCCCCGTAATGGAACCCTCACCTGCCTTATTGTAGATTATCTTAACCACCAAATTTAAAAGGCTCTCTGCGTGGATGAAGAAGTAGACGGCTTTGATCCCCTACTTCATTCATGATTTTATCTAACGACCTTTTTAACGATGGGGAGGACGCTTTGGTGATCGCTTTTGTAAAGCTTTTTGCTTTTGCTGACGTTTTCTTTCATCCTCAAAATGCGTTAGTAAAGCGCGTTCCTGTTTCGTTTTATTGGTCACACCAAAGGTGTCATTGTCCATAAACTGCTGATATCCTGCTATCATTAAATTGCTTAAGAATGAGCCACTTTTTGGAGGTTGTGTAAAATAGATCCCTTTTGAATCTTGCAATTTATACCGGAAACCTGCTTTTTTCATGCACTCATAAACTGAGGCAAATTCACTCGCATACGAATTCATATCGTCAGGAGAAGCATAAACCGGTTTCCAACCACATTTTGACAAGGATTGTTGGATCATCGCTTTATCGACACCTGGTTTTTCCCATAATGCTAAAGTTGATGGAGGAGGTTGGTTAACACATCCAGCTGTAGTTAAGAGAGCTATGCAGCTCAATAGTTTTAAGATTTTTTTCATTTTCCCCTCTTTCAATGGATTTATTTACAATAAAAAGGCTCTAAAGCCTGTTGATATTTTATCTCCGTTTTTCAAGACAGTTCTGGACTGAGTTGAGATGGTAAATTGAGAAAACAATCCCGCCATTCCAAGTAAAGGCAAGGATGGCAGATTGTTGATCATCACAAGAAAGACTTAAGGTTTGCATTCAGGTGCATTTTTATATTTTTTACAAAACGGGCTGTTTAAGCGCTTCTTGACACTGCGCTGTGGAACAACAGCGCCTGGACGACAAGCCGGAAGATTCTTTCCTTGAAAATTCTCACACCACGTTCCTGCCTCTGTATCTTTATAGCGGAATCCTGATTGAACCATACAAGAATCAATGAACGCCTTTTTATTTAAACTTAACTTTCTATTTTCTGGATCCTTATCATAAGGGGTTGGCATGCCACATTCTAACAATGCTTTTCCTATCTCAGTAAAATCAGTAACACCATTTTTCTCCCACGCGCTCAAATACCCTCCAGGAGTTTTATTAAACTGACATCCTGCAATACCTAATAAAGTTACAGCACCTAATAATTTTAGAGTTTGTTTCATTTTTTCCTCCATGATTTAATTCAAGGTTTTTGTTTTAAATGAGATGAGCCATACCTTTTTTGGCATTTTTGACCCGCATCTCCAAGGCAAGTATGGGAGCTTATGGGATTCATGATCACTCTCCACCATTCTTTCCACATGTTACTACCAGTAGGTATTGTCTCGTAAGTATAGCCATTGCCGCCAATAATTCTGCTGACAAAGTCATATCTATTCCCATCAAA
>NZ_JBHIQN010000038.1:0-4205 GCF_042196525.1 Bartonella sp. AC62GZZY
GCATTGGTAAAAGATAAATCACCTTCTGCCATTATGGTGCCAAAATCATTCAACAAAGCCCCATCAACTTGTAAAGCACCATTGCCCTTCACATAAATTAAGCCCGTTTTGTTGTTGGTCACATTGCCCGTCACGCTAAAGACTAAATCCTGCCCCGATGCCAATTGACCGCTATTTCCAAGCTCCCCCGTTTTGATCACGAAATCTCTGGCTGCTAAAACCGACGTTGTCTCATCAATCATAACGCTTGGAGCAATAAAAAGAATATCTCCAGTCCCACCGCCATCTCTTACGGCTTGTAGCCGCGCATTGTGAATATCAAGGGCATTGGTGCTGTTAAAATCTAAACCGCCATAAGTCAATTTACTGTCCGAGACATCAATATGATCTGCAATTAAATACAGCGTTTGCGGCGTGTAAATATGAGAACGATTATTGCTTAAATCGAGAGTGTTTGCCGTCAATCTCACATCCCCCTCAGCAGACAACACATTCTCAACACTGATCTCTCCTGATACCGATGTCAATGTTGCGTTGCCATAGCCTATGACCTGATCATAATAGATGTCGTTGCCTGCAAAAATTTCAATATTGCCACCACTGGCAATCTGACCAACCTTCACCCCTTCTTTTGCTGTAATCAAAAGAAAGCCCTTTTCATCTAAAACAAGATCCCCTGAACCGCCCGTAGAAACGACACCTGTCATCAGTGTGCCTGCATCAAGGCTGCCAACCTTTAAAACAGCTTCTTCACCCGTCATCAGCGAAGAAAAGTCAACCGCCCCACCCTCAATATTTGCCTTGCCATAGGCTAAAAGTTGCCCAAAATGAACGGGAGCATTTGTTGCTGGTTGTGCTTGAATGGCAACATTTTGATGCGACAGAATTGTTTGAGAAACAGATAGCCCGTTATGAGAAACCAGGGCGATATCTCCTGCCCCATAAACACTTTCAGCGACAATCGCACCTTGACTGCTCTGGAGATCAACATCCCCTTGGGTGCCAAGAACAATAACACCAGCAGCACCCGTTGCCGCCATATCAACCCCACCGGCTAAAAAATGGGCTTGTATATCACCACCGGCATGCGCCTTGAGATTCCCTTGCGCTAAAACAATCCCCTCAAGCTTCAAGTCTCCACCCGATTCAAGAGCCATATCAGCACCTGACCCTAGCCCTGAAACTTGAAGTGTCTGGCGCGAAGACAGCTCCATATCGCCCCCAGAGGTTGCCTTACCGGCAATCGATAAAAGCCCATCCTGCGCCTCTATTTTCAAATGACCATCAGCACCAACCGTTTCTAACGTCACATCCTTATGGGCGGCAATATCAATATGCTTTTTCGAGGTGATGTGCTTTGCCAATACGCTCTGGCTTTTCGATTTGAGGACAACACCCCCATGACCAAAAACATTCTTCAACGAGATTTTCCCGTCAGCAGAAAGATGCAACTGCCCCGCATTGGCTGCCATATCATGGCGCATGCGAACCCCAACACCTTTTTCGGTTGCCACAAGTTTAATCTGATCCGCTTGTAGAGCCCCCAAAGCAGAACCATCTATCGCATATTCCGGTTTACCGGTAATATCGGTCAGTTCTTTCATTTCCCGTGAAGCATAATCAAAGTGACCCGTCCCTGCTGTCACACCAATTTCTCTGCCCGCAACAGCTCCTTCAAAATGCACTGTGCGTGAGACAATATCGACAATATCAACCGCCCCTTGGCCTGAGAAAAAATTGGCTCCCTTGGCGCCAAAGGTGATGTCCCCACCTCGCACCTCAAAGCCTTTCAAAAAACCACTCGCATCAATTTCGGGAACACCTGTGGTTAAAGTCGCATGGGGCGTATTGATAAAGCCACAACCATCACAGCTTATCCCATTGGGATTGGCTATAATCACATCGGCTGGGCTCCCAAAAACCTCTCCTGGACCATGAAGCGCACTGCGCTTGCTGCTGGTTACTTCATTTAAAATCACTTTCGCCGAACCCGTGAGGCGCAAATGCGGATTGCCCGGCATAATGCCCCCCAACTGCGATTGCCCCACTTCTTGTGCATGATTGTTCCAAATCACACCTGCATTGCCAATATTAAAATCGTAATATTTATTGTGTGATAAGCCCTTGCCATTGGGGGTAACAATATCAATCGAGGGAACCCCATTGGGCGCTGCCACTATATCTGGACGATGGGCGGCATTCGCGTTAGGATCCACAGTAATTTGCGCCTGTAACGCTGAAGATGCGAATAAACAAGAAAAACCAAGTCCCCCAAATAAAACCTTTTTGAGCATCGTACTGGAGACTAAAACACCTAATAAAGCTGCTCTTTCTGCTCTCTTCTCATATCTCATACGTTAACTCCCCAATAAAAAATGCTTAAAGTTCCATTGTTAATGTCATAAAAAATGTTCCTGATTTTTTGTGCTTAACTGTGCTCCAAAAAATACTGGAATAACTGGCATCAAGAGAGACCATGCCTCCCGCAAGCTTGACACCTGCTGTCCAACCGGCAAGCTGGTCACTCTTAATCCCATAAAAAGCTTGCGAAAACACACGCCCATAATCCAAACCAACATAAGGGCGAAGTTCACCAAAAACCTTTTTGAAGGTCGCGTGATTGCTCCACGGAATGGTGCGTAGCAACAAATCATTCCGGCTAAAAAAACCGTTATTGCCAAAAAGCAAACTCTCACGCGTGCCACGAACATTGGAAGCGCCCCCCAACGAAATCTGTTCAGCACCCAATAAATTATGTGGTGAATATTGACCACTCAAAAGATTGCTCAGTATAAAGTCCAATCCCCCTACCTTAAAAGGCGTCATGACACTAAGCGTACCAGTAAATTTGGCAAATTGTGGCTCCGCATCCCCTGCCCCTGGCGCATGTTTCTTTACTGAATGAAACAAAGGGAGCCCTTGCAAATAACTCACATCAAAGGTCCAGGTCCCCCCCAACATCTGGCGCGAATGCGAAATGCCAAAATTGGCGACGCTATATTGACGGCTGCCCACTTCAATCTTATTACCAAGGAGGTAATTGTTGGTTCTTTTATAAGAAAGACCCAAATTCAAAGTTGTAAGGGAAACACTATCACGGTAAAGAACCCTGCTTGTACTGGCGTGCAACTCACTGGAATCCCCCGTCGTCTCAATATCTGTAAAATTGCCAGGGATAATGCTTTGGTAATTATAAACAGTGCCATTCAATCCAAAGGTCCAATAACCATACGGAATACTCACACTCGCTGAAATGTTATTACTATGTCCTTCTTGCTTGCTCCCACCCCAATAATCGGGCTCACTGCGTTGATAGTTAAAATCCCACGCATCATTCATCCCTAAAATATTTTCTACCCTCAAGCCCGCACTATAACGCGCATAACCCGTGGAAGATTGTCCCATATTGTCATGAGAAACAGTAACCTTGAAAGTTTTATCGGGATGATTGTTAATATTGACAATGGTGCTCCCTTCTTCACGCCCTGGAAGAAGTTCGCTTTGAGCGTGCGCTGAACTCAAACGGTTGATCTGATCAAGCCCCTGTTCAATATCGCGCATGTTCAAAACATGACCTTGAAGCCCAGGAAAAGCACTCCATACAACATTATTATAACGAGACGTCGGTGAACCATTATAGTAAATCTCTAAGAGCTTGCCCTCAACGACAACAAATTTGAGCGTCTTGCTGTTTTTGATATCCTGATCAGGAATGTAAAAACGCGCCGTTACATAGCCTTGATCCAAATAAACTTTGGTTAACTGCTTGATTAAGAGCTGAATATCAAAAAGACCAATACATCTTCCAACATAAGGCTCTGTTACGGCTGATATAAAGCGTTTTTTGACATGATGCACTCCCTCAACAACAACAGCATGAATGGGAAAACATTGCTTCCCACCCAAAAGCATTTCTGGATTTTGCTCTGAAGGCGTCTTGATCCTTTTAGGCGTTAAAGACTGTAATTTCTCAATTCTTTCTAATTGCTGCTTTTCTGAATACCCGCGAGAAAAATTATCGGTTGGGGAATGAAAAATAGCTGAGGAGCGCGCATAAACATTTACACCACTAAACAAGCCAAAGAAAACAACAATGGCACGAAAAATTCTCAAAAGAGAACTTTGGCGTAAAAATACACAAAACAATACAGACTGCCCCCGCTTTGCATTATTCATGAAGCACTCTTTAAAAGAACTTCATGGAA
>NZ_JBHIQN010000039.1:0-3767 GCF_042196525.1 Bartonella sp. AC62GZZY
GGTTTCTCAAAAACAATGGAGCTGTTATCGAGATTAAGCACAGAAACATCAGAACGAGATCTTTGAGCGATATCAAGGAGATTGCCATCATCATCTTTTTCATTTTTGCTGATTTTCAACGTCCATGTTGTATCGTTTTTCAGATCAAAGCGTGTTTGCCCATTTTCGTCATTTCTTACACCGCCTTGTAAGACAGAATGATCTGCGGTTAAAGTAAACATTCCAACAGGCTTTGTCTTCTGCTTTATGTTTTTGAATAACGTATCTGCAAGGATTTTTGAATTTTTGAGATTAATTTTCCCCATTGATTCCTCGGTATATATTCCAATACCATTTTCAACGATCAGATTTGTATTGGTCAAATTAACTTCACCGTTTTGCCAATCTTGTGGAGTACGACTACTTAGGCCCTTTAAATTATTTTGAGACAAATCTGCAAATAACGTATTTTTAGTCAAATCTGGAAAATTGTTAACCAAATCTGAAAAATTGTTAGTCAAATCTGCAAAATTCACCCCAGCAACCCCTGCTGTTGCAGAAGTATTTGCGAGATCAATATGTCCATTGCTCTCTACCGATAGTGCAACTATTGTTGCATCTATTTTGTTTTTAGCGTCATTGACCATCTTAATCGTGCTATTCTTGGATGCGACAAGTCCAAAATCAACTTTTCCAATCGTTGTTTTTCCGTTTAATTCAATGGCGCTATTTTCAGTAGCAAATGCACCTGAGCCAGGCAGTTTGAAGATTTCCTCATCGATTTCAATAATTATTTTACGTCCTTTTATCGTTAATTCTTCGCTTGTGATTTTGCCTCCGTTCCGTGCATTAAGACCTGTGGGAATATTCGTAATTGTTGTTTTTCCGTTTAATTCAATGACGCTGTTTGGGCCCTCAGCTAATGCGCCTGTAGCTGAATCTTCGCCATTTTTTGTGAGTACAACATCTTTAACATTAATATATCCACCCAAAATTGCATATAATGAATTATTACTCCCAGTAACAGTTCCTCCTGTCATGAAAATTTTTGATTGCTCACCAATGGCATTCAGCGCATTATACTCAGATGAAATGATTTTCGCACCATTGTTTAAAGTAATGCTACTGCCGTTTTGAGCAATTATTGCTTCTCTTTTTGCCTCAAAAGATCCGCCGGTAATTGTTATTTGAGATTTGTTATCTGCTAAGATGCTGTTTTTTGCTTTCGTGACGGTTACATTATTTAAAGTGACAATACTTCCTTTGTCAGCACTTATTCCTTTATCCATAAGAAAGTCATCATTTCCGCTTGATATTTTCACATCTTTCAGCGTGTTTTCTTTGCTGGTGGTGTTAAGAAATGATGCACCTACTGCTTTGTCTCCTGTGACCTCAATCGATCCTCCGGTCATTTTGATTGTCGCATCATCACTTTCGGCTTTAACACCGATCGAAGCATTTTTAATTGTTGTGTTACCATTTAATTCAATAGTGCTGTGACCTCTTGCAAACGCACCGAATCTTGTTCCTTTACCATCTGCTGTGAGTACAACATCTTTAACATTAATATATCCACCAGCTTTTGTGTATAATACACTATTGCTCCCAGTAACAGCTCCCCCTGTCATAAAAATTTTTGATTGCTCATCAATGGCATTGAGCCCATCACCGTTAAGTGATGTGATTTTTGCCTTATTGTTTAAAGTAATGATACTACCGTTTCGAGCATTGATTGCTGTTTCTTTTGCCTCAAAAGATCCACCGATAACTGTTATTTGAGTTTGGTTATCTGCAAAGATGCTGTTTTTTGCTTTTTTAACAGTTATATTTTTCAAAGTGAGTTTACTTTTTTTTTCAGCTCTTATTGCGTTATAGGGTTCGCTGTTTTCACTTGTTATTGTGACATTTTCCATATTTCCGTTACCAGCATTTAGCTGAATAGCGGTTTTATCAACGTTGATAGAACCTCCTGTCATTTTGAATGTAGCGTTATCCGATATATTAACGCCGTATTCATAGGAAGATTTAGTTCCAAGTGGAGCACCAATGATGGTATTGTCCGATAATTCAATCAAACTATCGGATCCTTTAACGGTGACAACGGTTGTAACAGATGGTGGTGTTGGAGAGGTACTCCCCAGCTTTAAATTCTTGCCGATGATTTTTCCACCCGTTTCTGCCCAAATATTATCGTAGCTTTCTTTAGAGACTTCCATTTTTTTTCCATCAGAAACTTTAAGTTCTTCCGCTTGTGTTTTGTGGTAGGTCCCAAATAATAGAATTGCTGCAATTGCTGTATACGATAAAAGAGACTTTTTAGACATTTATGTTCTCCTCACTTAAATTAAGCTACAAATATTTTTCCTGTTTTCCATATCTCCACTTGTTATAAGAAGAACAAACAATATAAGAAAATAAATAATGGTCTATAAAAAACATTCTTCCTGATCACTATTTTATAATTTACTTATAGTCAAATTAAAAAACATAATAATTAATGTATATATTTACATTTAAGTCATATTATATTTATAGTTTTATTTATTACGTATTAAATATATAATTAAAAATATTAAAAATGATATTTAAGGACAATATTATAAGCAAATGATCGTTGTTTGCTTGTACTTTTTTAAGGGTATCACAGTAATGTCATATATTTTGATGCATTAAGGAGAATAAAGGGGGGACAGCATCGTTGGGAACAGCCGTCAGCAAAAATTAAAAAAGTTTATTTAATTTTAGATCTGAGGTGTTTTATACTGGATGTAATGTGTTTTATAAATATGCTAAAGAGCACTGATTGATGCTTTTATAAATCTTAGTTTCTTCTTGAGTATTTTGATAAAGTGGTTGATGTCTTTGTTTTTTTGGTGTATTTAATTAAGTTATCTGCGTAAAGAAATATTTTGCAGTATGTTTTCTGTGTAAAGAGGAAAATAATAGTAGCTTGTGCTTTTTATCTACTTACGACAGTAAAACTTTACATTTTCTTTTTGCTTTGAGAAAAAGGGGGAGGGGATTTTATGAAGCAAGCGCGATTTATCAATAAACATATATGATTTATCAATAAATACATATAAGGTGTTTTTTCTGAAAGTTTTACTTTCACTTGGAGATGAAGCGCTTTGCGACATTTTTGTTTATGAGAGATAAATGCCATTCAATATCTAAGACAGCGTAAGGGGCAGATTTCTCAAAATCACTGAATTTATTCTCACCCTTAAGCATAACCACCCGCTTTAGTGCATATTTTCATTCTTTTGCGCAAAGACTGCTACACGCATTTCACACTCCCCAATTCCAGCAAATTGGCAAGACCTTCCACAGCTTTCTTTTCAGGATTATAACGAAAGCGCTTTTTTGCCTGTGTACGAGCAGCTACTTCAATCTGGTATGCATCAAAAACAATACCTAGCTTTGTCAATCAATAAATCTTGATGGAGATGATCTTGGGAGGATAAAAAACAAAAGCTATTCGAACGATCTTTTTATGAAAGGGTGTCAAGAATAAAAAAAGGCAGCGTATTGTGCTGCCTTTTTTGATGAAGTGTACAGAAATAACAATATACCTGTTGTTATAAAGTTTTGCCTCAAAACTGATAGCGTATTCCTCCTGAAAAATTTGCACCACTTATACCAGTTTTCTGAAGCTTTTGTTGATAGCTTACATCACCATGAAGGGAGAAATTGTGAGACAGTTGCGCATTAATGCCAACGCCGCCTTCAATTGCAGGTCCCATAGGATCAAGGTCAAAATCTCTGCCAATCCGGATGGTACCATCATC
>NZ_JBHIQN010000040.1:0-3496 GCF_042196525.1 Bartonella sp. AC62GZZY
CCAGTAGGTATTGTCTCGTAAGTATAGCCATTGCCGCCAATAATTCTGCTGACAAAGTCATATCTATTCCCATCAAAACCAACAGTGGTTTGTTTGCTATCACTTACATAACCTAACAGACCGGATGCAACTAAAACATTAAAGGCTGGTCCATAGAAATTGATAGTCGTGTTGTCGGCTATACCGTGAACACCTTCTTGTTTGAAAGAATTCAGCATATTCCCCAATGTCATTGTCCCGCGACTATGTCCATAAAGTTCTAACCCTGTAAGACCATAGCTATACATCAAATCTTTTGCTTCTTGTGTGGAATTGGTCAAACCCCAAAAGTTATTTTCCATAAACTTCTGATAGCCCGCGACTAGAAGTTCTGAAATAGCAGAATCCGCTTCTGGGAACACAACAAAATAAAGCGGATTATTTTTATCCTTCGCATGTTGCTCTGCATAAACAGCGGCTTCCTCTGGTGGCGTAAAGATGCCATTAAAGGACACATGCACTTTGCCATCAGAGCCTTCTTGCAAATGCTGCTTTTCTTCATCCGTTAAATAATGAAACTTAGGTATTTGTTGTCCACGAGCGTCTCTTATAGGTACCCCATTCGCATCTATTTTATAGATTATATTACCCTTTTCATCACGATCCACCACGGCGATGGGGTGCTCTTTGATAAACATGGTTTTATAGGAGTCATCGCTGTATTTAAACCCTTCTTCTAAGAGTTGAGTTGCCATTTCACGATTTTCATGGACGATTTGTTCCAGCTTGCCTGCATCGAGCTGTTGTACACCCTTATGGGCGGTGGCAGTATCACGATTAAGGGAGGCGATGGCTTGTTCCACGTCTTGCCCTGTCAATGCCTTCTGCCCTGCTTCATCAGTAATGACGATAGTGCCATTGCTGATAGCAGATTTGGTATAGCCTTCTTCTGAATCTTTAGCTTTTGAATGATCTAAGACATTTTTAGCAATGTTTTTCCCGACACCATATTTGCCCTGATACATCGGACCACCCGCAGAAATGCTTAAACCTTGGCTGCTGGCTTGCGCATGCGCACTGTTGCTGATATCACTGGTGGTAATGCTTCCTGTGGTCAGGCTGTTTTTATCTGCCGGCGCGGTGCTTTCAATAATACCTCCGGTTAGGGTCGTTTTATCTTTAACGTTGATCTTAAAACCACCATCACCCGCTTTGATGCCTGATTGTTCCACAACACTATGATAATCGCTAGAGGATTTATCCTTGTTCAAGGAAATATTGGTTGTGGCTGTACCATCCTTTTCTCGGCTATTATAACCAATGGAAACAGAGTTTTGCTTGCTGGAGCTTTGTCCCTTATCACTGCGGCTGACAACGGTAAAATCACCCCCTACTTCCATTTCTACACGCTCTCCAGAAACCACGGCGCCTGCCAATGTGGTGTTTGCCCCACTCGTTGTGTGAACTGTGCCGGTGCCAATAATATGGCTGTTCTTCTGGTGAACCTCCTCACTGGAACCCTTGCCTTTACCAAAAGAAGCATTCCCCATCCACCCTGTACCACCGGTACCATAACTATACCCAACATTCATTGAAGCGCTTTGCGTGTGGTTTTCTGTGCTCTGCGTGTTTTGCGCACTTTCAAAGGTGATATCTTTACCTGCTCCCATGGTAATATTCCCGCTCTGTTTATCATTGCTTTGCATCGGGTTTGTACCGGCAATAATATCGGCTCCAACACCATGGATGCTACCTTTGTGGGCTTGCATATTAACAGCGCGTCCTGCTTCTATGCTATCTGTTACCGCTGTAGAGGTCTGAACAGAGGCTTCTGCCTTCTCTGTCTTAAAGCCCACGGTTACGCTAGCAGAAACATCAGCAATATCACGAATAGACTGTTTGTTTCCACCTTTCATCCCATTATAAAGACCTTTGCCTTTACTATAGAGATCATAGCCTTTTAGACCAGCAATAAGACCATTGCCGATTTTGTGTTTTGTATCCCCATGACCAAAACGTTTGACTGCATCCTTTACATCTTTTACTGTACCAAGAATGCCCACATTGACAGAGCCTGTCACACCAGCAAAAGACTTTTCATGCTTTTCTTTTGCGTTAGAGGTATCATAGCTTTCTGATAGGGTGATATTATTGCCTGCATCAATGTTGACATCACGATCAGCCGAAACAATGGCTGCTTTTAAATTCACATCATTGTCAGCAGTAATCTGCACATCTTGGCGTGCCGTGATGTGTGATTGTGTGGAAGTGGTTTCCCATTGATCGCCCGTATCTTTGGCGCTTGCAATTCCAACCCCTACAGAAGCACCGCTGTTGCTCTTTTCAAACTGAAACCCAAAGCCTGTACGTTCTTCCTTTGAGTTTGCCCTATGACTATTATGACCAACAAGCACATTGACATCACGCGCTGCCGAAAGGTTAATATTCTCACCTGCAAGATCAGAGCCAACAATTGTCACATCTTTTTTCTTGGCAGTGATGGTGATATTGCCATCCGCATTGAGAGAAGAGCCTTGATGCTCAAAACTCTCTTCATTTTCTGTCTTTCCCTCACTCCCGTATATCGACACAAAGCCCTTGCCTGATCCCACACCAAAACCCGTTTCATGGGTCTCTGAATGGCTGCTATGGTGATCTGTCATGCCATCAATCGTCACATTTTCTGCTGTCACATTGATATCTTGACCGGAAAGCAGATGAGAAGCCGTGATTGTGGTCTCTTTATCTGATTGTGTGATAATGTTGCCCGTTGCCCCAAGGATAGAGGAGACCGTTGTGGTATGCGATTGAGATGTATCGGACGATTTCTCATGCAAAAAGCCACTTGATGACGATTGTGCTTGCTGATCCAAGTGTTCTTGGGCGCCTTTTATGACAATCTTTCCCCCAGAGTGAATGGTAATATCCGCTTGTTTCTGATCTCCTGGTGCTTTCTCTCCTGACGTTTCCTCTGCCTTACCGGCTATGAGCGTCGAGGCTACAACTTCCGTGTTGTTTCCTGAGTCAATGGTAATGCCTTCACCCCCTGTTATGCTTGACCCCACAACTTGGCTCACATCCATCTTGTTATGCTCAGATTTGCTGCTACTAAACACCCCACCCTCTTTGTGATACGACATCTCATACTGTAAGCTATCCTCTGCATTATTGATCAGGACATCGTTGCTGGCTTTCAGCCCCACCTTGCCATCAGCCGCAATGGAACTACCTGTGATGCTAAGATCATGCGGTTTGCCATCCTGCCCTGCAACAACAGTGGTGTCACCTCCCGATTTTATCGAAGAGCCAACGGCATGAGAGGCTTGCATATCCACTTTCGTGTTTTTGCCCTGAAGATGATACTCCATCTCATCGTTTCTTACCCCTATTGTTACCTCCCCTTGGGCGCCAAGAGCAACATTACCCTTGGCATCTATATCGGAAGCAGCAATATGGATATCTTTTCCAGAGAGAACAGTGGTCTCTTTTCCAGAACTTAAATGAGAGCCATTGTGCA
>NZ_JBHIQN010000041.1:0-3402 GCF_042196525.1 Bartonella sp. AC62GZZY
CAAAATTATAATAATGACAACAAATATCAGAATGTATATAACAGTAAAAAGAGTCATGTTAAAATGAAGTCGATCATTCTTGTAATTTTGATTGCAAACCTTTTATCGGCTTGTGCATTAGCACCAAAGCTAAAACAGCCCAATGATAGGAACCGTGTGCCTATTAATAAAACAATCCCTGCCGAAATCAAGCGAGGAGACAGATGAAAAAGCGATTTATTATAACAGGAATGATTACCCTTTTGGGGATGATAAATTTAACTCTAACGTCTAACTTTAGTTGGGGTTCTGGGACTCAAGGTTCAACTGTTAAAAGTTCTTTTTTAAAAGCAGAATATCTGGAAATTATTAAGTTGTTAGAACAACAAATTAAAACAAACGAAAACCAGATCGAAAACGCGAAAAAAATTCATCAGTCTATAACAGGAAATAGGATACAAAAACCAACAATAGGAGAAAACAAGAATTCTTTCATACAAGATTTGTCTTCTATCTACCCAAAAACACAGACAAACTACCAAAACATAACTACTGAGGAATTAAAAAAAAGATTTAATGAGATTATTCTCGAAGAGAAAAGGTACAGCTTCCAGCATTTGCCGTATGATAAGATACGCGAAACAATTAATACGCGTCTTAAATATAGTGGAATTGTCGAAAAAGCTGTAAGTTTTCAAACTTTCCAAGACGCAGAGAACCGCTTTAAACAAATGAACGATTTCTTAGATAAGATAAATAAAACAAAAGATCTCAAAGAAGTTTTCGAACTGCAAACACGCATCAAGACCATGTCAGCCATGATCCAAAATGAATATACAAAGCTACAAATGGTCAGAAATTTAAGCGATGACGAAGAGACTCTTATCGAAATACAAAAACGTAAATTGTACAGAAAAATTGTAGCCTCTAACTACAAAAATATGCCTATAATAAGATCTAACCAATAAAGCTTTTTACAGCATTTGCTTTTTTTCATGAAAAAACCAATGTAGAAGGTTTAGTACTATCCGAACAATTCAGAGGGGCACAAAGATTTTATCAAAGCCAAGATATCGTGCTGAAAACACTTAGGTAATGTATAAATGCAAATAACGCGTTTGGCATATATCTATATTTCAAGGTGATAAAAAGTTGAAAATTTGTTAAAGAGGAATTCCATGAACTTTACAGTGTTCACGCAACTTTTCAATAAAATTGATCAGATAACAAAAACATATGTCACGGACATTTCCTCAAAAACAATAGCTACAATTACACCTTTCGTTTCAATTGGAATCACGATCGCTTTCATCATCTATGGTTGGCTTATCATTCGGGGCGCTATCGATATGCCACTCTCCGGATTTGTAAATCGTTTCCTACGAATAAGTATTATTACTTCAATAGCTCTTACCACAGGACTTTATCAACCAGAATATCCAATCCTAAAGTAAAAAATATTCGCACTGAAATTGAGCTATTTTCATAAATTAAAAAATGAAATTAAGAAAAGATAAATTATCGTAAACTATACACTTTACTTTAGTGTCAAAATTATAATAATGACAACAAATATCAGAATGTGTATAACAGTAAAAAAGAGTCATATCAAAATGAAGTCGATCATTCTTATAATTTTGATTGCAAACCTTTTATCGGCTTGTGCATTAGCACCAAAGCTAAAACAGCCCAATGATAGAAACCGCGTGCCTATTAATAAAACAATCCCTGTCGAAATCAAGCGAGCAAATATATGAAAAAGCGATTTATTATAACAGGAATGATTACCCTTTTGGGGATGCTGAATCTAGCTCCAGCAAATGCAAATGCAACTATAGGTGTATCTTACGAATCCTCACTATCTAATAAGCCAGCTGTAGACTCACAACCTGGTCCATCAGCAGAATATCGGGAGCTTATTGATCTATTAAAAAAAGGGGAGATTATTAAGCTTTTAACAAAACAGCTTGAGTTAAAAAAAGAACAACTTTCACAAATAGAAAAAGCCTATCAGGCTATAACAAAGAGTCAGAAAACAAACCCAAAGCAAATAGACCTTTCTAGTTTTTTTCTCCAAGATCCAAAATCGCTCTATAAGAGTGATAAGCTTTCAACGGAATCATATCAAAAGGCATTGGAGGAAGAAAACAAAATTTCTGGAACTTTTGATCAAGTAGGCGCGTCTATTTTTGCTCGTTTAGAATTTGTATCGGCTTTAGATAAAGCGGTAACTTTTAACATTTTTGAACATGTAGAAAATCGTTTTCAATACCTCAAACAGTTATTCGATGAACTTGAAACAAAAGAAAATCTGAAAGACATTGCTGATCTTCAAGCACATATCGATGGTATATTAGTCATGATCCAAAATGAATCTATAAAGATGCAAATGGTAGCACATTTACGCAAAGCTGAATACTCACTTATCAAAAGGAAAAGACGCGAACTTGATATGAAATTTTTTAACCATGAAAAAAAAGAGATGCCTAGCATACGGTGAAAACACTTAGGTAATGTATAAATGAAAATGAGGCGTTTAGCATATATCTATGTTCCAAGGTGATAAAAAATTGAAAATTCATTAAAGAGGAATTCCATGGACTTTACTGTGTTCACGCAACTTTTCAATAAAATTGATCAGATAACAAAAACATATGTCACAGACATTTCCTCAAAAGCAATTGTTACAATTACACCTTTCGTTTCAATTGGAATCACGATCGCTTTCATCATCTATGGTTGGCTTATCATTCGGGGTGCTATCGATATGCCTCTCTCCGGATTCGTAAACCGTTTCCTACGGATAAGTATTATTACTTCAATAGCTCTTACCACAGGACTTTATCAACCAGAAATCACAAATTTAATAACACAAATGCCCTATGAGTTATCAAAAGCGCTCATCGCAAACCCACTCGATGATAAACAATTAATGAATTTACTTGACAAAACAGCAGGCGGAGGATTCCAATATGCAGGACGTCTTTTCCAAGAAACCGTCTTCTTCGAGTCCAATGGTCTGCTTTACAGTCTCTTAGGAATCCTCATCTTGCTAGCAACAAGCCTCGTCGTCGCAATCGGTGGGGGTCTCGTCCTTCTGACAAAAATCGCACTTGCACTTCTCGTAGGATGGGGGCCAATCTTCATTATTGCTCTACTCTGGCAACCAACTTATCGCTTTTTTGAGCAATGGATTGTACAAGTCGTCAATTATATAATCCTCTTTCTACTCTTAGCAACTGTATTTAATCTGATGATGAATATCTTTGCAAACTATTTGAGTGATATGAAACTCGATTACAACCAGAATGTAAGCTTCATGTTTGGAGGAGCTCTCATCTTGTCCATTATATCCATCATGCTGTTACTCAAACTATCAAGCATGGCCAATTCTCTCGCAAAAGGCATTACATTTGGACATCT
>NZ_JBHIQN010000042.1:0-3326 GCF_042196525.1 Bartonella sp. AC62GZZY
TAATGATACAATCAAGGGGAGGGCGTCTATGAGAGATCCTTTGCTGATGTTAGGACCACATCTTTTTTATGTGGACTGGCTGAATTTCCAATCCTTTGAGGAAGAGTTTTCTGCTTCATGGGTTTGCCTAGAGCGTTTTGGTGAGGCTCCAGGTTTGCAATTTACCGGTTATGGCAATGATGCCAAAACCATCCATGGGGTGTTGTTTCCAGAAGAGTTTGGGGATCGGGTAGCCATTGATGCTATCACCAGAACCATTCGTGCTGCCAAGCCCGTTCAGATGATCCGTTGGATGAGTGACAATGGCTATAGCGCCATTCTCCATGGATCAGTGGTAATCACCAGTGTCACGAAAGATCACGACTATATTAGTCGCTCTGGTCAATCGGGGCGCATTCGCTATGCCATTAGCTTGTTACCGTTTTTCGATGGAGGAAAACCGCAAGGTCAATATCAGGTGGGACAATACCAAGAGGGATATGGTCAATATTCCCAAGGAGGAGAAACGTCATGAAGATACCAGAAAAGCACCTCGTGGTAGAGCTAGAAGATATGAGTCTCGATCTGATCTGCTTTCACCATGCCATGGCTGTGTTAGGGGACCGTTCTCAAGTTGGGGGACTAAATGGCTATTTAGAAGCCACACTGGAAGCCAATCCAGGTATTGCAGGGTATGGTGCTCTGTTGCCACGGGGCTTAAAGGTCATTCTGCCTGAGTTTGTTAGCCAAGAAAAGAACAGCGTGGTGAAGCGGTTATGGGATTAATGCGCACGCATCCTTTTATTGAGGTGAGGGTGGGGGATAAGCTTGTTCATGAGGTTTTTTACCAGCGTCTTTTAACCGCAACCATTACGGACCATGCCGGCAATGAAGCCGATACATTTGAAGCAGAGTTTGATGATAGTGGCCATGATTTAGAGGTTCCCTCAAGCAACAGCACTCTGCAAGTGATTTTTGGCTATGAGAACAGCATCAGTGCCTTCATGGGGCGTTTTGTTGTTGAGTCGGTGGTGAGTATTGGGGGCAGTGATGGAGAGATTTTGCGCCTTTGTGGCAAAAGCGCCTCGATGCGTAAAGAACTCAAAGAACAAGCGAGTGAACATTTTGATCACAAAATTGTTGGTGAGATTGTTGAGACACTCGCCAAACGCCATGGCTATCAAGCAAAAGTCAGTCCACAATTTATCAAACAAACTCTTTCTTATGTGATTCGTACAGATCAATCGGCGGTTGATTTTTTAACCCGTCTTGCGGACCGCATGCAGGCGCGTTTTTTAATCAAAGACCATAAGTTTTTATTTTTAAGCGGGGATAATTTACCAGCACTTGAACTTCATAAGCACGACTGTTCTAACTGGGAATTCACGTTAGAGCCACGCACGCAATACGGCATCATTGAAGCTTCTTATTTTGATCGCTCAACAGGGCAACAATGTCAAGTCAAACATCAGACAGGGGTTAGCGGGCCTGTGCGGCGTCTACGCAGTTGTTATCCATGTCAAGAGGAAGCTTTATCTGCCGCTGCTTCCGAGTCGGATCGCTTATGTCGTGCTGTAGGCAGTGGTTCTTTGTCTCTTGCAGGACGCCCTGAAATCATGGCGGATCAACCTCTCATCCTTCAAGGGTTTCGTGGGCAAATCAATGGACCATGGAAAGCCGCTACCGTCACACATCGTTATGAAAAACAAAGCGGATACACAACAGAAATCACCTTTGAGGCACCAAACAAGGGAAAGGAAAGCAATGAGAACATTGAACATGCTAAAAACAGAAAATCCAAGAGATAATTTTGCTTCTTCTTTTCGTCAACTTCCCCATAATATTGAAGCGGAACAGGCATTACTTGGAGCAATCCTGATTAATAATAATGCACTCGATCGCGTTTCAGACTTTCTCAAAGCAGAACATTTTTTTGAAACGCTACATCAAAAGATCTTTGAGATTGTCTTACAAATTATTCAAAAGGGTCATCTTGCAAACCCCATTACAATTAAGCCCTATATCCAAATGGAAGAAAAAATTGGAGATATTACTGTATACCAGTATGTTGTTCGCTTAGCCACAGAGGCAGTCACTATTATTAACGCTGAAGATTATGGACGTGTCATTTACGATCTTTTTATCCGCCGGTCTTTGATTAATCTTGGCAATGAAGTTGCCAATACAGCTTTTGATGCGCCTCTGGAGTTCACACCTTCCCAACAAATTGAAACGATTGAAAATCAATTATTTGAGTTAGCCGAAAAAGGAAAATATGGAGGTGGGTTTGAAAACTTTGATACAGCCATTGCAAAAGCACTTAACATGGCAAGCGCTGCGAAAAAGCGTTCCTCACAGCTTTCAGGGATAGCTACCCATATCAAAACCCTTGATGAAAAAATGGGAGGGCTACAACCATCCGATTTGATTATCATAGCTGGACGCCCTGGGATGGGTAAAACATCACTTGCTACCAATATTGCTTTTAATATTGCTAATGCTTGTAAGCGTGATAACAGCCAAACCAATGAAGGGGGTATTGTTGGTTTCTTCTCACTTGAGATGTCAACTGAACAGCTTGCAACTCGTATTATCTCAGAGCAAATAAAGGTTTCTTCTTCGGATATGCGTCGTGGTAATATCTCAGAAGAGCAATTTACCAACATCATTTACGCAATGCGCTCTTTACAAACAATCCCTCTTTATATTGATCAAACGGGGGGTGTCTCCCTTGCACAATTGGCCGCCCGTGCAAGGCGTCTGAAACGACAACATGGTTTAGATGTTTTGATTATCGACTATATCCAACTCATGACAAGTGGTTCAAAGCGTTCATTAGAAAATCGCGTTCAAGAAATTACAGCCATTACCACCGGATTAAAAGCACTTGCAAAAGAACTCAATATTCCCATCATTGCTCTGTCACAACTTTCACGTCAAGTTGAAAACCGAACCGATAAACGTCCACAACTCTCCGATTTACGTGAATCTGGTTCAATCGAGCAAGATGCCGACATTGTTCTGTTCGTTTATCGTGAAGAATATTATCTCAAAAATGAAGAACCCAAAGAAGGCACCTCTGAGTATAGCAAATGGCAAGAGGCAATGGAGCAAGCCAAGGGCAAAGCTGAGGTTATTATAGCAAAACAACGCCATGGTCCGACAGGAATCGTTTCCCTTGCCTTTCAATCCGATTTTACATGCTTTAGTGATTTGGAAAAAGAGGAGCAGAAAAACGCGTTAAAGGGAGCTTTAAATACCCTTTAGATAAGGTCTTTGAAGACCCTTTGAGAACACCTTTAAAACTCTTTGAAAAAAAATGAATTGGTACAAAACCTAGTGGCAAA
>NZ_JBHIQN010000043.1:0-2883 GCF_042196525.1 Bartonella sp. AC62GZZY
AACGACGTAGAAAGTGGATCGGGGGGAGAAGATGAAGGATCAACAGGATCAGGGGATGTAGAAGAAGGAGAGTCAGATGTCAACGACGTAGAAAATGGATTGGGGGGCGGAGGATCAACAGGATCAGAGGATGTAGAAGAAGGAGAGTCAGATGTCAACGACATAGAAAGTGGATCGGGGGGAGAAGGTGGAGGATCAACAAGAGCAGAGAACGTAGAAGAAGGAGAGTCAGATATCAACGACGTAGAAAATGGATTGGGGGGCGGAGGATCAACAGGACCAGAGGACGTAGAAGGAGGAGAGTCAGATGTCAACGACGTAGAAAGTGGATCGGGGGGAGAAGGTGGAGGATCAACAAGAGCAGAGAACGTAGAAGAAGGAGAGTCAGATATCAACGACGTAGAAAGTGAATTGGGAGGAGAAGATGGAGGATTAACAGGATGAGATAATGAAAACGAAGCAGGTTTACCAAATGGACCATTATAAGAACCTATTCTAGAAGAAATATAAACCCCTTCGAGTCGGAAATCCCAAAAATCCCCCTCACCTTCCACTAATCTTTGCTTAGCATTCGCTTCTCCAAAAGGCGAGCCCGGACCATAACCACGAATACGATATTGATAAGGAAAACCTTTCACCGTAGTATAACCATTATAACCATTGGCGAGTCGAAAAGAACCTGCCCGCGCTGTTCCTGCAACTTGAACGATTGAAATGCTTTGATCTCTTCCCTCATAGACTTCTTTACTTGAATATTTTGGAAAATTTTGCATATGAATGAATGTCGTTCCAGAAACATCCCCATAGATCAATATGCGATCCGTCTTTTGGGGATCAAACAAACCCTCATCATTCAAAAATGTATTCAACCTAATCTGAGCGTTTCCCTCAGCACTATAGACTTTTTTATCTTTTGATGCGAGAATTTTATCTCCTGCATCTATATCTGCTTTTTTTCCAATGCGTAGCGTTTGATAACCACTATCTTCATCAAAGATCAATGTGCTATTGGAAAGACTTAGAGAAGAAAGCGATGAAACAGATTCCTGTAAACCATTGTATTTACTTTTAGTAAGATACCATTTTGAATAACGAATTAACTCTAAATCAATAACCGATCTATCTTCAACACGCGTACCTCCTGTAAGAGAGGAAGCGTTTGCTTTCACCAATAGAGAAGCATTATTTTCAGCTTTTAGCAACACATCACCAGAGATTTTTGTTTCATGCGATAATTCAAGAGTGCCTTTTACTTCATAGTCTTTATTCCCCTTCGCATAAATTGCAATCCCATCTGGAACTGTCATATTTGTCTCTGATAAATAAACAAAAGCCCTCCCCGTAATAACTTTTTTGGTTTCTAAATTTTTTTCATCATCTCGTTGCCTCAACATTTTAGCAATCTCTTCTGGAGCTAAAACATTAAAATACAGTCCATATACTCCCTCACCCTGAACAGAAATATTGTTTTTTTCTATCTTAATACTTGTATTTTTAAAGCCATCTGGTGAAATATATTTTTGAATTAACTTACCATTATCACTTACATAACCTGAAAAGTTTTTCATCAAAAATGCATGCATATGGTTTAGCTGGATAAAATTGTTTTTCAAATGAACGTCACCACCTTGAAAAACCTCAAAAGCTTCTGGCAATACCCCCATAGCTCCATCACTATCTGTTAAAGTTTCCTCTCTCCTTCCATGCCCCGTAATCCCCATAGTATCAAGAATATAGCGCCCCCCAAATCGGGTTGAAAATGAGCCAATCTGGTTAAAATTAACGGTACCGTCTGTCATTTTAACCATTGCATCAAAACCACTTATAATACCGATCCCTTTTACATTCAAATTATCTGGCTCAATATTGATATTCACACTCACTAAAGCAATATCCGTTCCTCTCCCCCATGCATAAATAGCATGTGAAGTCCCCTTAATTTCCCCTACTGTCATGCTAATAACGGCATTTTGAGCACGAAGAGCAGGTATACTCTTAAAATCTGAAGCTATTAGATTAATTTTTCCACCATTTCTTACATACGCCCCATACGCAGATATTTTATCTGGATCATCGCCATAAACTGCTATCTGAGAGGCATTAACAACAGTGCCTGCTTTTTCTACATATATAGCTGCAATAGGTGCAGTCTCCTGAGAATTTTTTAAGTAATAAACTTTATCTGCGAGAAAGTGTGTTTTTCTATCATCGCATTTATAAAACACCCCTCTTGGATCACTTGAAGATCCCGCAGCACTAACATACGTAACCTGCAAAAAATAAAGAATAGCTGTTGTAACGTTGCATAAAAATACATATTTATGAAATACATAAATCATAACTCTTGCCGCCTCCTATTCCCCTACTTCTATTTATTGAAGAATAATGTCTATATTTAAGCTAATAAATTTCTCAAAATACAATAAATATAAAACTAAAGAGCTACTTTAATACTTAATATAACACTATATATACTTATATATAAGTTACTATATAGTTTATGTATAGCTAAAAATAATAATGCAATCCAGCAGAGAAACTCGTTCCAGAAAAACCAATTTTCTTAAATCTATGCTGATAAGTGACATCTCCACGAAGAGAAAGTTTTGTTGAGAGACGGGCATTAAACCCAACCCCTGCTTCCAAAGAAGAACCAAAGGAACCTAACTGAAAATCGTTTTTAAAAGAAACGAATTGCTTATCTTCAAAACTATGCAAATAAGAAAGCTTACTATAAAAAGAAACTTCACGTCCCTCTTCCACAACACCTAACGTCTTGCTTAAACGCCCACCAACACGCCCCACCCATTGATGAAATTTTCCTAAATCAACATCAAGATTATCAACATCAAACGCCTGATTAAACTGAAGATGCTGATAAAC
>NZ_JBHIQN010000044.1:0-2808 GCF_042196525.1 Bartonella sp. AC62GZZY
CCGTGTAAAAAACCTGTTGCCATACTTTATGCTCCTTTTAATAATTGGCTAATGAAATGAATGGGAAAAATGAGAGGTAAAGAGGCGCTCTTGAGAAAGGTTTGTTTTCAACAAGCACTTTCTTTTTATGTTTTGACACTAGATTTTGTAGCAATTTACTTTTTTAAAAAGGTCTTCAAAGGTCATTTAAAGACCCTTTAATATGTATTATTTCTCGTTTTAGAAATCACAATTGGTGATGATAAGCTCCTTAGCGGGAACTGCATTATTTAAGGCGTTACACGAATAAAACGTATTTATTTTTTTAAAGGTAAATTGACTGAAGGTTTTTCGAACTTCTGGCACATCATTGAGAGACAAAAGAAACTTCCCTTTTAATTGTGCCAGCAGCATAGCCATCCTCTGATAATCCTCTCGCTTAAACAAATCTTTGCCATAATAATCCTCAACACCCCAATAAGGCGGGTCAAGATAAAATAAGGTGTTTGGTCGATCATAGCGCCTGATAAACTCAGACCAGTCTAAATTTTCAATGGTAACACCCGCTAAACGACGGTAAATAAGCTTTAATAAGTCTTCAAGTTTAAAACGATTAAAACGTGCACCGCGGTCTGTTTCAACCCCAAACGTACGGTCGGCTACCTTCCCGCTAAAGCTTAAACGCTGCAAATATAAAAACCTTGAAGCCCGTTCTAAATCTGTGAGGGTTTCTGGATCTTGAGCACGTAATCGTTGAAATTCCTCACGGCTGCTTATTTGAAATTCCAGAAATTCTATAAACGGGTGATAATGGCGTTGTAACACCCGAAAAAAATTCACCACATCTCCTAAACGGTCATTAATGATTTCAGTGGGTGGAATCAATTTTCTCCTAAAGAATATTCCTCCCATTCCAACGAAAGGTTCGGCATAAATACTATGAGGAATGTCCTCGATAATGTTAACTATGGTTTTGGCTAGTCTTCTTTTGCCTCCAATATAAGCAGCAGCTGGTGAGATAGGATCAACAGATTTTAATTTTTCTTTACAAAGTGTATCCATCATTTTTTAACACTCTTCCATCTATATTAGCCATCTTCTCACTGTTTCCAAGTGAGAAGAAGTGGCTGCGATGTTGAGGTCTTCTTACATCGGACGGGTTGTCGCTAAACTGTTCCCGTTGGCTGGGCAACCAGCCCAGCCTCTATTTTTTGTTTCTTTCTTTGGTTTGGAGTTTCTAGGATATTCCTGTGATAATATCTGCTTGATTTCTCATAGCGATAGGTTATTAGAGCGGCTTGCTAAGAGCCGTTAATCTCTTTACAAAACTTTTGGAATAGAAGAGGGGGAACGCCGTGATTTCGGGGCTTTTTCTAAAGATAAAGAATGATTTTGCTATAGTGCGACAGAGAGTATTTACTTTTGTTGCCATTTTGCTCTCCACATTAATGAAGAGACCATAACAACAAGAGCTCCTTTTCATAAGTCTGACAGTGTCAGTCAAAAAAGCCCTTTAAAGGGCTTTGAAAGAGTGATAAAAGGATTTAAAAATCATACAAGCTCGCTTATACAATAGCTATCCATTTGACTCGCGCTACCTTTGGTTATGTAATTAATCTTTCCATAATCTTATAAGGACAGCGCCATCAGCTCCAGCGCCACTTGAAGAAGAATCAGAGTGAGCGCCAGCACCACCACCACCAAAACCACGCCCTGCTTTTCCTGAACTATAGGAACCTTTTCCGGCTCCTCCAGCGCCACCCCTTGATGTATCACCCCCAGCATCACCTCCATTACCACTTGTCTTGCTCGTAATTCCACTTGTTCCTGAACAACCATTTCCGCCTTTGGCAATTCCTAGATGTTCGTCTGTTGCTAAACCAAAGTTTCCACCTGTACCTCCAGCACCACCAGATCCTGAATAGTAGTAAGTAGTACCACCAACAAAATTTGCGCGAGAGTTATCGTAATAAGCACCCCCACCACCATGTCCCCCTGTAGCGGTAATAAAATTCTTTCCAACAGCTGTTGTTCCTCCAGAATTACCTTTTGCATAGCGTTTTGCAACAGCAGCTCCTCCTTTTCCAATTGTGATATCTTGATGACCATTTAAACTCGCTTTATAGCCATACCACACGCTACAACCGCCACCGCCGCCACCGCCGCCTAATCTTGGTGTATCCGCACCACCACCACTACCGCCACCGCCCCATGCTTGGATCTCAACTTTAGTTTTATCCGTTACCCAATCGGGCCATTGAATTTTTCCATCCTGTGTATAGAGCAATTCAGCATCGGCAAGAGCCGGCCAATTCGTGATTTTATCGGTCAAATCTTTTTTAAGACTCTTTATTTGTGACAAAATGGCGGCATCCACTTGCGCTTTCGTATAAACAAGATCTCCATCGACTTTTAAAGGTCCTTTAAGCAAGCTTCCCGTTGTGCTTAAACTGGTAACTATTTCACCATTATGGGTGAGGCTAAACGACGAATTACCTAACAGCTCTAAGCCACCACTCATGGTAACTTTGCTGGTAAATTTATTATAACTTTGCCATTCATTTGGGCTTGTGAGGTGCCCATAGCTTGTGAGATCTTCGTTGATCTTGGCTCTAAAGTCGTCAAGACCCACGATATCTTCGGTTTTATGTTGATGCGCGCCTAACAGAGAGATAGCACTCCCAAAGGTGAAGTTATTGTTGCTTGATTTGTAGAGAACATAGTTGTTAGCGGCATCTTTTGCCCCCTCGACATCGCTTAAATCAGCAAAAGTGAAGGTTTTATCCGCTGCCATCTTGCCATTGAGAGCGCTTTCTAGATCTGCGATTT
>NZ_JBHIQN010000045.1:0-2414 GCF_042196525.1 Bartonella sp. AC62GZZY
ACGGATATGAAGTTTGAGACATTGAATTATGCTATTCAGGATGTTCGGAAAGAAGCAAGACAAGCTGCTGCTATTGGTCTAGCAGTATCTAATTTAAGCTATGACGATACACCGGGAAAATTAAGTTTTTCACTTGGTACGGGTGTATGGCGCAGTCAATCTGCACTTGCTATTGGAGCTGGTTATATGTCTGAAAATGGAAGATTTCGCTCTAACGTATCTGCAACAAGTTCTGGGGGACATTGGGGTGTAGGTGCTGGATTTAGGGTAACACTGAATTAACAATAGAAAATTCGAAATAAATTTTCCTTCTCTTATCAAATGCGTTACATGTGCCATTTAAAGAGAAGGAAAGTTATTTTTATCATAAATGAATAGCAATAAAAGATAAGGGCGTATTTCGAGTAAAAATATATTTTTTATTGTGAAATTTTATATGAAAAAATCATTTATCATCTCCAAAAGGAATTATTTGAATAATCGATATTTATTTTTAAGAGAGTTTTTCCTTCTTGTCTCATCAGACAAGGGGAAAAATTTTATAAGAAGTGATATTTTACACAGAAATTCATAGAGTAGTATACTTGTAAAGTTTTATAATAATATATTCTGTAATAATAATCTTAATGGGACTAATTAACAAAAAAATCACAAATGCAGAGTGATGTTTTCATATAAATTAACAGCATACGTGTAACCGCACAATATTTGAAAACTATACAGTTTATAGTTTATAATAGAATATCCACTGGGGGTATCCTTAAAGAAATAAAAAATCTCATTTTTTCCTTGCTATTTTTTAATAATCTGTATAAAGTGCGAAAAATTAATTAAAGGAAACTAGAAATCTTCTCGCAAAGCGGGGTGCGGTAAGTTATGGCAAAATTACAAAATCACAATTATCTGATCTCAAAAAGCTTTAAGAGATATAAATATAAAGCTCAGGGGTATCTCGCTTA
Source organism: Bartonella sp. AC62GZZY (assembly GCF_042196525.1). Lineage (NCBI taxonomy): Bacteria > Pseudomonadati > Pseudomonadota > Alphaproteobacteria > Hyphomicrobiales > Bartonellaceae > Bartonella > Bartonella sp. AC62GZZY. The sequence goes on from NZ_JBHIQN010000045.1 coordinate 960, forward strand.
TTTTTACGGCAGAAGCGTAATAACCCTACAAAAAATGCTCTAAATTACTCAGCAAACAACTTAACTAACTTCCGCAATAAACATCTTTTATTGCCTCTTAAACACACAACACCTAATAATAGTACGCAAACATGTTTTTTCTACACTTCGTTCACCTTTCTTCACCTTTAAATTTAAAGGATCTGCTAAAGAAAACCCCACCTCCTTAAAGGAGGATAAATAAAAACCTTATTAATTGGACTATCGATCCCGTCGACTACTATATCATTGATATCTTAGATAGTCCTCTTCCGCATTATGACAACCCTAATCTTTTATAAAACAAAAAAAATAATCTCTGGAGCTTAGTAGCACCGGAATGTGTCTTTTTAATGTTTTTAATATCTTTTTCTTACTTAGAGGATTTATTATGAAAAAAATATATACCACACCACGCACGCTAGCAGTGAGTAATTTAAAAAAATCTTGCTCACCTTCTCGATTACCTTTTATTAAAACGCTTTCATTGGTTTCAGTAGCTGTCTTTTTATCCGGTGCTTCTCCTGTTTCTGCTTGTGATGCGTGGGGCAATATATCGCAGTATTTTGGTGCTGGTACAAATGTACTTAAAGATATTGCACCAACTTATATAATTAACGGTAGAGTGTACAGAGATGTTGGCTCTGCATTATATGGTTTGGAACGTTATGCTGCTGAAGTTGCGGGCAATAATCTTGTTAAGCAAGATAGCTCAGGGCTTATTACAATTGGTGCGAATGCACGTGGCAATAGAATAAGCATTGAAAATAGCTCTCATGAATTGAGAACTCTTACTGGTGTTAATAATGGTGTGATTTCGCCATTCTCGTCTGATGCAGTTAATGGCTCCCAAATTTTTTCTCTAGGTCTTGCTATTTCTAGCTATTTTGGTGGTGGTGCTGGATTTGATAGAGTAAAATGGACGCCTCCTACTTTTAAAGTTAAGGTTTTTGATAAGGATGGTAATGGAGCAGAAAAGAGCTATCATAATGTTGCAGATGCCTTTACAGGCGTAAATAGTTCTTTCACGAATCTTGATAAAAAGATTGAAAATGTAGTCGTTAATGTGGCAGGGAACAACCTTGTTAAGCAAGATGATACGGGACTTATTACCATTGGTGGAAAAGTAAATGGAACGAGGGTAAGTATTGCAAATATTGATAATGCGGTTCGGACTCTTTCAGGTGTTAATGCTGGTTCTATTACAGCAACATCGACTGATGCAATCAATGGTTCTCAACTTTATTCCATGAGCAATGTCGTTGCAGGCTATTTTGGTGGTGGTGCTGGCTATAAAGATGGAAATTGGAGTGCTCCTACTTTTACAGTTAAGGTCTTTGATAAGGATGGTAATGGAGCTGAAAAGAGCTATCATAATGTTGCAGATGCCTTTACAGGCGTAAATAGTTCTTTCACGAATCTTGATAAAAAGATTGA
>NZ_JBHIQN010000046.1:0-2411 GCF_042196525.1 Bartonella sp. AC62GZZY
TAAAAATACACAAAACAATACAGACTGCCCCCGCTTTGCATTATTCATGAAGCACTCTTTAAAAGAACTTCATGGAAGCTCTAATAAGTCAACTCAAAACAGCCACTGCCCTATGACGCTTTTAACAAAAGCACATGCCTCTGTGACCAAAAAGTGACACTAGAAAAACTACTTTATTTGACAAAAAAACGCTTTATTTTATGCTGAAGATCTCTCCCCCACATTTGTATAAAGAAGTTTCTAAACAAAACTGTTTAGCCCGTCAATGGTTAATACATCAATATCCCCAGTTTAATGCGACAATATATTTATCAATAATTAGAGATAAATTCACTCTCCAGCTCCTCTAAACCACTCAACACGCATATAAACGAGACATCATGCTATCAAGCACATCCTGTCGTCAAAAACAACAGCATAAAACAATAAAGAAATCTCTTTTGAAATCTTTAAGACAACCACGCAAAACTCTTTTTCCTGCCTTTGCTCGCCAAATTTGGCGAGCAAACAAAGTCTTGATTTTCTAATAAGTTATATTTAATGGCATTTTCATCAAAGAATCTTTCTCCAAAGACAATGATCTGAGTAATCTGAACAGAAGAATTTTGTCCAGTGTTGTCAGTTCTTTTTAGAGCCTATATTATTTTTTTAAATGAGAGAAAATTAAAAACATTATATTTCAATATGTTAGAATTTTAACGATACAACCTATATCGATAATACAACCTTAAATACAATCAATAATATATTATTTGTCAGTTTGTGTTCGTAAATTGAACTGACAAATTAGATTATTTTAGTGACTCATAAAACCTATCAAAATACTCATTCTGATATTTTAAAGCCCATAGTACATTTATCTTGATTAACCCGTGAAACGAACAGCAAACTTCACTATTTTGCTGATTTTACCTCATGTCATAGGCTGTGGATAAGCAGCCTCTAAAAACCCCTTTTGAAAAAATTTATCCGTTTTTTCGCATTTTTCTACATTTTTTTCACCATTTGCTCAAAATGGATTTAATAAGCTTCATTTCGATTCTTTTGAAGAGAATTAACCAACTCATATGAAAACGGAGTCCTGTTGTAATATGCATCACTTTAATAAGTCTGATAATGAACATGTCACTTTACGCTCTCTCTTAGAATATTATCGTCAACGAGCAAAATCACCCCGTGAATTAGGAACCATGTTTGAAAACCTTGTCATGGCTTATTTGACAAACGACCCGCTTCAAAAACAAGAATACGAAAAGGTTCAGACTTATTTGGAATGGGCTAAGGAGCATGATGAAGATGGACGTGATATCGGCATTGATCTGGTCGCTACAATCCGTGATCAAGGAGGTTATGCGGCTATTCAATGTAAATGCTATGATGCTTCTCACATAATTAAAAAAGAAGATATTGATAGCTTTATCGCTACCTCTGGGAAAAAGATTTTTACGCGCCGTATTTTGGTTGATAGCACCGAAAGCAATTGGAGTGATAATGCTAACAACACTTGTGATGGTCAAGAGGTTCGTATTCAACAGATTAATCTGTTTGATTTAGAAAACAGTCAAATTGATTGGGGGGCTTATAAAGAAAAAGGTGAAGCTACCCTTAAAGAGCAACCTAAAAAAAAGCTTTTAGATCATCAAAAAGAAGCTCTTGAGAAAGTCTGTGAAGGTTTGCAAGAAGCAGACCGTGGCAAGCTGATTATGGCATGTGGAACAGGCAAAACGTTCACTAGCCTTAAGATAGCAGAACACATAGCAGGAACTGGCAAGCGTGTGTTGTTTCTGGTGCCTTCTCTGGCTTTACTCTCACAAACAATCCGTGAATGGACAGCCGATGCACAAATCCCGTTGCGTTCCTTTGCGGTTTGTTCAGATACACAAGTGGGTAAGCGTCGTAAAGGGAAACATGATGATGAGGCTAGTCTCGATGCCTCTGATCTTGTCTTGCCGGCTACGACCGATGCGCAAGCACTTGCGCGTAAAGCCAATAAGACTTCTCTTGATGTGATGACCGTGGTCTTTTCGACTTACCATTCAATCCAAGTGATTTCGGATGCACAAAATACCCATGGGTTACCTGAATTTGATCTGATCATTTGTGATGAAGCCCATAGAACAACTGGTGTTGTGTTGGGAACAGACAAGCATGAATCTGAATTTATCAAGGTTCACGATAACAGCATCATTCGGGGCAAAAAACGTCTGTACATGACAGCAACGCCTAAGATCTTTAGTGACAAGCTGAAAAGGAATGCTTTCTTATCCAATAACGTTTTGGTGTCCATGGATAATGAAAAACTCTATGGCAAACAACTTTACACTTACAACTTTACACGTGCTTTAGAGGATAAGCTGTTATCACCTTGTAAAGTTATCATATTAGTTGTCAACGAAGAAGAAGTAAGTCAA
>NZ_JBHIQN010000047.1:0-2199 GCF_042196525.1 Bartonella sp. AC62GZZY
GGAAGCAGCAATATGGATATCTTTTCCAGAGAGAACAGTGGTCTCTTTTCCAGAACTTAAATGAGAGCCATTGTGCACCGCGACATGAAAGGTTTGATCCCCGCGATGGCTATTGGCACTGTTGCGTGTGGCATCAATCGAAACATTCCTCTCAGCTTGCAAGAGAAGTTTATCCGTTGTTTGAACATCAGAGCCTAAGATATTCAAATCTTTTCCAGAGGAAAGCGTTGTCGAGCCACCAGAGTTGACTTCTGATTTATGATGCATGGTGGCATCACCCTGTTCATCATGGTAATGGGTTTCTGCTGAACCGATCGTCAAGTTGCCTTGTTCTGTAGCCATGGCAAGATCACCCCCGGTGGTGATCCCCACCCCTGAGGCGGTTATATCTTGTTTGGCAATCACCGTTGCATTACCCCCAGCAGAAAGCGCCTCGGTGTTTAATACGGTCTCCACGCCGTCAACCGTTGTGCGCCCTGCATCCAAACGAATATTCTTCTCCGCAACTAAAACAGCATCCCCACCAGCAGCAAAATGCCCCCCTTGACTAAAGATATCCCCGCCATGCACATGCAATTGGTGATTTGCCGCAATCCGCCCTGAATTGGTTATCGTGGAATTGCTGGTATTCTGGCTGGTGATATTCACATCATCGCCCATGATCAAAGCTCCAGCAGAAACAAAGGAGGCTCTGTCTTTTTCAGGGATGTAAAGCACCGGTGCATAAACATCCATGCCCTTGACCTGTTGGCGCACATAAATCACCATTGGGGCTTCTAGGGACGCCAATTGTTCTTCACTCAAAGCCTCACCAAAGGGGAGATTGTGTGCTTTTGCATATTCTGCCCCGACATCCAGCAAAGTTTTGACTTGTTCAATGGCATCACTTCCAGGAATAAAGGAGCCTTTGCCCAAACCTTGACCGACCAGATCACGCATTTGTTTCTCAATCAGCTGCTTTTCGAAATAAGCATCGCCTAAGAAAAAAATCTCTCTATCAGGATTGTAGCCAATTCTGTTCAAATAATAAGCTGAGCCATAAAACTTGCCAACATCAAGGAATTCTGCCCGCGTTTCATAAATGAAATTCTGGTTGGGCAGCGTGCCCCCAACCCCACCCGATTGGGGCTTTGGTAAAGGGAGCCCCTCAGAAAGTTCCCCTGCATTATTGAGATCCACTTTTGGTGTAAAGAGAGCATCAACCCCGGTTAAACCACTTAAGGACTCCAGTGGATTGCCTTCAACTGCTTGTGCTTTAAAATGCGCATCCCCTGTAATCAAACCTTCCCCTGGCGTGTTATTGAGTTGATCGACCACCAGATTTAAAGTGCCACCCACTTGGACAAGACCAGGAACGGTATCAAGAACTTTTGAACCAATATGGCGATCCTTGCCATTGGCTATATCTAAAGAAACATCGCGGCTTCCATCAGCTTTATAACCATAACAACTGTCTGTATAAGCCTGACAACCAAGATAAGTTTTTTTATAAGCAGTTGCACCCAGATTGGTCAGCACATTGGCGTGGATATCGGCATTACCCCCTGCTTCTATAGAGCTATAATGGTTATCAATGGTATCAGCGTTAATGATGAGATTGCCACTAGATTGTATCATCCCCGAAACTGGTTTATGAGAAAACCCTTGCGTGACAGTCTTTTCTGTCATATGTGACCAGTTTTCGTTTGAGGATAAGACCCCCCACCTATCACCATTCCATACAAACTCTTCTATGTCTCCTTTTCGAGCATTATGTTTCCAAGTAAATGCCTTATAGGCTGTCCCATCTTTTAAAGTTGCCGTGCCATAGGTTCCTTCTTTGTTATTCCAAAGTTGTTGCTCAAATATAAAGTGTTTTGGACCTACTGCCCCATGCTTTCTCTTAGAAAGTTTTCCTTTTCCCCAACGATCCCAGTCCATATCATGATATAAAGGTCTGCCATCGAGAAAATTATATTTGTCTGGTCTTTGGAAAGAAATATCGCTATATTCGGTTTTTTCCGTGATGACAGGCGTGCTATCAGCTTCGTTTTTCAGGGTGTTGGTTTGGATATTTAAGTTTCCACCAGCTTGAATAAAGCCTGCTTTGTTAACAAGGGAAAGGCTTTTTCCGCTGCCAGCTGCATTGGTAAAAGATAAATCACCTTCTGCCATTATGGTGCCAAAATCATTCAACAAAGCCCCATCAACTTGTAAAGC
>NZ_JBHIQN010000048.1:0-2059 GCF_042196525.1 Bartonella sp. AC62GZZY
GTTAGGAAAAAACAACACACTAAAACCCTTAGACTCTAAATGTGTTATCTTTATGTCAAAAAACATAATCAAAAAGACAAGCATTTAGGTCCCAACACAGAGAGCACAAACAAAACAAAAGACTCAAAATGTTCACACTCTAAGCAATGATTCTCTACTCTAAGTTCCAAAGAGATCAATAATGCTAAAATGTGTCTTTTTTATGTTTTGAAGGTGTTTTTAAGTTTTTTTCATTGGAGAGTTTGTTATGAAAAAAAAATATTCCACACCAAATTTAATTAAAGTTATCTCTCTTAGTACGGTAATGGCCACACTTTTATCGAGTGTTTCTCCTGTTTTTGCGGCGAATCTCTCAATAACAGGAGAGATAATTAGAAGCACAAATAGTGTTAATGTTATGTATCCGCGTGGTAGTCATGGGAGTGTTGTTTTTTCTGGTGATGATGACTTCTGTGGTGCAGACAACGTTGTTGGTCGTGGCGGCAAACAACAACAAGGAATTGCTGATAATCGACGAATAACCGCAGAGCAACAATATAATAGATTTATTACTGATCAAGCGTTTAATGGTCGTCATCCTTATGGTACGACCACTGAACAGGTGATTTGGACTGGTGATGGATACACGGGTAGCACTAATGGTAAAGTTTTGGGTGGTTATATAGGGGGAAGTACTGGTGGTTTTACTAATGCATTGCCTGAGGCTTATGGTGCTTATTCTTTTGCAACAGGGTGTGGGTCTGCAGCGACGGGTAATTATTCAACCGTTTTTGGTTCAGGTGCGACAGCAAAGGCTGGAGGAGCGCAAGCCTTTGGTGTTTCCGCACTTGCAGGTGGTATAGCAAGTATTGCTATGGGCGTGGGATCAGAGGCGTCGGGGAAATCTTCAGTTGCTATTGGAGGGCTTGCAACTGCATTAGGTACAAATAGTGTTGCTTTAGGTACAGATGCTGAAGCTTTGGGGGCAGGTGCTATTGCAATAGGGGGCAGGCACTTTGAAAAAAACACAGATAATCCTATCGGAAAAGTAATCGCGTATGCTGAAAATGCGATTGCTATAGGTACGCAAGCGTATGCTGTAATGGAAAATTCGGTTGCCATTGGTGTAAATTCAAAGGCGCTTGTTAATGATGGTGTTGCTGTAGGTGGAGGATCTATCTCTGATAGAAACAAGAATGTTGCTGGTTATGATCCTACAACAGGTAAAGAGACAACAAAAACCGGTATAGCATGGAAAAGCACAACAGGAGCTTTTAGTGTAGGAGATGTAGGTGGCGTGGGTAATGGTAAGCTAACACGACAAATTACCGGTGTGGCTGCGGGTAGTGAAGATACTGATGCAGTGAATGTTGCACAGTTAAAAGCGTTGCGAGATTTGGCATCAGGAGTTTGGAAACTCTCTGCTAACGATACCGATCCTACAGACGTAAATCCAGGCAGTACAATAGATTTTTCAGTGAAAAATAGTGAAGTAGGAAAAGATAACTTAAAAATTGCAGAAAATACTGCAGAAAGTAAGCATAAAATTGAATTTACTTTGAGTGATACTCTCAAACTTACAAGCGTCATTACAGGCAATAGTACGATGAGTGATGATGGCTTTGTGATTAAGGACGGCCCTAGCATGTCTGGGGGTGGTATTGATGCTGGGGGTAAAAAGATTACAGGAGTGTCTGATGGCACTGGAGCGAACGATGCCGTTAATTTTTCACAGTTAAGCAAAATCAGTGAGAGTCTTTCGTCCACAGCGAGAAATCTGGAAACGGCTATGGCGAATACATCAAAATATTTTGGTGGAGGTGCAGGAGTTGCTGGTTCTGCCATGACGGGACCAACTTATAACTTATCCAAGATTGATACAAAGGGTAATATAACAGAGGGCTCTTTTAATGATGTTGGGAGTGCTTTTGCCGGTCTTGATACAAATATCAAGCATGTGAATGCACGGATTAAAGAAGTTTCTGAAGGGATAGCACAGGATTCTTTGTTATGGAATGATGAAGCCAATGCCTTTGTAGCGCGTCATGAGAAGAAGCAAGAAGAAAAAGGCAGAGCTGTA
>NZ_JBHIQN010000049.1:0-1959 GCF_042196525.1 Bartonella sp. AC62GZZY
ATAGCTGGCATTGCTTCAATAAATAAATTGAAATCGCGCATATTGAAAACATTATCACCAGCTACTGTTTTTGCTGCTTTAATCAACGCAACAAATGTTTCTCTTATCGTCTCACGGGGGGGCATGGGGGCTCCTGTTCAATTAAGTGCACAAAATGATTGACTAGGATTAATAATGATACTATCATTGGTTATGAGTAATAAAGTTGAAAAAATAATCAGCTTGATGAAAGCATCACCAAAGAACATTAAGTTTTCAGATTTGTTGGCTGTATGTGTCTATTTCTTTGGAGAACCACGGAACAATGGTACAAGCCACTTTGTTTTTAAAACACCGTGGCTTGGTGATCCTCGTGTGAATATTCAAAAAGATTCTGGTAACAAAGCAAAAGCTTATCAAGTCAAACAAGTCTTACAAGCGATAGAAAGGATGAAACATGAACAATAATCATTATACATATCGTGTTTTGTGGTCGCAAGAAGATGAGGAATATGTCGGATTGTGTGCAGAATTCCCATCCCTTTCATGGTTAGATGCTCAAGCAGAGAAAGCTTTAAAAGGTATTATGGACCTTGTTTCAGAAGTTGTTGAGGACATGCAACATAATGGAGAAGAAGTTCCTGTGCCTTTGTCACATGGTAAATATAGTGGTAAGTTTCAATTAAGAATACCACCAGAACTCCATAGAAAACTTGCAATACAAGCCGCTGAAAATGGTGTGAGTTTAAATAGATATATTTCTTCTAAACTTTGAATCTTTTAAAAGTCTATACGTACTAAAAGAAAACTAATTCTTATGAAAACCTCTAAATTAAAACAAATACCCGTTTTCAAGACGGATGAAGAAGCAGAAAACTTCGTTGATACTGCCGATCTTACAGATTATGACTTAACTAATTTTAAATCCGTTCATTTTGAGTTCTTACCTAAAGAAGTCTCTTGACTACCTCCCCACCTTTAACGATAGGGAGGGGAGTTTTGTTTTTAAGTTAAGCAACCTTTTTAATGGGGCTCTCGAAATTTGCTTCATAAGCGCGTAACAAAGAATCCATGCTATGCGGTAACTCTGAATCACCAAAATCTGTTAGAACTGTTAAGATTTTAAGCATACTTGGCATCTCATCTTGAAGTTTTAAAATCAAAACCTTTTCTATTAATTCCATAACTTCAACTATGGCATTACAATTTTCATCTCCAATGCTTCGATGATTGGAAAACTGAGACAATGCTATCCACAAATCGCATAAGAAATTGGTATCTATCTTCATTGCACACCTCCATGAATTTGCTCTCTCAAACATGCTAATCCTCTGGATGTGATTTTCGTTGAAGGGAGTACCTTTTCTGTACCATCAGGTCTTTGGATAGTAATAGCAGGACAATCCATGAATCCTTTCTTTATTTTGTCCTGATAAGGTAACAGAGGCGCCCCTGGAGCCCGCCGGTAAACCCAATCATGTTTACGTAAGTAATCCGTTAAATCCTTTGGTCGCAACTCTAACATCTTTGCGGCTTCAATTAAACCAAACAGACCATCAGAGCGTTTTAGACCCTCAAGTGCCTCTGCTTTTGGTGCTAATTCTGCAATAACATGATCTTTCTGCTCAATTTGACTTTGTAAATGGTTCAAGACACCAAGTAATGCTTCGGGTTTAGAGTAGTCAACTTGTGATGCAGCTATCTGTGGTGTTGCTACTTGTTTCAAAAGTCGTTCACATTTGATAAAGTATTGACGTGCTTCATGTCCTTTATCATTACGTTCGATCATGGAAAGGTGTTTAGCCATGTCTAATGTAATGTGGTATTCTTTTACCTTTCCACTGTTTTCTAAATTTTTAGAAAGCGCCACAAAGTCTATATTTTCTCGAAATTTACATTCTTTAATGCGATTTTTTATCCAATTTCTAAATTCCGATTTAACTTCCAAAAACGTATGCAATTCACGTGCATTAACAGTTT
>NZ_JBHIQN010000050.1:0-1755 GCF_042196525.1 Bartonella sp. AC62GZZY
TTTCTCTTTGCTCTATTTTTTAATCAAAATGGCATGCTATCATTAAGAGATGCGCTATAATCTTTAGCACCTGAAGCAATAGCATAATTTTGAGAAGTAATGGGGGAGGGGTGAGCAGATTGCTCTTTTTGGGCATCAAGCAAATACAACTCGCCTTTGAATTGTGGTAAGACAATCTCTGTTGTGTAACGGTCATGCCCATTTTTATCTTGCCATTTGCGTGTCTGTAATTTGCCTTCAATGTAAACCTTTGAACCTTTGTTTAGATACTGAAGCGCTATTTTTGCCAAATGTGGATTAAAAATCACCACGGAGTGCCATTCAGTTTTCTCTACTTTTTGATGAGTATTTTTATCCGTATAGCTTTCAGAAGTTGCCATACGAAAATTGACTACTTCTGTTCCATAATTCATTGTTTTGCTTTCGGGATCATTCCCTAAATAGCCAATTAACATCACTTTATTTAGCATGTTTGTCATTACCTTAAATTTGTATTTAAATATGTGAGAAATCTTAGCATAGTTTTATTATTTTTTCTATTATTTCAAAAGGATATTATTGATTATTAACATATAACATTATGTTTTAAGGCGCTCTTTGATAAATAATCAATTGACATAAATGCATGGTGTATAGTACCAAGTCTCAAGAGGGTATATATGGCAATCGTTAGTTTTAAGCATAAAGGGTTGAAATTATTCTTTGAAAGAGGAGAGTGCAAAGGCATACAACCCGCGCATGTTAAAAAATTAGCAAACATTTTAGTAATTTTAGATACAATATCCGCGCCTGAACAAGTTACTCTTAAATCGTATCGTCTACATGCGCTTACGGGCGATTTAAAAGGTTACTGGTCAATGCGTGTCAATGCAAATTGGCGTGTTACCTTTCGTTTCATTGGGACAGACGTTGAACTGGTTGATTATCAAGATTACCATTGAGTTTTGAGGTGTTATTATGATGTACAATCCTCCACACCCTGGCGGCATTTTGAAAGAAGAATTGCTTGATGAATTAGGGTTAACAGTAACAGAAGCTGCAAATCGTCTTGGCGTTGCACGTTTAACTTTATCCCGCATCTTAAACTGCCATGCGGCGATTAGCATTAACTTAGCTTTACGGTTAGAAAAAGCGGGTTTAAATGATGCGGAATTCTGGCTTAAACTGCAACAAAAGCATGATTTGTGGCAAGCTCGGCATAACAGCTCAATCCCACATATTTCACCTTTAGAGCAAGTAGGGCATCTTTAGAAAGACTTAGCCCATCCTTCTTCACACTTAGAGGTCATGTTCTTTAAAATCAAGCAACTTCTGATAGTTTTTTTATGCCTTTATTGATCTCGTCTATAAGAGGTTCGTAATTGAGAACGCTTTTCGGAATATTCCCACCGTAAACCCACGCTTTTACTTGCGCTTTGGTACTAAAATCCGCATTTTCTGGTGTGGTATAATACTGACCGCCATCAAACTTTTCACACTCTCTTGTACCGTCTTCATATTCGTAGAGGTTGTAAAAATACTCCTCTGCTCCATCTCCCCAAGGAACATACCCAACAGCCGTTGCGATAAACTTTTTTTGCATAGGCTGTTTACGTTTTTTAAAGAATCTTCGTTTTAATATTTCCATGTTTTAATTCCTATTTTTACCAATAGGTTAATTTACCTTAAATTTGACCGCACAGAGCGTTTTGTGTTGCTGGTGTGGTTTTCATCATAAAATCTTTAAATCGCTTTGTACGGTACCTTTTTATCGAT
>NZ_JBHIQN010000051.1:0-1696 GCF_042196525.1 Bartonella sp. AC62GZZY
AATGCGATTTTTTATCCAATTTCTAAATTCCGATTTAACTTCCAAAAACGTATGCAATTCACGTGCATTAACAGTTTGAACGGTTTTCGGATCAATGACTTGTTCTGATATTTTTAAGAATGTTCATAATGAACTCCTATCGATTAGAGGTTTTCTATTGACACTTTAAAAGAGTTCTGGGCACTAAGAAACACGGCAATCTAGTCTGTCGTTACGCCTTTCCCCGAAGGGTGTTATATGGTATAACCACACCTGACAAAGCTATTATATGCATGTAGCATACAATGAGTTAAAGCTTTTAAATTGCGGAAGATTAGTTATTTCGGCAACTAATCCGCTAGTTGTTTTGAGGTGTTTTTGAGGCACCTGATTCGAAAATACCTATTACTATAGAATTGTCCAGCAACAAAAATTACTTCTTGCTAAGAAAACGTTTCACATACTGTACAGTGTACATAATAAAAATTGTTATTTATCAATGAGTTAAGTGTACAACGTACAGTCAAATTGAAAATTCTGTCGCTAGCGATAATTCGCACTAGTCTGCCCTGCAACGAAGCCAACCCGCTGGGAAGTACCTTTTGCATTGATTTTATTAACTTTTTTATGGAAAAAGAGAAGCATAAGTGATAATCTGTTTTTAAGATTGCAATAAGAATATGTAATGCCTATCCTCATAAGGATATGGAATATATAGATAAAGCTTGAGAACATGATCTAGCCTTTTTTATTAGCAGCGTATTCTCGACGAAAAAGTTGTCTCTGTATATTTTGGGTTAATCTTTCATTGGCATATTATGCAATAGCACTTGCAATCTCTGGCTTTGACATGACCTCAGAAGTTGAGGGGCCCTCTTGTTTTGCAATAGGGAATTGATCTCCGTCATCTCTTTGAAACACATTCCCTCCCATTTTCAAATCAACACGCTTTGGAAAACTGCCTCCCTTGATAAAACCATGGGGTAAGATTTCTTTCTTTCCAAACAGTGTGTAAATTACGCCGCGTTTTGTTTCTTTTGCTTTAAAAAATTTAAGAGGTATTGGTGTTCCAGAACCAATGATACCTGTCTCAAGAAACCTTGCTGTCACTTTTTCTTTAATATAAACACCTTTTCTGATACGCTTTGTTTGAGCTGATGAGATGTCGGTAACTTGCTTTTCAGTAAAGCGTTCAACTTGTTTTGCTGAGGTGTTTAGAGCATTACGCAGAGCCCAATTAAGGCGTGGTGCTTGAAGGCTTGTGAAGGTATCTTTTGCCTGTTGAAGATACTATTTTTGGTAGATGATTAACTTCAACGTCTAAGCCTTTTTAAGAGTAGGTGTTGATGATTGAGAGACCTTAGATGCTTTTGGTTTTTCGAGAGAGGTTTTTTTAGTCACTGATTTCGTTGATGTTTGTACGGCTTCTTGTTCTATTTGCTTAATTTGTTCAACTACCTTGTCGGGCTTTATTTTTGTTTTAACATCAACAAAGGGTTTAGCAGCATTTGCACGCTTGAGACGAGCATAGACTTGATTAGAAAGCTCAACAAATGGATTATTGGGAGTTGAAACTTCAAAGCGAACAGTGCTTTTATTGTCGCCAACAACACACATTGGCTTAGTGATGACAGCTTTCATTATGGCTCCTTTTGAGTCATAATTAATGACATCATTAGTCAAATATTGATTTTTATTCTGTGAAAAATTGATTAGC
>NZ_JBHIQN010000052.1:0-1641 GCF_042196525.1 Bartonella sp. AC62GZZY
TCATTACGCAATTGTTGTATGGCTTGCTTTTTTTGCGTTGTACTCTTTTTCAAGTCTTGAGCGAGTTTAAAAGATAATCTGATATATTTGGTCAACAAGTAAGGAAGCCGGATCATAACCATAACCATTAAAATGGCAATGATAACGACCCCTAAAAAAGCCAAATGCTGCATCATAATGCTCCCTTTTTTTCCCTATTGCATTGATGTGAAATCATCATTTTTATCCTCTGCTCAAACAAATGTTTCTAATTCCTTTACTGTTTCTTGCACGCCATACTGAAGGAGACTATGGAGAATTAAAATGACAGGTAAAGAAACAACAATACATGTCCAGACCCATGACAGCAGTCGCATGACAAAATCAATAAAGTGAAGCACTATCATAGGCACGTAATTGTGCAAAAAAACCGCAGATTTTGGAAGAAAAGCAAAAAAAACGACAACACCTGTGCTAAGTGCAACCATAACGAAGGCGATAGAAAAGATCATAAAATAATCTTTTTTTGAGAGAAGCAAGGATTCTTGAAAAGAAAAGGCACGCAACTGTGTTGCAAGAACTGTATTCTGTCCCCTACCCTCTGCCTGATAATGCCTCAAATTCTGCGCTGCACCCTTTTTTAATTTTCGCTGCGTCACCAATAACAAGATTGTCCGTTTTATCAACGAATAATAAAGTGCAACGATTGTCACCACGGTAGAAAGGAATACCATAAAAATTGCAGAACAAATAAAAATTGCCGTCCCTACGGCAATCAACATTCCAATGATTAAAGAAGCGCTCACTTTTCCCCCTATTGTCTTCTGTTAAGAGATTGATTGTCTAGCTGTTTCTGCTCTGGTAAGTTTTCCCATTGTAGCATCATTTCCTTCACATCCCGTTTAAATACGGCGTTAAAGACAAAAAAGAGCGGAAACAACCCAAAAAGAACGCCAAAAATTATTTGCGGCAAGAAACATAAAAAAGCCCAAACACTATTCCATCCCGCATCAAGAACATGCTGAATTATAGGATTTTGGAATGGGTGTTTAAGACTTTCCTGAAAACTTTCTTGTTTCATTTGTCCCAGTGCTTGGAGCTGTTCTTTGGATATAACGTGAAAAAATTCCAAAGGGCTCATATAGGCAGACGCGGAAAAAAGCACCAACAAGAGGATAGCCAAACAACAAATGATGATATAATCGCCTGTTGAGAGAGCCGTCCATTTTTTGAAAGCTTCTGATTGATCCAACACGGGCTGCGATACAAAGGCCCTATCTCCCTTATGGGCAGATTGGTGTTGTGATTTATCTTCGATCATACGGATACTCCCCCCACTTCTAAAATTCCCACTCTTCAATATTTGATAGCACGCCACCAGCGCGGTAGATTCGCTTAGCACTCTTCTCAGAGTAAAGCAAGCACTATAATTCCCCTCTATGTATTTTGTTCACTTGCCTTATACGCGCTTATACATGAAGCGCTTACAAGCCCAAACATCCCTTTTCCCCAGGAAGGGTGTTCTATTGAAAGCCAAGCACGCGGCCAAGATCAACCTCAGTCCCAGATCAACCTCATTCATTGCCCTCATCGAAAACTTCCTCAAGTACACGACACGCCCTACGCTTACCTCTTCCTCAAGAAATTTCAATCCCTTTGCCT
>NZ_JBHIQN010000053.1:0-1397 GCF_042196525.1 Bartonella sp. AC62GZZY
TCTCTACTTTTTGATGAGTATTTTTATCCGTATAGCTTTCAGAAGTTGCCATACGAAAATTGACTACTTCTGTTCCAGAATTCATTGTTTTGCTTTCGGGATCAGCACCTAAATGCCCGATTAACGTCACTTTGTTTAGCATGTTTTTTCTTACCTTAAACTTGTACTTTAATACATGGAAAATCTTAGCATGATTTGCTTATTTTTTCAATTATTTCAAAATGATATTATTGTTTTTTAACATATAAAATTATGTTTAATATGCAAAAAAACATAAATAGTTCAGTGTTCATTTAAAACTCTTGAAATACATACATAAATGTATTAACATAAGATATGAAAATAAGATTTGAATGGGATGAAACTAAAGCAAAAAGTAATCTTAGAAAGCACCGTGTCAGTTTTGAAATTGCTGCTCGTGTTTTTGCAGACCCGTTCGCCATGGTTAAACAAGACCGTATTGAAAACGGAGAATATCGTTGGCAAACTTTGGGTCTTGTGGATGGTTTTTTACTGCTGCTCGTGGCGCATACTGTCCATGATGATAAAGATGGTATAGAAGTAATCCGTATTATTTCAGCGCGGCGAGCTAACTCGAAAGAAAGGAAACGTTATGAAGAAGAAAGTTCTTTATGAAATTGATGTAGGTAACTTATCACCTTTGACAGATAAACAGAGAGTTGAAGTTGATAAGCTGGCTGCAATGCCGGACAGTGCAATTGATCATAGTGATATTCCGTCACTCAATGATGCATTCTGGAAAAACGCCGTTCGCAATCCATTCTATAAACCAACCAAAACTGTCACAACAGTACGTGTGGATTCAGACGTTCTAGCGTGGCTTAAAAGTCAAGGGAAAGGATATCAAACACGGATTAACGCAATTTTACGTGACGCCATGCTTCGTTCAATGCGTTGATCTCTTTCCTGCTACAAAGAGTATCAAACTGCTTTCGATAATTTTTTGATCTCTTTATTGATCTCATCTATAAGAGGTTCGTAATTGAGAACGCTTTTCGGAATAGCACCACCGTAAACCCACGCTTTTACTTGCGCTTTGGTACTAAAATCTGCCTTTTCTGGTACGGTGTAGTACTGACCACCGTCAAACTTTTCACACTCTCTTGTGCCGTCTTCATATTCATAGAGGTTGTAAAAATACTCTGCTGCTCCATCTCCCCAAGGAACATACCCAACAGCCGTTGCAACCCACTTTTTTTGCATGGGCTGTTTATGATTTGTTAAGAACAGTTGTTTTAATATTTCCATGTTTTAATTCCTATTTTTACCAATAGGTTAATTTACCTAAAATTTGACCGTACAGAGCGTTTTGTGTTGCTGGTGTGGTTTTCATCATAAAATCTTTAAATCGCTTTGTACGGTACCTTTTTATCGAT
>NZ_JBHIQN010000054.1:0-1349 GCF_042196525.1 Bartonella sp. AC62GZZY
TGTGCTTTTGCATATTCTGCCCCGACATCCAGCAAAGTTTTGACTTGTTCAATGGCATCACTTCCAGGAATAAAGGAACCTTTGCCCAAACCTTGACCAACAAGATCACGCATTTGTTTTTCAATCAATTCCTTTTCGAAATAAGCATCGCCTAAGAAAAAAATCTCTCTGTCAGGATTGTAACCAATTCTGTTCAAATAATAGGCTGAGCCATAAAACTTGCCGACATCAAGAAATTCTGCCCGCGTTTCATAAATGAAATTTTGATTGGGTAGCGTGCCCCCAACCCCACCCGATTGGGGCTTTGGTAAAGGGAGCCCCTCAGAAAGTTCCCCTGCATTATTGAGATCGACTGTTGGTGTAAAGAGAGCGCCAGCCCCGGTTAAACCACTTAAGGACTCCAGTGGATTGCCTTCAACTGCTTGTGCTTTAAAATGCGCATCCCCTGTAATGGAACCTTCCGCTGCCGTGTTATTGAGTTGATCAACCACCAGATTTAAAGTGCCACCCGCTTGGACAAGACCAGGAACACTCTCCAAAGCTTCTGAGCGGATATGACGAAATTTGCCACCGGCTATATCTAAAGAAACATCGCGGCTTCCATCAGCTTTATAGCCATAACAATAACCATTCTGCGTATTGGCATTACAACTCATAAAGGTTTTTTTATAAGCCGTTACACCCAGATTGGTCAGCACACCAGCATGGATATCGGCATTTCCCCCCGCTTCTATAGTGCTATAATGGTTGTCAATGGTATCAGCATTAATGATGAGATTGCCACTAGATTGTATTACCCCCGAAACAGTTGGTTTATGCGAAAATGCTTGTGTTACAGTCTTTTCTGTCATATGTGACCAATTATTCCATTGATAGCGTTCTATATTACTGTTTGTCTTGTCATATTCCCAAGTAAATGCCTTATAGACTGTTCCATCGCTTGAAATTGCGGTGCCATAGGTTCCTTCTTTGTTATTCCAAAGTTGCCAATCAAACAGAAAGTCTCGGGGACCTTCAAACCCAAACTCTCTATCAGAAAGACTTCCACTACCCCAACGATCCCAGCCCATATCGTGATATAAATTCCGTTCATTGAGTAAATAATAACCCTCTGGTTTTTCGAATGAAATATCGCTATATTCGGTTTTTTCTGTGATGACAGGCGTGCTATCAGCTTCGTTTTTCAGGGTGTTGGTTTGGATATTTAAGTTTCCACCCGCTTGAATCAAGCCTGCTTTGTTAACAAGGGAAAGGCTTTTTCCGCTGCCAGCCGCATTGGTAAAAGATAAATCACCTTCTGCCATTATGGTGCCAAAATCATTCAACAAAGCCCCATCAACTTGTAAAGC
>NZ_JBHIQN010000055.1:0-1216 GCF_042196525.1 Bartonella sp. AC62GZZY
AGAAAATTTTGCAAAAAAGCTGCACGCATAGTGCAGCTTTTTATATATTTGCTTTAAAGGTAGACGTTTTAAAGCATGAAAGTGTCTTTACGGCTTCTATAACCATAATAGCCAAAAACACTGGAAATTACGGCACCTATCAAGCTTCCTAAAAAGCCCCACCATCCCATATTGGAGGCTGTTTTTGTGGCTTTAGTCGCAGTGTTTTTTGCTCCCTTGATCGTATCCTCAAGATTGTCTGAGAGTTTTTCAGCCTGTTCTTCAAAGGTTTTGATGGCTTTTTCGGTTTTTCCCTCTGCGCTTTGATAGAGTTGAACAGCATGGTTGGCTGCTGTTTGTGCCTCCGCACGGGTCATGCCATCCTTCATAAGCGCATTGATGATATCGCTTTGATTAAATTTTGTCGTGAGATCTTCTACACGATCAGACAGGCGTTCACCAAGATTTTTTAAAGTGGTGCGATAGTGAGAAGGATCATTTTTGAAAGCTGTTATCGCAGAACCAATATCATTGAGTGCAGCCTGATAGGTTTGTTTTAAGCGATTAGCATTGAGAGCAGGAATGTCGCTTTTATTGAGAAGGGTGTGCAATTCATTGCCAAGTTGGTCAAAATTGATGCCATCGTCACTGTTTTTTGCAAAAAACTTTTCAAGACTTTCACTGTTTAATTTTGCAAGTATAGGGGAAATATTGTTTTTGAGGCTGTCAACGGTTTGTTGGACCATGGAGCTGTTTTCTAGAGCGGTTTTAGCCCCTATCTTTGCTGTACTAGAAACCACGTGGATGGCTTGGAGGGTCATCAGCAATGTTATGAGAGCCCAAGTGAGAAAGCCATGAAGAGTCCCTGAGGTTTCAGCAAAACGTCCAGCTACAAAGCCTCCCAAGGCTAGGCTAATCAGTGTAACGATAACAGACCCCACGCCAAAGGAGAGGAAAGAGCCTTCAAATGGGGATGAAGAAGTGAAATCCATTTGGCTTAAGCCTAAAGCGGCGACTAGAAAAGAGAGGCAGATTGAGGTAGCAAGAGCCGTCACCAGTCCCGCAAAGATCGCGGACCATGAAATGGGTGTGTGAAAGAATGGATACTTTTCTTCTAGAGATGTTTCTCCTAGAAAATTGGTATCGAATGGTGTGTCTTCAGGAATGCGAGTTTCCATGTTTTATCTCCTTGAATATGCTGGAGATACAATGCCTTTTTGCTAATTATGTTCCAAAA
>NZ_JBHIQN010000056.1:0-1189 GCF_042196525.1 Bartonella sp. AC62GZZY
AACAAGCATTATTTATTCAATGATCTTAGAGACGATACCGGCACCAACAGTACGACCACCTTCACGAATAGCAAAACGAAGTTTTTCCTCCATCGCTATTGGAACGATCAACGAAACATCCATGGCAACATTATCACCGGGCATAACCATTTCTGTACCTTCTGGAAGCGTAACAATACCTGTAACATCCGTCGTACGGAAGTAAAATTGTGGACGATAATTCGTGAAAAATGGCGTATGACGTCCACCTTCATCTTTTGTCAAAATGTAAGCTTCTGCTTTAAACCGTGTATGAGGTGTAACGGATCCTGGCTTCGCCAATACTTGACCACGCTCAATCCCTTCACGGTCAACACCACGTAGCAGAGCTCCTATATTATCACCCGCTTGACCTTGATCCAAAAGCTTGCGGAACATTTCAACGCCTGTAACCGTCGTCTTAGAAGTTGGACGAATACCGATAATCTCGATTTCCTCTCCAACTTTGATAACACCACGCTCAACACGACCCGTAACAACGGTTCCACGACCCGAAATCGAAAACACATCCTCTATCGGCATCAAAAATGGTTGATCAACAGGACGCTCAGGGGTTGGAATATAATTATCAACTTCACTCATTAAAAGACGAACAGCATCTTCACCAATGCTTTTATCCTTATCCTCAAGAGCTGCCAACGCAGAACCCTTAACAATTGGTATATCATCGCCTGGGAAATCATATTTGGATAAAAGTTCCCGAACTTCAAGCTCTACAAGCTCCAAAAGTTCTGCATCATCAACCTGATCAACTTTATTAAGAAAAACAACAATTGCTGGGACACCAACCTGACGTGCAAGCAAAATATGCTCACGTGTCTGAGGCATTGGGCCATCCGCTGCTGAAACAACCAAAATAGCACCATCCATCTGTGCTGCCCCTGTGATCATGTTTTTCACATAATCAGCGTGTCCTGGACAATCAACGTGCGCATAGTGACGATTTTCCGTTTCATACTCAACATGTGCTGTAGAAATAGTAATTCCACGTGCACGTTCCTCTGGCGCAGCGTCAATTTGGTCATAAGCTTTAAATTCACCAAAATATTTCGTAATCGCTGCTGTCAACGAGGTCTTCCCATGATCAACGTGACCAATCGTACCAATATTAACATGCGGTTTTGTTCGTTCAAACTTGCTCTTCGCCATT
>NZ_JBHIQN010000057.1:0-1157 GCF_042196525.1 Bartonella sp. AC62GZZY
TTATGGCTCCTTTTGAGTCATAATTAATGACATCATTAGTCAAATATTGATTTTTATTCTGTGAAAAATTGATTAGCCAAAACTAGCAAGAAAACAGGGCTTTCTAGCCACGCTTCAAATTGACATTTTGCTGAATTTTTGGGGATATTTTTGAATTTTAGACACAATAAAATTAATATAGTACCACCATTAAATACGATTTTTTTACACTATGTCAACAAAAAAATCATGATCTTGTATTTTTTTTATTTTTTTACCTAAATATGGTGTTTTAAAAGATGTTCTTTATTTTCCTTCAATACAACATTTATGTTGCATTGAAACATTTTAGATATTATATTATTATAATGAATAGTCAAGAATTGAAAAGATATCTTACAAAGCATGGTTGCAGTTTTACTTCAGGGAAGGGAGGGCATTTGCTTGTAAAGCGTGGTTCTAAAAAGTCCGTTTTACCTATGCATGGTACGCGAAAAGAATTAGGAACAGGATTAGTCCAGAAGATTCTTAAAGATCTTGACCTAAAATAAGCCTGAATATGGAGGTGTAAATGAAATATGCAATCAAATTTGTCAAAGATGACAATGATACTCTTCTAGTCGTCTCTAAAGACTTTCAGGAATTTATTACCTATGGTAACGATGAAAAAGAAGCTTTGGAACAGGCTAAAAATGCACTTTTAACAGTCATTATGGGGCGTTTTCAAGATCGTGAATCTATTCCCTTTGGACATCGTGATATTGCCTATCCTTTTGTTGAAGTATCTTCATTGGTGACTTTAAAAATTGCAATACATAACGCTATGATTGAAAAAAACTTACGCAAAGCTGATCTCGTACGTCTTTTAAAACTTCATCCAATACAAATTGACCGATTGTTGGATTTAAACCACGCAACCAAATTAGATGCCTTAGAATCTACTCTCATTGCTCTTGGAAAAGAGATCTCTATTAATATTCAAAATGCTGCTTGAATTTAGCGGTTTTGTGTAAAATGCTTATGAAGCGCGTTAAGAGCGACCTGCAATGAATTCACAAGATGTGGTAATGTTTGGTCTTCTACAATAATATATTGTATTGATGCATAAAGATTATACTGTCTATAGAGATGTTGTGTTTCTTTTATCGCCTCTTGCATATTAGAAAACTGTCCTGTTG
>NZ_JBHIQN010000058.1:0-980 GCF_042196525.1 Bartonella sp. AC62GZZY
AATGAGATTAATAAAGTTGTAGGAGATAGTCTTGTTAAGCAGGATGATGCTACGAAGGTAATCAAGATAGGTGGAGAAAAAGAGGGTAGTGCAATCACAATTGCAAACATGAATGGTGATACACGTAGTCTCTCTGGCGTGAAAGCGGGCACACTTTCTGAAGGTTCGACGGAAGCCGTGAATGGTTCTCAGCTTTATTCCTTGCATCAGACGCTAGCGATGTATTTAGGCGGAGGAGCTAGCTATGAAGGTGGCGAATGGAGGGCTCCGGAATTCAAGGTTGCGCAATTCAATTCTGATGGTAGTTCGTCAGCAAAGAAGATCTATCATGATGTAGCAGGAGCCTTTGATGGTGTTAGTGATGGTATGACGAGTATCAACGACCGTATTCATGATGTTGAGAAGAATGTGGCGAGCAATGGTTTGAATTGGAATGAAGAAGAAGGCGCGTATGATGCGAAGCATGATGGTAAGTCGAGTAAGATTACGCATGTATTGGATGGTAAGATAGAAGAAGGCTCGCAAGAAGTTGTTAATGGTGGTCAGCTTTGGAGCACGAATGAGAGAGTAAAAGATGTTGAAGACAAAGTAGATACGATAGATCAACATGTGAAAAATATTGAAGTAGCGGTAACAGATGGCGTTGTTAACTATGATAAAGATAGTGATGGTAAAAAGACCAATAGCATTACGTTAGTAGGAGGTAATGACAGCGAACCTGTTATGATAGACAATGTAGCGGCAGGGAAGATTGAAACAGGTTCTCAGCAAGCTGTTAATGGTGGTCAGTTACATGATTATACTGAAGAGCAGATGAAGATAGTTCTTGAAGATGCCAATAAGTATACGGATGAGAAAATTAGTGGTCTTGTCAATGATGGTGTTAACGAGTCGAAATCCTATACGGATATGAAGTTTGAGACATTGAATTATGCTATTCAGGATGTTCGGAAAGAAGCAAGACAAGCTGCTGCTATTGG
>NZ_JBHIQN010000059.1:0-972 GCF_042196525.1 Bartonella sp. AC62GZZY
ATTATGCTATTCAGGATGTTCGGAAAGAAGCAAGACAAGCTGCTGCTATTGGCCTAGCGGTGTCCAACTTACGTTACAATGATGCACCAGGAAAGTTAAGTGTTGCATTTGGTAGTGGTATATGGCTCAATCAGTCCGCATTTGCTCTTGGTGCTGGTTATACATCTGAAGATGGAAATATCCGCTCTAGTCTATCTGTGACAAATGCCGGAGGGCACTGGGGTGTCGGTGTAGGATTAAGCTTAACTCTAAATTAATAAAATTCACTACGATTATTTTCAAAAACGCTCCTGTCTATACGAGACAGGGGTGAAAAGAGTTACACGATTAAAAGAACGGCTCTCACAAATAACAAAGTCAGCATTAATATTGAAAATAAAAAAAGAGAAAATGTATGAAGAGTGGTGTGTTTTACGCAAATTTGACAGAATTCGTGGAGGGGGGTAGTTGGTTGTTACATGACAGTAAGCAGCGGATAAGACAGTTTTTGATGATGCAAAAAAAATGTAGATAAATACTTTTCTGAATCCAAGGATAATGCGATGAATAATGGTGTTAACGAATCGTAATCCTCCACCGATATGAAATTTGAAATGTTTAGTTATGCCATTGAAGATGTTCGGAAAGAGGCAAGACAAGCAGCGACTGTTGGTTTGGCAGTGGCAGGTTTGCGTTATAACGATACACTAGGAAAGTTAATTGTTTCATTTGATGGCGGCGCATGGCGTGGACAATCCGCATTTGCTCTTGGTACTAGGTTATATATCAGAGGATGGCTTCATTTGCTCTAATATATCCGCAACAAGTTCTGCGGAGATTAGAGAAGAGGTGTTGGCTTAAGATTAAAGCTGCGTTGATGATAGCAAGGGATTCTTTTAACGACATTTATTCTTATTTTATTAAAATGAGGGTGGATATTTTTTTACAGATTCACAGTATTTATCTAGAGATAAGCATAATATTTGATGACAC
>NZ_JBHIQN010000060.1:0-969 GCF_042196525.1 Bartonella sp. AC62GZZY
GTTTATCAGCATCTTCAGTTTAATCAGGCGTTTGATGTTGATAATCTTGATGTTGATTTAGGAAAATTTCATCAATGATTCAGAATACTCATTCATCATTTTACATATTGAATAAAAAACTGAATATTATAAATTTCTTTCATTTCAAACCTGTTTATATTTAATCAATTAACCCGTTTTCCATCACAAACGAAGCTGGCATGTAAAGAAGGACTTTTGAAAAAAGGTGAATTGCTTCTTATGAACATTCTAGGGTGCTAAAATCTGCGCAAATATTGAATGCTGAAAAAAGAATGATGATATCCGCGCATGACCGCAATAAAAATAATATCCTATATCTTATCGAAATTTTTCTGCCACCTATCATTTACAAAACAACAACAGTAACAATACGATAAAGCATACTTTACTTTTATTATAATTTGACCTCAAACTCCCTCTGTTTGTTCTAAAAACAAGTATTTATCCAAAATTCTTAAGTAAATATCCTAAAAAAGGGAACAAATAGCGTATAAATGATATAAACGTGAATAAAGTTCTAAAACAAAATTCAAAACAATGCATAAAACTCATCAAGACTAAACTTATGATCTATAAAAATTAATAAAGAAATGGACAAAAACAATCATCAATATCGTCTCTTTTGAAAGCTTATGCCACAAGCATTTAGCGTTTAATCTTCTCACATTCACAATGAAATCTGTCCTCATATCTTAACATCAAAAATTTTAGAAAAATTCCTCATCGCATAAAAGAAAGCATCTATTGTAATCTTTTATATCAAAAAAATAACCATATTGATGAAGCAAAATAAATTTCAATACATTAAAAGGCAGAAAATCTTCTGCCTTTTAACTAAAAATACATATTGCTCCTTTTCAAAAAAGATGGCGCAATCCAGCAGAGAAACTCGTTCCAGAAAAACCAATTTTCTTAAATCTATGCTGATAAGTGACATCTCCACGAAGA
>NZ_JBHIQN010000061.1:0-929 GCF_042196525.1 Bartonella sp. AC62GZZY
TTTTACGCATATTTACGAGTTTCTCGTGATGGACAAGATACAGAAAATCAAAAGTTTGGATTGCTAAAATATGCTAACAAACATGGCTTTGCCCCACTTCACATTGAAGAGGAAATTGCAAGCAGAGGAAAAGATTGGCGCAAGCGTAAGCTTGGTGCTTTAATTGAAAAAGCAGAACGAGGAGATGTATTATTAACTCCTGAATTTTCTCGTATAGCTGGTTCTTCTCTTGCTGTCCTAGAAATTCTCAAAGCCGCTAGTGAACGTGGTTTAATTTTTCACGTGACAAAACAAAATCTTATCATGAATGGTAGTTTACAAAGTGATATCATTGCAACTGTATTAGGTATAGTAGCGCAGATTGAGAGACATTTAATTCAAACACGTACAAAAGAAGCGTTAAGCGTTGCTCGTCAACGAGGGATAAAATTAGGACGCCCAAAAGGAAGCACTGCTACGCAATTAAAGCTGGACAATCACATTGATGAAATTCAAGCATTTATAAATGTTGGTTTATCACAGAACCGTATTGCTAAGACATTAGGAGTTAGTGTGAATACCTTACGTTTATTTATTGAACGCAAAAACATAAAGCTTACAAAAATGAAGCCTATCATTACCATGCCAAAAACATTGGAAAATTAAGATAAACTGCGCAAAGTTGATAGTTCTTTTATATGACATGATATATTGAATTATATTTATTATTTACATACAAAATACGTAATAAATAAATGTTATTTATTTATTGTTTATTCGCTAAATAAGGAATATCTTAATACCTGTAATTACTATGTGTTCAACAAAAGCTGGTGTTGGAAAATCCACATCTATAGCTTATTCTTTTATAGGTATTAGCTCACTCATTAAGTAAGGAGTTTTACTAACTGTCCGTTTTTCTTTAATAGGTCGATTGCTAATTTATCAAA
>NZ_JBHIQN010000062.1:0-917 GCF_042196525.1 Bartonella sp. AC62GZZY
ACAGAGCGTTTTGTGTTGCTGGTGTGGTTTTCATCATAAAATCTTTAAATCGCTTTGTACGGTACCTTTTTATCGATTTAAACACATGCCTAATCGTAAAATGATCAGCACTTTTCACTAGTTTGCTGTTTTAAGCCGCTTTTGAATTGCTACTGTCATGACACTCTTCACTAGGCTTGCCTATTCTCATGAATGAAATGCGCTTGCCTCCTAAGGCTAGGTTACGCGTATTTTCAACTGCTGTAAAAACTCTCTCAGCAACACCATAAAGCCCGCTTTCTAAATCACGACAATACTGCGCTAGATCAGCACATGAGGGGACAAAGGTTGTTGACATACCTTTTGCCTCACCACGGATAAGATTTTTAACAGCTTGCAACAAAGACCAGAGTGAAATGCCGTTAAGAGCTGCGATATAAGCCTTTGCACGCGCTTCTACATTCGAAACTTTTTGCATTGTCAAACCACCTTCAAGTACATCAAGAGCCTCTGCTATGTCTTCAACAGACGCTTTCACGGTAAGTAAGTTTTGAACAGTCTGATAAGCTTCTAAAGCTTGTTTCTCTAGGGTTGCTGTCAATTGAATGCCATTTCTCAAAGTCCATGGGAACTCCAGAGTTACACATTGCTCTATCTGTTGCACGGTATCTTGTAGAGGCGTCACTAAGCTGTGTTGCACCGATAAGATTACGGATTGTCTCTCCGGTACTACCACGAGTTCTTTGATCTTTTGAAAAGTTTCCATTGTTTCCACCATTGTTGTTCGTGTTTTTCGTTTTTTCTAAATCATCAACTGCCTTTCGCACCCAGTTTCTCCACGTTGCTTGCCAATCGGTTTTGGTTGCATTTGCTCCGGCTTTTGAACGCCAATAATCTCGAAATTTTGCGATTTCGACTTTCACGCGCTCTGGAGGCAA
>NZ_JBHIQN010000063.1:0-908 GCF_042196525.1 Bartonella sp. AC62GZZY
CGATATCTTGGCTTTGATAAAATCTTTGTGCCCCTCTGAATTGTTCGGATAGTACTAAACCTTCTACATTGGTTTTTGTTTTTATCGTATGGTAGGCATCCCTTTTGCTTCATGGTTAAAAAATTTCATATCAAGTTCGCGTCTTTTCCTTTTGATAAGTGATTTCTCAGCCTTACGTAAATGTGCTACCATTTGTACCTTTATAGATTCATTTTGGATCATGGCTAACGAACCATCGATATGTGCTTGAAGATCTGCAATATCTTTCAGGTTTTCTTTTGTTTGAAGTTCATTAAATAGACTTTTGAGGTATTGAAAACGAGTTTCTACGTTTTCAAAACTTTTTAAAGTTATAGCTTTATTTAGTATTGAGAAAAATTCTAAATGCTCAAAAAGTAACGTGCCCATTCGATCAAAAGTCCCAGAAATTTTGTTTTCGTCCTCTAATACCTTTTGATATGATTCCCTTGAAAGCTTATCTTTCTTATAGAGCGCTTCTGGCTCTTTGAGAAAAAAACTAGAAAAGTCTATTTTCTGAGGTCCAGTTTTTTGACTATTTGTTATAGCCTGATAGGTTTTTTCTGTTTGCGAAATTTGTTCTTTTTTTAACTCAAGCTGTTTTTTTAAGAGCTTAATAATTTCTCCTTTTTTTAATAGATTAATAAGCTCCAGATATTCTGCTGGTAGAGCAGGTGGTGAGGTTGGGTCCTTATGTAACGAGGGGTCGTAAGATACGCTTGTAACTGCATTTGCATGTGCCAGATTTAGCATTCCCAAAAAGGTAATCATTCCTGTTATAATAAATCGCTTTTTCATCTGTCTCCTCGCTTAATTTCGGCAGGGATTGTTTTATTAATAGGCACACGGTTCCTATCATTGGGCTGTTTTAGCTTTGGTGCTAATGCACA
>NZ_JBHIQN010000064.1:0-863 GCF_042196525.1 Bartonella sp. AC62GZZY
AAAAATCCTTAAAATCCCGAAAAATCCCGAAAAATGGGGGAAATTTCCAAACTTTTCTGGTCCTCCGGGTAGGGGCGTTCTGCGAAAATGGAAAAATGGGTGCAGAAACCCCGTTCATTTTTTGGCCAAAATTGCCATTTTTGGGCTCCGGGGCGGAAAACTGGGGGTTGGTGTAAAATAGGGCCGGGTGGGCCGGGAAATTCGGGGAAATTGCCCTTCCTGAGCTGGGTTGGGTTGAAACTGGCCTCCTAGCCCGTTGTTTTGGTGGTTTCTAAATTTAGATATTGAATTCTGACTTAAATTTGCTGAATATTGGTGGTTTTGGGATGTGTTTGGTCCTCGCGGCTGGTCTTGAGGCGGGCGGTGGCTGGTTTTAGATGTGGGCTGCGTTTGGTGGTATGGGTATTCTTTATGGATTGGTTTCCGACACTGGCTTGGCTTCATTGGATTTGATGGTGGTGGTTGGGATTGGATGATAGTGAGCATAGGTTTGATATACAGAATAAGTTATATATTAAATATGGCATTAGGGGTATTCAATAGGGGATACGATAGCGTAGGTAGACTAGTTATTTGTAGTTATTATATTATTTATGATAACTCAACCTATAGACATAACGTGCATAATATTTCTACTCTCTAATTTACGATCTTTTTTATTGTATTGTATGGTAGCCTATTTGTGAGTATGTAGATGGTGTAGCTAGTATAATATCTTTACAGACATGATACTTCCCCGCTACGTTTATATGCTGGCTGAAGCCTGTTAGTGGTTGGAGATGAGTGAAAAATCCTTAAAATCCCGAAAAATCCCGAAAAATGGGGGAAATTTCCAAACTTTTCTGGTCCTCCGGGTAGGGGCG
>NZ_JBHIQN010000065.1:0-855 GCF_042196525.1 Bartonella sp. AC62GZZY
GTGCAGCTGGTCTTGCAACTGAAGAAACATTAAAGTCAGTTCAGCTTTCGATTGATGTGCGTGTTCAGACAATTGTGCATGATGAACTTAAGAAGGCAATGAAGCGTTATAAAGCGATTGCGGCAGGAGCTGTTATTTTAAATATCCACACGAATGAAGTTCTGGCTATGGCATCGCTACCAGATTTTGACCCTGGAAATCCTGTTGAAGCTTTGAAAAGTGATCGCTTCAATCGGATGACCGCTGGAACTTTTGAGATGGGATCTATTATTAAAAGTTTTACGACCGCAATGGCACTTGATTCAGGTCTTTTTCATTTAAATAGTGTTATTGATGCTTCACAGCCTATTAAAGCAAGTCAAAATTATTTTATTCGTGATTTTCATGGGAAAAATCGTCCCTTAACGTTATGGGAGGTTTTCATTTATTCCTCTAACATTGGTTCTGCTAGAGAAGCATTGGCGATAGGAATTGACGGACATCGTGATTTTTTAAAACGACTTGGTTTACTTGATCGAATGACAACGGAGTTACCTGAAGTTGCACACCCTATTGTGCCACCTCATTGGAAAGATATCCATTCGATGACGATCTCTTTTGGACATGGTATGGCAACAACGCCTTTGCAAACAGCAGTAGGTGCTGCTGCTTTAGTAAATGGTGGTTGGTTGATTGAACCTACATTTTTAAAACGTACAAAAGAACAAGCTTTGCAACGTGCAAAACAAGTTTTGCAGGCTAAAACGAGTCAAAATATGCGTTATCTTTATAAATTAAACAGTGATATTGGTTCGGGACGTAATGCAAAAGTAGAAGGTTATCGCGTTGGTGGTAAGACTGGAACAGCCGAAAAAG
>NZ_JBHIQN010000066.1:0-807 GCF_042196525.1 Bartonella sp. AC62GZZY
TATTATAATTTTGACACTAAAGTAAAGTGTATAGTTTACGATAATTTATCTTTTCTTAATTTCATTTTTTAATTTATAAAAACAGCTCAATTTCAGTGCGAATATTTTTCGCTGTAGGATTGGATATTCTTGTTATTTTGTCACATGGGTATTAAGGGCGTCTGTTACGGAAACCATTGCTTTTTATCTCATCTAGTTTCTATGTCTCCATAGATGTCCAAATGTAATGCCTTTTGCGAGAGAATTGGCCATGCTTGATAGTTTGAGTAACAGCATGATGGATATAATAGACAAGATGAGAGCTCCCCCAAACATGAAGCTTATATTCTGGTCGTAATCGAGTTTCATGTCGCTCAAGTAGTTTGCAAAGATATTCATCATCAGATTAAATACAGTGGCTAAGAGTAAAAAGAGGATTATATAATTGACGACTTGGATTATCCATTGTTCGAAAAGGCGATGAGTTGGTTGCCAGAGCAAAGCAATGATGAAGAGTGGTCCCAATCCTACGAGAAGTGTAATAGCGATTTTTGTTAGGAGCACGAGACCACCACCGATTGCTACTACGAGGCTTGTTGCCAGCAAGATAATGATGCCTAAGAGACTGTAAAGCAGTCCATTGGCTTCGAAGAAGACGGTTTCTTGGAAAAGACGGCCTGCATATTGGAATCCTTTGGTTGCTGTTTTGTCAAGTAAATTCATTAATTGTGTATCATTGAGTGGATTTGTTATGAGCGCTTTTGATAACTCATAGGGCATTTGTGTTATTAAATTTGTGATTTCTGGTTGATAAAGTCCTGTGGTAAG
>NZ_JBHIQN010000067.1:0-807 GCF_042196525.1 Bartonella sp. AC62GZZY
TTTGCTTCAGCAAAATTATTAATATGTTGTTTTATATTATTTTTTGCTTTTGCACCTTTTTTACCAGCCTCACTACGAACTTGCGATATGTGCTCTTTTTTATCAGCAAAATCGTTCAGCTCTTCTTCAACGCGTGTATTCCACAATCCATTATCTGTCTCAACAAGTTTATCATTCCTCATTAAGTATTCGACAAGAGTTGCAAATTTTTTCTGCGAACAATTGCAAGCACGTGCAAGCGTTTCAAAATCTTCTTTAATTGGTGCTTTTTTATCGTACATGCGAACGAGAAGCGTCATATAAGCGCCCCTTTGCTCTAACGTCATTCCATCTGTACCACTTATCCAGTCATACAAATGGAATCTTATCCATGGCATACCATTAGACATGCGCATCCCCTTCTTTCATTAAATATAAAATTGCCAAAGCATCTGCTTCGTTGTCGTCACAAGGCGCGTGACCTTTTGCACGCATTGCCTTAATCATTTCTGCTTTTGAGGCATTTCCTTTGCCTGTCATTGCTTTCTTAATGGTACCAACGGGAATGCCTTCATACGGTATCTGATGATGTTCACACCACGCCGTTAATGTTGCTAGAAAGCCCCCATAAACATGAGAAGCGTCTGTACCCACATGCCGACGTACCTCTTCAAAATACACCGCATCAATTTCATCAACAGACCTCTTTAGTTCAGTAAGCCATTTCTTAAAGCGCAAGTAACGCATGCCACCGCCTTCAAAACGGCGTGATTGAAAATGTTCTGTATCACTTGTGATAAAACCATCTGCATCACGAAGCGCCCAGCC
>NZ_JBHIQN010000068.1:0-533 GCF_042196525.1 Bartonella sp. AC62GZZY
TTCAGAAAATCTTTCCATATCTTTAAGAACAGCCTGAATATCTTGAACAAGATCATGTCCGTCCAACATGAAAACTTCGTCAGCAGGTAAACGTAGCGCAATATGAAGAACCGAGCGCTTTTCAGTGGTATTAATGACCTGACCCGAAAACATTGCCTCACGCCTGCCTAATACATCTGCTGCGACAGCCAAATCATCTAGGAGTTGCAACGTTTTAAATGTTACACCACACTTCGAAAAATCGAAAAGGAGATCATCAAGTCTTAAAGAAAAATGAGAAAAACGCTGTTCATCCTCTTCGAAATGTCGACGAATATCGTGTGCTCTATCCTTTATAGCGTGTCTTCTTAAAGCTTTCAAAGCTTCCCCAAAAGCTTTTTCGTTTCGAATCGAAAAGCTACCTTCCATGAACTCATCCCGCACGGCTATTGACAATAAAATCTATGCATAAACAATGATAAAACAAGAGAGTCTCTCCTTTATTGCTAGTCATTTTTACTGCTCATATACAAAATGAAGGGGTACAAAAATGG
>NZ_JBHIQN010000068.1:563-804 GCF_042196525.1 Bartonella sp. AC62GZZY
TGTAAAATTAAGAGTAAAAAGCTTCCAAATCTTCCCTACCAGATACATCATTCAACTTGGCTGAGTTCTCTTGTTAAGCGTGCAGTTTCTTCTGCTTTTGCTCTTACAAAACGTCCGAGAAAAAGATAAACAACCGGTGTAACATAAAGCGTAAAAATAGTTGCCAACCCCAGACCACCAACAATAACCCAACCTAAAGCTATACGTGCTTCTGCACCAGCACCTTTTGCTAAAACCAAGG
>NZ_JBHIQN010000069.1:0-764 GCF_042196525.1 Bartonella sp. AC62GZZY
AGAATCCCGAATATCGTAAGATTGTCTCATTTCAAATCTGTTTATCTTGAATCAATCAAAACCATTCGCTTGCACGTCACAAGCGAAGCTGGCGTGTGGGTAAAAACTGTATAAGAAAGAACTAAAAATGGCTCTTATGAATCGTCTTACGTGCCAAGGGCTGTCGCAACACCCACGAGCTGGCAAAGTGTGTGATGGTGCCGGCTTGCTTTTTCATAAACGTAAAGATGGAAGTGCTCAATGGTTTTATCGTTATACCATTCATGATCGCCATCGCGAAATGGGCTTGGATGCTCTTTGAGAGATGTTTCTTTAAAAAAGAGCGTGAATTGGCAAACCAATGGCATTCTGTTTTACGTAAAGGTCGTGATCCCATTAAAGAACGCAATAAACAAAAGTGTGAAGCAATCTCCATTATTTAAAAGATATCGCTTTGGGTACTTTTGAAAGTCGGAAAGCTGAATTAAAAGGTAATGGTAAGAATGGGAACTGGTTTTCTCCCTTGCGGCTTTACATTCTCCCTAAATTAGGCAGTCTGTCCATTTCAGAAATTACCCAAACAGAGATACGCAACACGCTTGTTCCTATTTGGCATACAAAAGCTACAACAGCAGAGAAAGCACTAAACCGTCTTAATATTTGTCTCAAACATGCTGCGGCTTTGGGTTTGGATGTTAATTTACAAGCAACAACAAAAGCACGCGCGCTCTTAGGAAAACAACGTCATAAAAC
The DNA here is from genome assembly GCF_042196525.1 of Bartonella sp. AC62GZZY. Lineage (NCBI taxonomy): Bacteria > Pseudomonadati > Pseudomonadota > Alphaproteobacteria > Hyphomicrobiales > Bartonellaceae > Bartonella > Bartonella sp. AC62GZZY. Next base: position 733 of record NZ_JBHIQN010000069.1, read on the forward strand.
GCAAAATAGACCAGCAATGGATTGGAAAGATG
>NZ_JBHIQN010000070.1:0-764 GCF_042196525.1 Bartonella sp. AC62GZZY
AAAGCCCCCAAATGATAAGGATTAATCATTTGGCAAGCCGCAGCATGGATACCAGCGTCTCCAACAATTCCATAACCAAATTGCACAAAACCTTTTTCATCCAGAGATGAGAAACTGTCCTTAGCGGTCTCGTAAATAAATAACAGTCTCGTAAATAAATAAATGTCCCTCTTTTCTTTCAATTTTCCCCCTCCACCCCAAGCTCTTTAAAAACACTGTTGCCCTTTCCATGGAGCAAAAAGTCTTGATCAAAACGTGTGCTTTTGGCTCACCTTCTCTATGCGCCTTGCCTCCACCTGCAAGAAAATGGGTTCTTTTTCCCCAAACACCAGAATATCTTTTGCTTTAAATATAGATTTTTCGCTCTCCATATCGCTTGGTAAGACACATTTTTATGCTTGATAAAAAGAAAATAAGTTACAAGATTTTCTCTCTTTAAGAGAACAGAAACAGCAAGTGAAACCCAAGAGCAGCCCTCTTCACTTATCCCCCTTAAAAGCTCGCAAAAATCCCACTCAAGAAAGAGCACCAACTCAAGCAAGAGCCTCAATTTTTCTCAAAAACACGACACCAATATAAAAAAAGCATAAAACGAGAAGTGTCCCCCATGCTCCTTAATGAACAAGTCAAAAGCAATATACTTAATGGCAATAAAAGCCTCTCTTCACTTTTTCCCCTCACTCACTTTCCCCTCACTCACTTTCCCCTCGCTCACTTTTTCCCCTCGCTCACTTTCCCCTCACTCACTTTTTCCCCTCGCTCAC
>NZ_JBHIQN010000071.1:0-699 GCF_042196525.1 Bartonella sp. AC62GZZY
TAATTTGTGGCAAAGGAATCTGTGAAAAGGGTAAATGTTCAAGCTCTGCCATAAGAGACCTCTAAAGGAAATTGCATCTCTTGCCCATGGGACCAATCCCCCAAATGGCCATCGGGATAAAAAACTCCCCTTAAAACAAAGTGGAATGTTCCCTCACGCGTTGCTTTGGTCAGATCAATCCTTTGCAATGAGAACCCAGGCTCTCCACATTCTGGATCATCAAGCGCGCAGGCAATAGCTTGATAAAGACGTAAGATTGTTGCAGGATCAGCATTGGCGTCTTGGAATTCTCTGACATCACACCCATAATGGCGACGCAAAACCCGTGTTCCTACCCTTGTCATTAAACATTTATGAATGGATTGTTGGCAATGATCCCAACCATATAAGAGAGAGCCATCCTTTTCGCTCATCCCGCACCGCATGCTTTAAGCCCCTTTGCTTGTCTTTGTGGTAGAAACCGTTGGGGTCGCCGCAACAACAGGGGCTGGTTTTTCAGCAATCTGACCAAGCAGCAAAGGGTATTTTGCTGCCTCTTCACTTAAACAAATTTCCTCACCCTTGCCCGGTGAACGTTGACCAGCAACAAAATCGGCATTGGTTAAAATAACATAAGTGTTCTCACGCATCATAAAACTCCTTTAAAGAGGGGAAGAGGTTGTGGAGGGACCCATTTTGACCCCGCCGTGTTTATGGCTT
>NZ_JBHIQN010000072.1:0-688 GCF_042196525.1 Bartonella sp. AC62GZZY
TCTGTGCTTGATGCGATTTCATCATGAAGATATGGGGGCTGTTGTTTTGTGATGATATCCGCATAAAAAAAGGCAATGGGAACATCCAAGATATCAGAAATTCTCTTTAATCGTCCTGCACTGACACGATTTAAGCCGTTTTCATATTTCTGGATTTGTTGGAAAGTGACACCTAAGTGCTGACCTAATGTTTTTTGAGACATCTTCAACATTTTTCGTCTCAAACGAATTTTTTTGCCAATGAAAATGTCGTTATCAAGATCTCTGGTTTGCATTTTAAAGCCCCCCGCCGGTCGCGAGCGCCCTCGCATGAGTATTCCGGGAGCTTGAAAGTACTGAAATCTAATCAGCTTTTTTTGCTTTTAGTGCTTAAAACACCTGGACATAGCAAAAACTCCCGGAATTCCGGGATACCCACAAAGTGGGGTAAATTCATGTTTAGATTTTCGGGCTTTCAAGACCCTCTTGGTCGTTGCGTATGCGACCAAAACATCTTTTAATTCATAAAGTAATTTCAGGAAATTTACAATAAAAATTAAAATAGTGTCTCTTAACGTGTCGTTTCTTAAAACAGAGAGGTGGCATATTTTGCCTTCAAGCAATAAAGTATTCACAAAGGGGGATTATGAATAGCGCATGCTATCGCGTGATATTAGCTTGCATTCTCATCAGAGATCAGCTGTAAAAA
>NZ_JBHIQN010000073.1:0-671 GCF_042196525.1 Bartonella sp. AC62GZZY
CATTGATGAAATTTTCCTAAATCAACATCAAGATTATCAACATCAAACGCCTGATTAAACTGAAGATGCTGATAAACAACCTGAATCTGCGGATCAAAAACAACACCTTTATACCCTGTTGCAAACGTTCTACCGCTCGTTAAAGAACCGCTAAACTGTTTACCCTTTAACGCCACAACCTTGCCCCGTGAAAGGGTCAAAACATCACCCTTAAAAAGACCATACGATACCACCCCATCTATATAAAAACCCCTATCATGCTGCAAACTCCCATAGGCAGCAACAGACCATTTATTAAATGCGCTTTTTTTGCTTTGTTCAACATCCTGAGGGTGTAGAGAAAGATTTCCATAGTTCCCCAAAACTCCAAAGAATGTACGACCATGTAAACTCTCAATCTCGTTTAACAAAACACCTGCTTCAAGTGCATTATAATCGAGCTCAGCACCATAGCCATATTCAAAAGCAGATAAATTGGAAGCATAATGATGGCTCCCCCCATAAGCACGCAGAAAAAAGGCTGTCTTTTCATTCTCTTTCCAAGAAGAATGAAAAGCATTCCGCATTATCTCCAACGTCTTATTTTGCGTGATCATATCCACTAAACCAGCATGAAATAAGGCATTTGGCAAAAGAAGATAAGTTGGAACCTGTGGAACAACAGCTCTAAT
>NZ_JBHIQN010000074.1:0-286 GCF_042196525.1 Bartonella sp. AC62GZZY
ATTTATTTGTGTTTTTTGAAGTTATGTTAACGGCTTCTTATGGGCTTGTGTTGCATGGCTCTGGGCAGTTACGTGTACGTGCAGGATTGCATTATGTCGTCGTTAATCTTATTGCTTCGTTGTTTTTTTTAGTTGGTACGGCACTCATTTATGGAATCGTTGGTACTCTTAATATGGCCGATTTGGCTGTAAAAATGAAACATATAACCTCTGCGGATATTGTTTTATTTGAAATAGGCGCGGCGCTTTTGGGGATTGCTTTTTTACTCAAAGTGGGTATGTGGCC
>NZ_JBHIQN010000074.1:307-644 GCF_042196525.1 Bartonella sp. AC62GZZY
ACTTATAGTGCCGCAGCAGCACCCGTTGGAGCTTCTTTTGCACTTTTAAGCAAGGTGGGTATTTATATTGTTTTACGTCTGACATTGCTATGGTTTGGTCCTGAAAGTGAATATTTTAGTCATTTTGGTAAAATGGTTTTATTTTATGGTGGACTTGCCACTATGGCTTTTGGTTTTATTGGGGTCTTGGCGAGCCAAGTTTTGGTGCGTTTGGTGGCTTATAGCATTCTTGTCTCTTCTGGTACTTTGTTGGCAACCATTGGGATCGGCAATATAGCACTCACAGCAGGTGCACTCTTTTATATTGTTTCTTCAACTTTAGCCTTTGGTGCTTTTT
>NZ_JBHIQN010000075.1:0-639 GCF_042196525.1 Bartonella sp. AC62GZZY
TGCACTAATGCTAGGTGACCTTCATGCAGTGCCCCCATCGTTGGAACAAAACCTATAGATCGTCCTAAATATCGCTCTACTGCGATATATTGACGTACTTCAGAAATTGTTTTTAAGATTCGCATCTTCATATTCTATTGACTATTTATCAGATTAACAAATTGATGCTTGCGTACAAAATTGCCGTTCAAATAGTTGTATCAAATTCATGCGTATCGGTGGTTGCTTTATATCCCGTGGTTCCCAGACATGACGCATTAAAAAGAAACCTGTTAGAATAAAACCATTTATGATGTCATTAAAATCTACAGGACGTGTCGTTCTTTGCACAAGAAACTGTGGTAAAATGAGAAGCTTCTCCTTCCAAGGGCGCCCCGCCTCCTCACATACAGCTCGTCCCGATTTTGGTGATACATAACAAAGTCTCTCTGTACTGCCCGTTACAGCACAATGAGACAAATCAAGGCCAAAGCCAAGTTCTTCGAGCAGCCGCATTTCAAAACGTACAAGCAACTCTGCGTTTACAGACCGCTCATCAAAATTCTGCATAAAAAGGTGTAAAATATCATATAAAATAGGATGCGGATCACGCTCAGGAAGAAAACGCAAATGAAAAGCTATCAATTGCAAAGCATAAAG
>NZ_JBHIQN010000076.1:0-636 GCF_042196525.1 Bartonella sp. AC62GZZY
TCCGTAATCGACCTTGAAATGGCAGGAATAATATTCCGCCACAAACTTTGCGGAAACTGGTTTGTCAGTTGCGGTATTGTTCCCCCTTGAGCACCAATACCAGGAACAAGAAACAAGCTGTTTTTTAACTGCTCAATTGCCTCTTTTGATTCACTTCCCAATGTTGCTCCAATAACCGCACCAATAGGACCAACAGAATAATTTTGTCCTAAAAACTGGCTATTATAGTCACAAATACGCTGTGCCAAATGAACAGAAAGTGTTTGATCACCAATAAGCGCATTGCGCATTTGCTTTCCCTCCGGATTCGAGGATTGAACAACCACAAAAACTGCTGTTCCTGTTTCTTCTGCAATTTTTATCATAGGGATGAGAGCATCAAAGCCAAGAAAAGCATTTACGGTTATAGCATCCGCTTTAAACGCGCTGCTTGAACCAAGCCAAGCTTTCCCATAAGCTTCAACAGTAGAGCCAATATCCCCCCTTTTTGCATCAGCGATTACCAATAAACCTTGTTCCTGTGCATTTTCAATAAGCTCTTTGAGAACTTGAAGACCTTCCACACCATATAATTCAAAAAATGCGACTTGCGGCTTAATAATGCCCACATTGCCCACAACCGCTGTTAACAGGATA
>NZ_JBHIQN010000077.1:0-628 GCF_042196525.1 Bartonella sp. AC62GZZY
TAAGGTTTGCATTCAGGTGCATTTTTATATTTTTTACAAAACGGGCTGTTTAAGCGCTTCTTGACACTGCGCTGTGGTATGACAGCACCTGGACGACAAATCGGAAGGTTTTCCGCTTTATGATTTCCACACCAGCCTCCCCCCACATCATATTTATAGCGAAATCCCGCTTGGAGCATGCAAGCATCAATGGTTGCATTTGCATTATTACTGAGCTTTCTACTTTCTGGATCCTTATCATAAGGGGTTGGCATACCGCATTCTAACAAGGCTTTTCCTATCTCCGTAAAATCTGCTCCTGGCTTCTCCCATGCCCCTATAGAAGATATGGGAGTTTTATTAAACTGGCACCCAGCTATACTTAACAAAGTTACAGCACTTAATAATTTTACGATGTGTTTCATTTTTTACTCCATGATTTACTTGAAGGAACTTGTTCACGATGAGATGAGCCGTAAAGCATGTTGCACATACGCCCCGCATCTCCAAGGCAAGTATGGGAGCTTATGGGATTCATGATCACTCTCCACCATTCTTTCCACCAGTTACTGCCAGTAGGTATTGTCTCGTAAGTATAGCCATTGCCGCCAATAATTCTGCTGACAAAGTCATATCTATTCCCATCAAA
>NZ_JBHIQN010000078.1:0-626 GCF_042196525.1 Bartonella sp. AC62GZZY
ATGTTGGAGCTATCCATTTGCCATTCTCATACTTAGCTCCGCCGCCAAAATACTGAGCAACACTGCTACCTAGAGTATGAAGCTGATTACCTGCTATCGCATCCGTCGAACTCGAAGAAATCTCTCCATCCGCAAGGAACTTAATTTTACTATTGCTTCCTTCTTTGCCGTGTTTGGCTACAAAGGCATGATCATCCTTGTTCCACAATAACGAATCCTGTGCTATACCCTGAGAAACATCCTTAATACGTTGATTCACATTCTTGATATTTTCATCAAGGCCTGTAAACGCTGAACCTACATCATTAAAAATAGCCGTACTTACATGGCCATCTTCAGAAATACTCGATAACTCATAGGTCGGCTGTGTAAAGCTACCATCTTTAAATGACGCACCGCCACCTAAAAACCGTGCTACATCCTGAGAAATTTTATTAATCTGTTCCCCATTAACAACATCATGTGAATCCTTAGCAATCATACCATCCGCAACATTATGCAGACCAACAGCGGCAGAACCATTTCCTTTGCCAAACGTTACACTCGCATAATTAATGGAGGCATCCTTGTTCTTATCGTAATGCACAACTGCTGAATCATCAGACTGAAGACTGTTAGAAAGATCC
>NZ_JBHIQN010000079.1:0-622 GCF_042196525.1 Bartonella sp. AC62GZZY
GGAAACAGATTTATCCACAATATAAAGCTAATCGGGAGACACCTCCTGAAGACCTTATTCCTCAATTTGCTCTAATACGCCAAGCAACAAGAGCTTTTAATTTGCCTTGTATCGAAAAGGAAGGATTTGAAGCCGATGATTTAATTGCTACCTATGCAACACTAGCAACAAAGATTGGAGCAAAAACGACGATTATCTCTTCTGATAAAGATCTTATGCAATTAGTAAATACGCATGTATCTTTATATGATGGAATGAAAGATAAGCATATAGGTATTTCTGAGGTTATAGAGAAATGGGGTGTCGGTCTTGAAAAAATGGTCGATTTGCAAGCTTTGATTGGAGATCCGACACATAATGTTCCCGGAATTCCAGGAATTGGTCCCAAAACTGCAGCCCAATTGTTAGATCAATTTGATTCTCTTGATCTTTTGTTACAGCGAGTGACAGAAGTTAAGCAAACAAAACGACGTGAAAATATTCAAATTTATAGTGAACAAGCAAAAATTTCTCGTGAACTCGTTCGACTTAAAACAGATGTACCTGTAGATAATGATTTAGATGATTTTGTTTTAGAATCACAGGATGGTCCACGCTTAATAGCGTTTCTTAAAGCGATGGA
>NZ_JBHIQN010000080.1:0-613 GCF_042196525.1 Bartonella sp. AC62GZZY
TTTATTAAAATGAGGGTGGATATTTTTTTACAGATTCACAGTATTTATCTAGAGATAAGCATAATATTTGATGACACTATAAATTTTGAGGTTTTATAGAAGGTTTTTCTATATTTTGTTGAAAAAAGATCACAGTAGAATCCATATTGCTAAAAAGTTATATTTTTATATTGCCATTTTCTTGAACAGTCTATAATGGTACGGAAATGTGTATTGGTAAGACTCATTTTGATGAAATAACTTTCAAAAGGGGATAAGCAGTGGTAGAGATAAGAGGTGCATCACAAGACCACGCCTATATCATTACACGATATATTAAAAAGAAAAAGTCTAACTAAAAATTCAATTATCCAAGGAAAACTATATTCTGTAAATATTACAATTTCTTTTTACTTTACTTATTATTAACAAAACAATGCTTTCTAATAAAAATAAAGTCTATAATTAGGAAAACACATACTAACCCTAGTTTAAAGGATTTTATAGTAACTACTACCAAGTAAAAAGTAATATTAAATATACAAAGCCTCTTTTTAGTTAGGAAAAAACAACACACTAAAACCCTTAGACTCTAAATGTGTTATCTTTATGTCAAAAAACATAATCAAAAAGA
>NZ_JBHIQN010000081.1:0-608 GCF_042196525.1 Bartonella sp. AC62GZZY
CCAACATTATTATGGTCTTTAGATACTGCTACGCCATCTTCAGAAATGCGCGACAAATGATAGAGCGGACCGAATAAAATACCGTCGCTAAATTCTGCATTCCCACCCAAAATGTTTGCTACATCTCGAGATATTTTTTCAATCTGCCTACCATTGATCGCATCATGCGAATCTTCAGCAATTTTTCCATCTTTAACATTATGGAGGGAAACTGGTGCTGTAGTCTTATCACCACCCAAAGTTATGCTATTATAATTAACGGTATCGTTTTCTTTATCATAAAGAACTGCAGCAGCACTTGTAAGATTAATATCATTAGAAATCTTCTCTATACTTTTATCAAGCTGAGCTTTGTTAACAGCTTCATTACCATTCACAGCTGTCTTTACGCCAGAAATTGTCCTATCGCTGCCTGCATTATTTGCAACATTAATTTCTGTACCCCCCGTTGTCACACCAACGGTAATAGTACCTGCATCTCCTTCCTGCTTAACAAGGCTGTTTTTTGTCGCATTCGTAATCTGATTTTGGATATTCGTGATAGAAGTATCAACAGCATTAAAAGCAGAACCAACATCATTATGAGAATTACCCTGAATTGTGTAAGT
>NZ_JBHIQN010000082.1:0-602 GCF_042196525.1 Bartonella sp. AC62GZZY
CGGGACATTGCGGCAGGAGGCCGATCATTTTGGTGCATGAGGCTTGGAGTCGCAGACATATCACATTGATACCTCTTTGGGTCTCCGATGTTGTCAACTTCCAACATCGGGCTTTCCTAAGGCTCTTAAGCAATGTGGCCAATTGAACTTAAAGCTTGCGATGGAGGGTCTATCGAGACAACTAAGGGGCCATAGCGGGTCCATAGGGTCGGAGCGCCGATACGCTCCACCCGGAAGCCTTGGAACTGAAAGTGTACTCTAAAGCATACTTAGAGGTCTCGGAGATGGGATCCGAGTGCACAATTGCGCTCAGAGCGCCCATTTTAGTCTAGACACCAAGTTTGAGCTTTAGATCACAAAGTGCAAAATAGGTGTTATCAGAGCGCGTGCAAACGTTACGTAACATCCCCGTCATACCTTAGGGTGAAATCGGGTGAAAAAGCGTCAATGTAGGTGACGGTGAAATCGGTTCGGCCAACCGAGGCCGTTAAGGCCTTCGAAATTATGGCGCAGTAATTTTCTGGCTGAAACTGCCGCGGCGGCGGCGGTGCCGCGACGCGGCGCCGCGGCCTCGTAATTCCACCGCGGGGGGAGGGAGTGGA
>NZ_JBHIQN010000083.1:0-237 GCF_042196525.1 Bartonella sp. AC62GZZY
CTTCAATGAATTAGAAATAAAAGAAAATAAAAGAAAAGCTTACAAAGCATTGAAAAATCAAGATAAGGAACAAGCCCTTGCTCTTCTTTCACAAACTCTTGAACACAAAGAAAGTGAAGAAGATGATAGTTCTATAAAACGACGTCTTATCGTCAATGATGTGACCGTAGAAAAGCTAGGCGAATTGTTGAAAGAAAACCCCCGTGGTCTCTTAATGGTGTGTGATGAACTGACTGG
>NZ_JBHIQN010000083.1:330-601 GCF_042196525.1 Bartonella sp. AC62GZZY
TTTAATGGCAATCAATCACACACCTATGACCGGATTGGGCGTGGAACCATTCATATTCCCAATGCAACCCTTTCAATCATAGGGGGCATTCAACCTACACGCCTTATTCCACTCATTAAAGCCATGCACCGTGGGATAAACGATGATGGTTTATTGCAACGGTTTCAAATGCTGATCTTTCCCGATACACGACAAGAGCGGTTATGGGTCGATAGACCTGCTAAAAAAGAGGCATGGGAAAGTTATCAAGGGGTTTTTCGTTCTCTTTATG
>NZ_JBHIQN010000084.1:0-279 GCF_042196525.1 Bartonella sp. AC62GZZY
CTACTTCTTCCACAGAAGCAATGCGCGCATCTTTTCCATCAATCACCATATTGGGTTTTAAAATCATGCCCTCGAAAAGAACACGTGCCTCAAATAATTCTTTAAACACAGTGTGTAAAACAACTTTTGTCACCTCAAAGCAACGCGTAATAGAATGCTGGCGTGATGGTCCATCCATCAGCACTTCCGGTTCAACAATCGGTACAAGACCAGCTTCCTGACATAAAGCAGCATAACGCGCGAGAGCTTGTGCATTCTGACTGATTGCCCCTCTTGTTG
>NZ_JBHIQN010000084.1:311-597 GCF_042196525.1 Bartonella sp. AC62GZZY
AGTATAATAATCCTTTAAACGCTCACGAAGACCATCCAAGCCTTCTGTAATCGTTTCTTGAGGAAAAGCCGCCAATGGTTTGGCACCGGTATCGACTTTGATCCCCGGCACAGCACCTGCATCACGAATAAGATCTGTCAACATCTGCCCTGTAGATGCTTTTTGACGCAGTGTTTCATCAAATAAGATGACACCAGAGATAGCGCTTTCCATGGCTTCTTTTGCAGTAAACAGCATTTCACGATAGGCGCGACGATTATCTTCGGTGCATTCCACCCCAATGCTT
>NZ_JBHIQN010000085.1:0-595 GCF_042196525.1 Bartonella sp. AC62GZZY
ACCAAAGATGGAGAGATAAAATCGGCAGAGTTTAAAAATATTGGTTCAGCATTTACAGGTCTTGATGAGAATATCAAGAATGTGAATGCACGGATTAAAGAAGTTTCGCAAGGTGTTGCACAGGATTCGTTGTCTTGGAGCAAGGATTATCATGCATTTGTAGCCAAACATGGTAAAGGTGGACAAAAAGCTAATAGTAAGATTACATTTCTTCAGGCTGGAACAGTCTCTGAAAGTTCAACGGATGCTATTACAGGTAGCCAGCTTTATTTACTGGGTGACAAGGTTGCGAAGTATTTAGGTGGTGGCGCTAAGTATGAGGATGACAAATGGACAGCTCCAAGTTTCACGGTTAAAGCCTTCAATACGGATGGCACTCCCGTTGAAACAAGCTATAATAATGTAGCGGATGCCTTTGCTGGCGTAAGTAGTTCTTTCACGAATATCCATAAAGAGCTTAAGAATGAGATTACCAAAGTCGTGGGAGACAGTCTTGTTAAGTGGGATGATGCAGGTCTTATTAATATTGGTAAAGAAGTAGAAGGTGGCGAAATCAATATCGCCAACAAAACTGGTGAAGATCGGGTGCTTTCTG
>NZ_JBHIQN010000086.1:0-594 GCF_042196525.1 Bartonella sp. AC62GZZY
GCTTCATGATAACGTTTTTGTCCCAACAAAGCTTCTGCTAACCAGAATAAAGCATCATCACTCAAAGGATCTTTTTTATAGTGATGTTGAAAAGCGCAAAAGGCTTTTTCAGCTTCGACATAGTTGGCAGAAACAATAAAATTATAACCTTTTTTATACAACGCTTTAGAAGCAAGAAGAGAGGAATCTTGACCCTGATGCAGTCCATCACGAATGCCTTCTTCATGCACCTTCTCCAAGTGGTTATGCACTTCCTTCAGACGGTCTTTTGCTTCCTTCGCATCTTTATGCGCTTCTTTAAAATGTTCAGCAGTTTTTTGTAAACGGTCGTCCATTTCCTGCAAACGACTTTTATGATCAGGGCTCTCCACATTGGTAACACTGCTCTGATCATCTTTCGTACCCTGTTCCTGAATGGTTCCTTCCTTTACAGTTTGTAAATTTTCATCCAAAGAAGCACTTTCAAAAGCACACGAATAAACAGAAGAGTCTTTTTTATCAAAAAGTTGGTGGAATTGTTTTTGCACATTTTTCACATCATTGTGCTCAAGCACCGTACGTATATCATGCAAAAGTTTATCCAAATCATAATCT
>NZ_JBHIQN010000087.1:0-593 GCF_042196525.1 Bartonella sp. AC62GZZY
AACACCCCCATAAGGTTAAGCAGCTTTTGTAGAGAGTTGTTTTATCTCTCGTTCTATCTCTGCTAAAAAGGCTTGGACAGCTTGATTGATCTGTTCAATTTGTTGATCATCACGGAGAACACGCTTGACTTTCATGCGCAAGTGAAAGAATTCTCCCGTAAAACGTGGATCATAACTTACGAAATCACACCATTTTCGTCCTGTACAAGCCATTTGGAATTGCATTTGTGCGTGATATTCTGGTTTGATTTCGTCACCTATACAAAAGCGCATATGTGTTACTGATCTCGGGCATTTGACTTCGATTAAACCGTCTTCTCCAATGAGACCATCAGGACTAGCCCCCGCCATTTCTATTGTGGGGTGTTGGATAAAGCCGCATTTTGTTATATCGGCATCATGAATGAAGCCATATTCTCTCAAGGCATCTTCTTCATGTTCGATACCCCATCTCATATCTTCAGTTTCATAATAGGGGCTTGTTTCTCTTGTTAAGCGTTCTGTTATGAGTTTGATTTTGTAGTCTTCATATTTGCTCGTAGGCAATCCTTTTGTAGTTTTATTGAGTATGTTGTAAATGTTTGATGCGGTGA
>NZ_JBHIQN010000088.1:0-592 GCF_042196525.1 Bartonella sp. AC62GZZY
CTGGATGTGTTAACTCAATTCCCTCACTTTCTCCAGCATTATGGAGAAATAAAATACTTTTAGAATGTGGAGTACCGGACCTTAATAAGGTTGTGGCGCTAGATTTGAATCAATTTGCCAGTATTGAAATGTGTATGGCGCAATCAGGTTTTCGTCCTAGCTTTACAATACAAGATTGGTGTGAAAATCATAAATCGGATAATCTTCCCATATGTCGTCCTGGTGCTGTCATGCCTCAGCGAAGTGTTGAGAGACGCTTAAATAGCCCTTATTGTAAAAAGCATTCAGAACAACTTGAATGCAAACCTTAGGTCTTGCTTCAGCAGAGAAAGCTTTGAATTTACACCAAATAAAGCTCCAGGTTGATGAGCTTGAGAAAGCCTTGTCCGTCCTTACGTGACAAGGTTTTTTTATGCCGCGTCGTTATAACGTTGCTGTTTTGCTTGCTCGATGACATTCAAAAGATCCGATTGTAACCAACGGGATAAAAAACCAAATTTTAAAGGTTTTGGGAGAGAGCCATTGGTAACATGACGGCGGAAAGTTGAGACACTCATATGAAGCAATTTTGCACTTTCACGGTCTGTTAAAA
>NZ_JBHIQN010000089.1:0-581 GCF_042196525.1 Bartonella sp. AC62GZZY
AAAAAGCGGTGGGCATATTAAGGTTACAGATGTTGCTCTAACAACAAATGGTAACTATGGCGCAGCTACCACCGATCCTGATAGCTTGATCGAATTGCATGGCAAAACAACAATTAATAATGCTTTCATCGGGCTTAATGCAGAAAATAGTGGTACCATCACAATGACGGGAGGAACTGTAACCGCTGCAAACATGGCAGTGCTTGCAAAAAGCGGGGGGCATATTAAGGTTACAGATGTTGCTCTAACAACAAATGGTAACTATGGCGCAGCTACCACCGATCTTGATAGCTTGATCGAATTGCAAGGCAAAACAACAATTAATAATGCTTTCATCGGGCTTAATGCAGAAAATAGTGGGGCAATCACAATGACGGGAGGAACTGTAACCGCTGCAAACATGGCAGTGCTTGCAAAAAGCGGTGGGCATATTAAGGTTACAGATGTTGCTCTAACAACAAATGGTAACTATGGCGCAGCTACCACCGATCTTGATAGCTTGATCGAATTGCAAGGCAAAACAACAATTAATAATGCTTTCATCGGGCTTAATGCAGAAAATAGTGGGGCAATCACAATGA
>NZ_JBHIQN010000090.1:0-581 GCF_042196525.1 Bartonella sp. AC62GZZY
TTAAATCAACTTTAAGGCTGGATGTCCAACGTTTCAAAAGTTCTTGAAGAATACGAGCGGTAGTTGATTTTCCTACCGCAACAGAGCCAGCAATCCCAATGATAAAAGGAGTTTTCCTAGTTCCTTCTTGATGTAAAAATTCTTGACGCTTATGAAAAAGTTCCTGTACTGCTTCAACATGACATGATAACAGACTCGATAAGGAAAGATAAATACGTTGTACTTCTTCAAGATTAATGGAAACATCGATGGAGCGTAAACGTTTAATTTCATCAAAAGTCAAAGTAAGGGGTGTATCTGCACGAAATTGAGACCATTCTTGTGCAGTAAAGATACGATAGGGTGAATATTTATCAGAAATGGATTTGACCAAGTTATCTTTCTGATCAATTTTTGAGAGGATAGTATCAATCATTTTATTGGTCGAGAACCTTTTTGCCGCAGTAATTGATTAAGGCTAGACAAGCAGGCATGTTTTATCTTCAAATGAATTTTATTTTGCATGTTGTCTTCTTTAAAAGTTGTCTTCTTTAAAATAAGAGATAAGCTTTCGTTAACTTATAGTCCAGTCATTCCAGTGT
>NZ_JBHIQN010000091.1:0-580 GCF_042196525.1 Bartonella sp. AC62GZZY
GTTGTTTTATTTATATTAAACATTTAATTTCTAAATTATTATTAATTTTAAAAATAAATTTAAAATTAATAATAATTTAGAAATTTAAATTTAAATATTTAAATAAAATTTATTTGGTTTAATATATTTAATTGGTTTGTCAATTTTATTGATTTTGATTTTTGTTTGCTGATCGACTTTAGGTAGGGAGTTGTACTACGTTTTTTGACCTACAATATATCGCATGTGTTGATTTATTACTAATAAAATAAATAATATAATACCCCAACAACCAATTACTAATTTTAATACGAATCCCTACAAGAGTTAAAATGTTGTTTTGTTAATTTAAAATTTTAATTTTAAAAATAAATTTAAAATTAATAATAATTTAGAAATTAAATGTTTAATATAAATTGTGAATAATAAAATATTTTAAAATATATAAATAATATAATAAATAATATATAATAAATAATATAATAATATAATAATAATAATATATAATATATAAATATATAATATAATATAATATATAGTAAATAATAGATAATAATTAATAATATAATATATAATAAATAATATATAATAATTAATAAAT
>NZ_JBHIQN010000093.1:0-572 GCF_042196525.1 Bartonella sp. AC62GZZY
ACCACCAGAAAGATGAACATTTTTGCCAATTTGTGCACAAGAACCCACAGTAGTCCATGTATCAACCATTGTTCCCTTATCGATAAAGGCACCAAGATTTACAAAGGATGGCATCAATATAACATTGGGAGCAATGTAAGCAGAATGGCGTACAATTGCTCCAGGAACGGAACGGAAATCAGCTTTTTTAAAGTCAACTTCTTGCCAACCAGAAAATCTCGAAGGGACTTTATCCCACCAATATGTTCCATTTATCCCACCGGCAATAATTTGCATAGGATTGAGCCGAAAAGAGAGAAGGACGGCTTTTTTTAACCATTGATTAACATGCCATTGTCCATTTTTTTGGCGTTCCGCTACACGGACTTCACCTTTGTCAAGAAGGTTTAATGCATGTTCAACACTTTCACGAATTTCACCCTTTGTGATAGTATCAGTAGAATCGCGATCATCAAATGCTTTTTCAATAATCATTTCAAGTTGTGTGTGATAGGTCATGATCAGAGTTCCGTTAAACAAGTTGAAAGCTTCAAGATTTATTCTTTATGACCTACGTGAAGAAATGTTTTCAG
>NZ_JBHIQN010000094.1:0-571 GCF_042196525.1 Bartonella sp. AC62GZZY
CCGCCTTACGCCCCGCTTGCGCATTATGCGCCACAATTTGCGCCCCAACATGGGCTTTAAACTCTTCAAATCCTATCGCGCGCTTGCCATAATCTTCAGGCTTGGCATCCGGTTTATTGCCCGTATAAGCCCCCGCACAAAAGGGATGTTTAGAAATCGCTTCTGCCAGATCACGCCATGCCCGCTCAATCGGTTTAGACTGTCCGCTATAAGGGGTGGTCCATTGCAATTGCACACCCAAACTCGTCAAAAGCCCTTGCACACCTCCAGAAATCCACTTGCTGGTAAAGGCACGCCCATTATCCAAGGTCATACGCTCCGGTATGCCATAAGCTTCCACCATATCCCCAATCACCAAACGAACGATTTCCCAACTCTCAGCATCCGATAAGCGCCACGATAAAATCTTGCCCGAATAAAGATCTTGAATGGCAATCAGATAAAGCCGCACAGGCTTTTCTGTCCAAGGAACATTCACAAAAACATCCAGCTTATGCCCGTCCATATTCACTGCTTGCAGTGCATGCAGGCTGGAGCGATCACGCCGTTGGGCTGGATAAAGCTTTTTTGC
>NZ_JBHIQN010000095.1:0-258 GCF_042196525.1 Bartonella sp. AC62GZZY
TTATAGGAGGTTCATTCGCTGCTTATGCAGGTTTAGATGATCCAGTTATTGATATTGGTTTGACTCCCAATCGTTCTGATTGCACAGGTGTTCGCGGTATTGCCCGTGATCTAGCTGCTACTGGAATTGGGCGATTAAAAGAATTATCATTACCACAATTTAATACTTCTTTTGAAACACCGCTTCATGTTTCTTTAGATTTTATGCAAAGCGCATCGCTATGTTTAGGTTTTGCTTGGCGTGAAGTGCGCAATGTTC
>NZ_JBHIQN010000095.1:301-570 GCF_042196525.1 Bartonella sp. AC62GZZY
CATTGGTTGATATGACCAATTACATAAGCTTTGATCTTGGTCGTCCGCTTCATGTTTTTGATGCGGATAAGATTAAAGGGCGTTTGAGTGTACGTTGTGGCCGTGACGGTGAACGACTTCAAGCACTTAATGGAAAAATCTATAATTTGGGTATCAAAGATTGTGTCATTGCAGATGAAGAGGGAGTTGTTTCGATTGCCGGTATTATGGGTGGTGAAAGAACGAGCTGTGATGAGAAGACGTGTCGCGTTATTATTGAGTCGGCGCTT
>NZ_JBHIQN010000096.1:0-569 GCF_042196525.1 Bartonella sp. AC62GZZY
GCGGTCCATTGACCTTCTTCATATTTAGCGCCACCACCTAAATAAGTTGCAACACTCTTATTGGTCGCAAAAAGCTGATTACCCGTCACTGCATCCGTCGAGCCAGATTTAATGTCCCCATCTAATAGAGATGTAAGCTTACTATTTGTCTTCGCTTCACCTGATCCATGCGTCGCTACAAAGGCTTTAGCCGTTTCACTCCACAACAAGGAATCACCTTGAACTGATTGAGTAATATTACTTATTTTTTCATCAAACTTTTTGACCTCATTAGACAGATGCGTATTTACATTCTGGACACTCGTATCAAGACCCGCAAACGCACTTCCAACATCGTTATAAGTATTATCCGTTACCGCACCATCATTAGTAATATTAGAGATTTTATAAGAAGGAGCTGTCCAAGCGCCATTTTCATACTTAGCATTACCACCAAAATATGTTGCTACCTGATCGCCCAATTTATGAAGCTGGTTACCCGTTACTGCATCCGTCGAGCCAGATTTAATGTCCCCATCTAATAGAGATGTAAGCTTACTATTTGTCTTCGCTTCACCTGATCCATGCGT
>NZ_JBHIQN010000097.1:0-563 GCF_042196525.1 Bartonella sp. AC62GZZY
GAACAAATCCATCAGCATGGTTTTTCCTCGTCCTACTTCACCATAAATATACAATCCTTGAAAGGGATTAGCAGCACTCTTTTGTTTTGCAACAGAGTTTTGTTTTTTTCTCTTAAAAAAATGCCAGAAAGCCCACCACGGCCGAGAAATGTTTTGTTCCGCAACATTTTGTAATAAATGATCAAAATGTTCTGTTAAAGCCAATTGAGCTGGGTCCAAACTGATTTCTCCTTTAGATACCAGCTCTTGATAGCGTGTTGAGACTAAAATCATCCAAACAACCTTTTTTCAACTGCCATCAATGAAATTCAAGACTTCCTTAATATATCTGTTTTTTTTCATAAATGGCTAAAGATGATCTAATGTCTTAAAACAACGGGATAACCATCAACTGTGTATCCCTCAAAACGATCAACATTAGAAGAATAAAGGGTAACAACAATACGTCCTGAATTATTATAGAAATATAATCTTTTTCCTTTAACAGTCCAAGAATTTACTTGAGAAAAGATTCCTGGACAATGTAAAGGGCCAGCGCGATATCCTTGTCCAAATTTTGTTTG
>NZ_JBHIQN010000098.1:0-551 GCF_042196525.1 Bartonella sp. AC62GZZY
ACAAGTGCATGAAAAAAGGTTACAAGGAAAAAAGAGGAAAAGAACAAAAAAATTGGGCACCACTTCTCCATGTAAAAGATGCTCTACAACAGGTGCATGAAGTTCCTGATTCAGCACAAATGCATTCACCTACTTATCGTTTGGCGTATATCGACCAAGAGTTTATGATGCGTCCGGAGTTACGTTCACAACGCATTGGTCTTGAGTTTTTAAAGCCAGAAATAGTACTTCAGGAATATAATATTCAATCAACAATTGTTTTATTTGGTGGTGCGCGTATTCCCGAATCTGGGCAAGCAGCATGGGCAGCAAAAAATGAAACGCAAAAGAAAAATTTACATGCTATGTCACATTATTACGATGAAGCAAGGGAATTTGCGCGTTTGTGTTCACGCTATTCTGCTACGACGGAGTATCGTGAATTTGTGGTTGTCACGGGGGGAGGACCAGGGGTAATGGAAGCAGGAAATCGTGGTGCTGCTGATGTTGGTGCACCAACGATTGGCTTAAATGTCGTTTTGCCGCATGAACAAATGCCTAATTCTTATGTG
>NZ_JBHIQN010000099.1:0-549 GCF_042196525.1 Bartonella sp. AC62GZZY
AACTTCAAAGAATCTCTGCCTCTTTATTCAAAAGAATGTAAAATAATTCTTTTTATCCTTATTCTCTTTTCTGTTTTACAATCTGCTTTCTCTGTCGCAAATTTGGTATGGTGGAAGAATGATAATGTTGCCTTTATCATGCAGCTGTTGAGTATTCTATGGTTTGGGCTTCTTCTCTTTTTTCCGATCATTGGGATCATGTGCATAAAATTAACGAGAAAATTGAACAAAATACTTCCACAATTGGAAGAAGCGATACAACAACGCGATCAGGCAATGCGTATGCAGAATATGGAAGGGGGACAAAATGACGAGTAGTCTTATAACATTAATAGCCATTTCTTTCCTGTTCTTTACGCTCTTAAATGTTTTAATATGGGCGCCAATCGTTGTCATTTATTACCTGTTTATCAAGCGTGCGAGGCTTTATTGTCGCGTGAAAAAGGAACTGAAATGCGTGCTAAATGAACGTGATATTGCCTTAAAACAGATCTCCCCAAAATAAAAAGCAGCAGAATGTTTGATAAAAAGCAGCTTTCTCTTGTTTGG
>NZ_JBHIQN010000100.1:0-547 GCF_042196525.1 Bartonella sp. AC62GZZY
CACGTGCTTTAGAGGATAAGCTGTTATCACCTTGTAAAGTTATCATATTAGTTGTCAACGAAGAAGAAGTAAGTCAATCCATTCAACATCTGATTACCGATAAGAATTATGAACTTATTCTCGATGATAGGACCAAGATTAATGGCTGTTATAGAGCACTTACCAAAATGGATCTGAAACTTGATCTTAAAGATGACCCCAAGCCCATGCGTAGAGCTTTAGCTTTTTGCAAAGATATTGAGACTTCTAAACGCATATGCAAGAGATTCAAAAAAGAAAAAGTGCAAGAATCTTTGCGCGCTCTTCATAAGAACTATAAAGATACTCCTCCTCTTAACTGTACCCTTGCCCATATTGATGGAACCTTTAGTGCTAAAGAGCGTACAAAACAACTTGAATGGTTAAAGGAAGATGCGGGGGAAAATACGTGTCGTGTTCTCACCAATGTAAGATGTCTTTCTGAAGGTGTGGATGTTCCTGCTCTTGATGCTGTTCTATTTTTACACCCGCGCAAAAGTCAAATTGAGATTATTCAAGCGATAGGACG
>NZ_JBHIQN010000101.1:0-544 GCF_042196525.1 Bartonella sp. AC62GZZY
ATTTTCTCCTCCTCTTGATCTAAACTTTAAATCCTGCCAAGCATCTGTAATTCACGCAAAGCAGCCGCATCGCGAGCAGATATATCAGGATAAGCCGGATCGCTGCCAACATCTTGTGTATAACGCCATGACCTCGCACATTTTTTACCCAAAGCCTTCCCCGGATACACACCAACGCCTTCAACATCACTCAGAGTAAAAGCATCCTTAGGTATTGTGTCCTGCCTAATTGTTAGAGCACTAGTGATACAAATTTCTGCCATATCTAGATTCTCCAATGCTTCCAATAAAGTTGGATTAGAAATAAAAACAATGGGGGCTGCTTCTAAAGATGATCCAATACGCTTGTCTGCTCGTTCAAGCTCTAAAGCACCCGTCACAACTTTGCGGACCTGACGAATTTTTTTCCAACGTTCAGCCAAAGATTCATTCTGCCACTCCTCTCGCGTAGAACGAAACTGTTCCAAATGCACCGATTGACTCTTTGGGTAACGCTCTAACCAAGCTTCTTCCATCGTAAACGGCAACATTGGAGCAAGCCATG
>NZ_JBHIQN010000102.1:0-238 GCF_042196525.1 Bartonella sp. AC62GZZY
CAGATCGCAGCTTTTTTTTAAGCTCAAGACAGTTTCATTGTTTTCAATAAACAAATAACTGTATTGGACACAAAGAATTTTATTGAAACTTTGCGGGGAATTTTATTGAAACTTTGCGGGCGATTTTATTGGACCTTTACAGGTTGTTTTTTGTTCTTCACAACCAGCACTAAGCTTTTACATGCCAAGGTTACCAAAACGATTTTTGAATTTAGAAACACGACCACCACGATCTACG
>NZ_JBHIQN010000102.1:315-543 GCF_042196525.1 Bartonella sp. AC62GZZY
GCGAGTCGTATATTGGGTGCCATCCGTCATAACAACGGTAATCCTATGATAGTTGGGATGAATATTCGCTTTCATGCGGCAAACCTTCTGTTTTATACAACGAAATGACACTTGCTTTCTTTTTTGAGTGCACTTGCTTCGTCTTTTTGGTAAGTTAATTAGACTATTCTTTCTATAACTGAGCACGCGTCAAAAAACAAGTGTTCAAGGTATGTTGTTGTATCAAGA
>NZ_JBHIQN010000103.1:0-541 GCF_042196525.1 Bartonella sp. AC62GZZY
ATACATTGGCTTCAAAACAGGTGATTGCAACGCGCTTTTTGTTTAAAAAAATTTGATATAATTTGTTTATTGCACAAAAATTATTCTTGAGAGTTGTATTTTGATAATTTTTAAAAAGGCGGTCATAATCTTTTTGTGTTTTCAAATTTCTTCGTTTTTCAGAAGCAATTCCAAGTTCAGGCATATGCATATATTCAATATCAATATTGCTTACAGCTTTTTCTAATTGTCTTTTTGAAAATCCGTGTTTTCTACTTATTGGATTTTTACGAACATCACATAAAGTTTTGATATTGTTTTCTATGAGACAACTAAGATAATTCTCAAGGGACCTACCTTCATAGCCAATGGTAAAAAAACAAAATTCCTCATCTTTAGCAGGCTGTATGATAATATGTTTGATGTTACACACGTTTAATTTCCTTATGTAAAAGGGCGGGGGTGATTGTAGATATGCGTTAGACAACACCCCCATAAGGTTAAGCAGCTTTTGTAGAGAGTTGTTTTATCTCTCGTTCTATCTCTGCTAAAAAGGCTTGGA
>NZ_JBHIQN010000104.1:0-533 GCF_042196525.1 Bartonella sp. AC62GZZY
TCTAAAGTAGCGGTCATAGTAAAACTTGGTTTTTAAAGTAATTAAGAGTTTCCCAAATATTTAAACTTGTTAATTTATAGTATTACACATATGACATGAGTATGTCAACTCATATTCAAATATTTGAATATAAATTGATATATTTTTATATCAAAAAACTCTCTGAATTTTATTAATTTGGGTTGCCCGGGGCTCGAACCCGGAACTCGTCGGATGAAGTAGACTAATTATTTTTTTGTTATAAAAAATAAAACATCTCTTCCCAAACCGTACTTGCAATTTTAATTGCATACGGCTTTCTACATGTATTTCATTTTTATCCCTTTGAATCCCGTACATTTTTTAATTTATGTGAAAGATGAGCAAAATAATTTATATGAATAATATTCAAGTACCAATTTTTTTTCTCATAGAGATGCCACGAATTGGAATGTGGTTTTTTCAGAGAAACTGAATTCGCAACAAAATTTGAACCATATTTTTTCCATACGGTACGTATAGTACTTTTATGTTTACATGCTAAGGTTTTAGTG
>NZ_JBHIQN010000105.1:0-518 GCF_042196525.1 Bartonella sp. AC62GZZY
CGTCCTTGCATTTCAGCCTGTGTTTTTAGCAATGTAGCGATTTGCATTTGTACTTCACGAGAACGCTCAGCAGTTTCACTTTCCCAAAGCGCCTTTTTCCGATAAGAATGCATCAGCATAAAAAATACCAAGCAAACGAATATAAGCAAAAGCAGAGCGCTCAGTTTAACAAAAGACTCATCAGCGAGTATAAAAGAAAAAAACGAATCAAACATAAAAAGTAATATAACGCTCTTACCGTAAAAAAGCGTAAGAATCTGCCATTCAATATTGACCCATAACAAACCATTGATTAATCTGTGCCTCATGCCAATGAGACCTTTAGTTATTGTACCTGGTCCGATTTTACCGGAAATATCCAAACCTGTTGAGTATATTGATTCAGCTGTTCAAAAACTCGCTGATGATATGCTGGAAACTATGTATCACGCCCAAGGCGTTGGCCTTGCCGCCATTCAGATTGGCATACCCCTACGTATGTTGGTTTTAGATGTCTCGCGAAATGATGAACAGAAAAA
>NZ_JBHIQN010000106.1:0-508 GCF_042196525.1 Bartonella sp. AC62GZZY
ATTACCTAAGTGTTTTCAGCACGATATCTTGGCTTTGATAAAATCTTTGTGCCCCTCTGAATTGTTCGGATAGTACTGAACCTTCTACAGTGGTTTTTGTTTTTATCGTATGGTAGGCATCCCTTTTGCTTCATGGTTAAAAAATTTCATACTAAGTTCGCGTTTTTTCCTTTTGATAAGTGATTGCTCAGCGTCACGTAAATGCGCTACCATTTCCATCTTTATAAATTCATTTTGGATCATCGCTAACGAACCATCGATATGTGCTTGAAGATCTGCAGTATCTTTCAGCTCTTCTTTTGTTGGAAGTTCATCTAATAGATTTCTGAGGTATTGAAAACGATTTTCTACGTTTTCAAAAGTTTCTAAACTTACAGCTTTATCTTGTATCGATGCAAATTGTAAACGCTCAGAAATAGCTTTGCCCATTTGATCAAAAGTCCCAGAAATTTTGTTTTCGTCCTCTAATACCTTTTGATATGATTCCCTTGAAAGCTTATCTTTCTTA
>NZ_JBHIQN010000107.1:0-500 GCF_042196525.1 Bartonella sp. AC62GZZY
ATAGGCAAGATAAATTGCATAGAGTTGCATCATAGAACAGCCGTTTGGATGGCTTGGTTCTGGCGATTAGGGGGTAATCATATTGTTTTTATAGGGGGTGGTTATGGTTGCTGCTTGTAATTTATGGACCCCAGAAGCCAGAAGCGATATCGTTAATCCTTATTCAGAAGTTGAACGTTTGGAAGCTATGCTTGCCTGTTCTTTTAAGGCGGTGAGTAGTGGATTTAAACATTTGCCAATCCGGTATATTATTGACCCTCCGCACTGCTTATTTGATGCGGCGTTAGCACGACAGATTGTTATTCATATTTTGCATTATCAGTTTGAGGTGCCGCGGCGGCGTCTTGTTGCCATGCAAGAGCGTGAACGCACTGCTGTTGCTCGTTCTTTGCGTACCATTAACCGGCGTTTGGAAGAACCCGTTTTTGCGAAAGCTTATCGAAGATGGGCGGGGCGTGCGATGGATTTATTCTTTAAAGAGATCAGAAAGGCGGGGGCGT